>JAJXYR010000229.1 GCA_021780475.1 Pseudomonadota bacterium
AGTTCCAGCGCCCGCGACGACGAGGTCTCGGCCGCCGCCTTGAGCGTGTTGATGTCCCGCAGCACCTGGAGGCTGCGGATCATCAGGACTTCGCGCGCGTGATCGAGTATCGATTCCGCGCTCTGCGGGCTCACCAGGTCGGCATCGAAGATCACCTCGGTCTCCGGAATGATCGCGCCGATCGAACCGAGAACCTGGCCGAAGGCGGCCTTGTCGAGGCCGACGCTGCGCTCGACCGCGAGCGCGTTCTCCGCTATCTGACGGTCCTCCGGCGCGACCAAGAACAGGTCCGCGATCGGTCCGGACAGCGCCACGCAGTGATCCATGATCTCGTGGGGATCGTTCGCCGGACGCAGGTAGACCCGATGGCTGTTGCCTATCGCGCGGCACAGGCGCTCCGGCAGCCGCCAGGAGCGCATCGCGATGGCGCCGAGTTCGGCGTGATCGGTCTGAAGTTTCTTTCGTTCGAATTCCGCGAGCGCCTCGTGCTTGCGCTGCAGCGACTCGCTGCCGGGATAGAGTTCGGGCAGCGCGATGTCGAGCGCCAGCATGCCGACGTCCTGCAACAAGCCGACCAGAAAGTACTCCTCCGCCTGCGGTTGGCGCAGTGCGTCGGCGAGCGCACGGGCGGCTGTGGCGGCCAACAGCGCACGGCGCCAATAGCGCGGGTAGTCCAGACCGTTGGGCTTGCCGCCGCGCAGCGACTTGACCAGCGAAAAGCTGAGCGCCAGCGTCAAGGTCGCATTGAGCCCCAACACGACCAAGGCCTGGCGCAGGTTCTCACTCCTGCGCCGTTGCGCGTAGAGCGGTGAATTGGCGATCCGCAGGATCTTGGCGGTCAGCGCCGAATCCAGGCTGATCGCCTTGGCGACCTGGCCCATCTCGATGGCCGGGTCTTGGGCGAGTTCGATGATGTGCGCCGCCACACCGGGTGGCGAAGGCAGATTGATCGAGGCTGACAGCCGCGTTGCGATCTCGGAATTCATGGGCCCGGGGCTCCATCAGCCCTGAAGGATCGGAAAGTCGATCCGGTCAGTCCGGGTTAACGTCCGCCGGCGGACAAACTTGAGCCCGCGCTCAGTCCGCGGTGGAGCCGAATTTCCATACGTAGATCAGCACCCGCAGCAGTTGAAACAGCACGTACGGTCCGGCGACGACGACCCAGGAGGCGGGCGATCCGGCGCCGAGGCCCCGCCAGACGGTGCCGAAGGTGCTGCCGAGGCCGCCGCCCTCGTAGGAGCCCAGGAACGAGATCCCACATAGATAGATCAAGATCGGCAGCAGCAGCGCGCCGGCCGCCAGCCACAACAGTGCGATGACCGTCTCGCGCTTCCAGCCCTGCGTCGCGACGGCGAGATGGATCAAGCTCGTACGTTCCATTTTCGGATTGTAAACGAATCCGGCGCCGCGGACGGCGCCGCGCGGTAGAATTCCAACGATGAAAGTCTGGACCCCGCAATTTCTGTACGACGCGAAGCCCTGGGTATTCATCGGGTTCGGCGCGCTCGGCTGTCTCGGCACGATCCTGTGGGCCGTGCTGTCGTCCGAATGGACCTGGGTCCGGGCCGCGCTGTGCCTGGGCGGGGCCGCGCTCGGGACCCTCGGAGGTGCGATCCTGCAAACCCGGCGAGAGTACCGGTCACGCAGCAAGTGGCGGCGGGAGCACCTGCGCTGATGCGCACGGCGGTCATCGGCGCGGGCTACCTGGGACGCTTCCACGCGCAAAAATACGCGCGCCTGCCGAACTCCACGCTGATCGGCGTGGCCGATCCAAACGAGGCCGCGCGCAATGCGGTGGCGGCCGAATCGGGCGTCGCGGCCTACGCCGACTACCGTGAGCTGCTGGGGCGCGTCGATGCGGTCAGCGTCGTCACGCCGACACCCACGCACCAGGAAATAGCGGCGGCGTTCCTCGATGCCGGCGCCCACGTGCTGGTCGAAAAGCCGATGACGGTGACGGTTGCCGAGGGCGAGAGCCTGATCGCCGCCGCCAAGCGCGCCGGACGGATCCTGCAGGTCGGCCATCTGGAGCGGTTCAACGCGGCGATGCGCGCCCTGGCGCCGATCCTCGCGGTGCCGCGATTCATCGAATCCGCGCGGCTCGCACCGTTCAAGAACCGCGGCACCGACGTCGACGTGGTGCTCGATTTGATGATCCACGACATCGATTTGATCCTGAGCATCGTCCGCTCGCCGGTCGTTTCGGTCGACGCGATCGGCACCAGCGTTTTCTCCGGCGAGGTCGACATCGCCAACGCCCGCCTGCGTTTCGCGAACGGCTGCGTCGCGAACGCGACCGCGAGCCGGGTCAGCCTGAAGACCGAGCGCAAACTGCGGCTGTTTCAGGACGACAGTTACGTTTCGGTCGACCTGCAGCAGAAGGTGCTGACGGTGATCCGCAAGGGCGCGGGTCAGGGTGCGGACGGGATGCCGCAGGTCGCGATCGATGAAACCACCTACGAGCAGGGCGACGCGCTGCGCGACGAGATCGAGGCGTTCCTCGCGGCCGCCGCCGCCGGCACCCCGCCCGCGGTGAGCGGCGAGGACGGCCTGCTCGCGCTGCGGACGGCGATCGCCATCACTGACCAGGTGGCGCGCACGGGCCGCTGACACCGGAGGGGCGAGAATGACCGATGAGGCGACGCCGGATGACGGCGGTTTCGATTTGTACGATCTGCGCGTGGAGGTCGTCGGTCCGCCCGGCGCGAAAATCTATTGCGGCGCGCGCCTCGGCGATTATTTCGAATTGCACGGCGAGATGCTGAAACTGCCCGCCGGTCAGGGGTTCTCGATTTATTCGCTTGCCGCGGTGCTGCCGCTGCTGGCGGCCAAGCAGCGCGTCCGCGATCCGGTGGATTGGATGTTCACCGACGCGGAGATCGCCTGTCCCGATCCACACTGTCCGACGCGCCTCAAGATCACGCGCACCGGACTGCGGCGCTTCCGTCGCGCCGACGTGACCGCGGTGCCGCCGGCGTTCGAACCGCAACGCCCGGCATGATCCCGCGCCACCGCTTTGCCGACGGCTACTCGATCTCGCGCATCATCAAGGGCGGCTGGCACCTCGCCGGCGGACACGGGCCGGTCGATCCGGACCGCGCGATCGCTGACATGGCCGATTTCGTCGAAGCGGGGATCACGACCTTCGACTGCGCCGACATCTACACCGGCGTCGAGACCTTGATCGGGGACTTTCGCGCGCGCCATCCGGCACTCGCCGCGAGCCTGCAGGTGCACACCAAGTTCGTGCCGGACCTGCCGGAACTCGCGGTCCTCGGTGCGCGCGGCGTCGAGACCGTGATCGACCGGTCGCTCTCGCGCCTGCGGATGGAGCGGCTCGATTTGGTCCAATTTCACTGGTGGGACTTTTCCGTGCCGCGCTACGTCGAGGTGGCACTGGAACTCGACCGCCTGCGCCGGGCCGGCAAGATCGCGCACATCGGCGCGACCAATTTCGACACGGCGCATCTCGGCGAGATCGTCGATGCGGGCGTGCCGGTGATGGCCCATCAGGTCCAGTTTTCCCTGCTCGACGACCGCCCAGCGAACGGGATGATCGAATTCTGCCGCGCCCGCGGCATCGCGCTGCTGTGCTACGGGACCGTCGCCGGCGGCTTTCTGTCCGAGGCCTGGTTGAACCGGGAGCCGCCGGATGGGCCGGTCGCCAACCGGTCGCTGGTCAAATATCGCTTGATCATCGAGGAATTCGGCGGTTGGGCGCTGTTCCAGGAATTGCTCGCGGCGCTGAAGCGGATCGCCGACCGGCATGGATGCGACATGGCGACGGTCGCCTCGCGCGCCATGCTCGACCACCCGCAGGTCGGCGCCGTGATCGTCGGCGCCACCAGCGCCGCGCATCTGCCGGCGCATCGCCGGGTCGCGGCGCTGCGGCTCGATGCCGCCGACCGGGCCGCGATCGATGCGGTGACCCGGCGCCGCCACGGGCCCGGCGGGGACGTGTACGAATTGGAGCGGGATCGGGACGGGCCGCACGGGCGCATCATGAAATATGCGCTGAACGCCGGTGAACCCGGCAAGCGTGGTTGAAAAACCACGCAGATTTGTCGGCGGTTCATGGATAATTGATTTTGCGGCCCTTTCCATGGCGGGCCGCTGCCCAATTACCGGAGATGAAACAAGATGATCGGGGATGACTTTGTCGGTCTTTCGACCGCAGCCGCCTGTGTGTTGATGTGCTTCGGATCCCTGGCCGCGCCGGTGCCCGCGTCCGCCGCGACGACGGCGTCCGCGTCCGCCGGAGATCTGGAACAGATCGTCGTGACCGCGGAGAAGCGCAAATCCACGGTCCAAAAGACGCCCATCAGCATCACGGCGCTGTCCGGAGCCGATCTGCAGGCCCAGGGCGTGACCGACCTGGTTCAGGTTGCCCAACAGGTTCCTGGGGTGTCGTTCAAGACCTCGGGTCCAGGCCAGACCGAGTTCGAGATGCGCGGACTGACCTCGACGGGCGGCGAATCGCCCACCGTCGGTTTCTACCTCGACGAGACGGCGTTGACGCCGCCGGCGATGGCGCAGAACGGCAAGGTCGTCATCGACCCGGGCTTGTTCGACCTGAACCGGATCGAGGTGCTGCGCGGACCGCAGGGCACGCTGTACGGGGCGGGCTCGATGGGCGGCACGATCAAACTCGTCACCAACCAGCCCGATCCGAACCGGTTCGCCGCGAGCGCCGAGGCCATCGGCTCCGACACGAGCGGCGGCGGCTTCAACCACACGCTGAACGCGATGCTGAACGCGCCGCTGGTCGCCGGCAAGGCGGCGCTGCGCCTGGTCGTCACCGACAAGTTCATCGACGGCTGGATCGACCGGGACGTGCTGAGTCCGTTCCCGCTGGAGGTGAACAACAGCACGAGCCGCGGCAACGTCGCGGCGGCGCCGGTCGCCGCGCGCATCGCGCGGTCGAACTGGGAACGGCTGAAGGGCGGGCGCGCGGCGCTCGCGTTGACGCCCAACGACCGGTTGAAGCTGAACCTCGGCGTTCTCTATCAACGCATCACGCAGGGCGCGCCGAACACGATCGACGTGCCCCCGGGCAACGAAGTGCATTATCAGCCGTTCAACGTGTCGGAGCCGTTCCGCGACGCCTTCACGCTCGTCGACCTCAAGGCGCAATACGATTTCGATTCGTTCCAGGTCGTGTCGGCGACGTCGAACTGGGAGCGGCGCCAGGGTCAAACCCAGGACATCTCCGAGGCGATGCAGTTCTACATCGGCGGCTTCCTTGGCCCACCGGCGAACTTTCCGTTCTCGACCGCCGCGGGCGGACTCGGCGCGGGCTCGATTTCCGAGGATGACGACACGCGCCAATTCAGCGAGGAGTTGCGCGTGGCCTCCACCGGCGACGGCCCGTGGCAGTGGCTCGGCGGCGGCTACTACAGCCATTTCCACGCGACTTCGCACGTGTATTCCTATTACGACGGCTTCACCGCCCTGTTCGGCACGAACAATCTCGCGGACAATCATCGCGCGCTCGGCGTCGACCAATACGCGCTGTTCGGCGAGACCTCCTACGAGCTGCCGGACCACATCAAGGCGACGCTCGGCGCGCGCTACTTCACGTATCACAGCAACTCGGCGACCAGCGTCAGCGGCGTGTCGGCGAACGGCACCAGCGCGACGTTGTTCGGGCTCGCGGCCAACTCCGGCGTGACGCCGAAATTCAACCTGGCGTACATCCCGAACGACGACCTGACCGTGTACGCGACCGTGGCGAAGGGCTTCCGTCCGGGCGGTCCGAACTCGCCGATTCCCCCCCCGTGCACGCCCGCGCCGACGCAGTTCGGCCCCGACAGCGTGTGGAGCTATGAACTCGGCGAAAAGGCGAAGCTGTTCGATTCGCGGGTGTCGGTCAACGGCGATGTCTACTACGAGAATTGGGCGGACGTGCAGCAACAGGTCGCGCCGGGGTGCGGCTACAAGTACACGACCAACGCCGGCAAGGCGCGGGCCTATGGCGCGGAGTTGGAGGTCGCGGTCTCGCCGGCGCAGGGCTGGCTGTTGTCGCAGAACGTCGGCTACACCCACGCGACCAACTCGACCACGGTGCCCACCGCGGGCGTCGTCGCCGGCGACCGCCTGCTCGACGTGCCGCAGGTGACGGCGAGCACGAATCTGTCGTTCCGCCATCCGCTGTCGGACTCGCTCAGCTTCGTCGCGCGCGCGACCAACAATTACACGAGCTCCATCCAGGACATCACTTACACGCGCAACACGCTGCCCGCGTATGACCTGGTCGGCGCCCGCGCCGGCGTCGAGACCGCGCGCTGGAGCGCGACGCTGTTCATCGACAACCTCACCGACAAGAAGGCCTTTCTGTCGGATACCGGAGCGCTGTCGGCGAACATCTCGATCCTGAATCGCGTCGCGACCAACCAGCCCCGCACCATCGGCGCCGACCTCAGCGTCAAGTTTTGACGGGGCGGGGGGTGAGCCTCGGATCGCAGCCGCCGGGCGGGTCCGAGGCCGCCTACCCGGGTGCGGGCTACGCGTGGACGGTGGTCGCGATCCTGATCGGCACCGCGATCCTCTCGTATACCGACCGGCAGGTGCTCTCCCTGCTGGTCGATCCGATCCGGCGCGACCTGCATATCGGCGACACCCGCATCAGCCTGTTGCTGGGAACGGCTTTCGCGGTCGTCTACGGGATCGCGGGCATCCCGCTCGGTCATCTGGCGGACCGGGTTTCGCGGCGCAATCTGATCCTTGCCGGCGTCGCGATCTGGAGCGCCGGGACGATCGCCTGCGGGCTTTCGGCTGATTTCGGCCAGCTGTTCGCCGGCCGCGTCGTCGTGGGCTTGGGCGAGGCCGTGTTGTCGCCGGCGGCGATTTCCTTGATCAGCGATTATTTTCCGCCGGCGCGCCGGGGGCTCGCGGTGGGGAGTTTCCTCTGCGGCATCGCGGTCGGCATCGGTGCGTCGATCTTGATCGGCGGCGGCGTGCTGAAGGTGGTCGAAAGCGGCGTGCTCTCCGGAACGGCGATCGGCGCCTACGCGCCGTGGCGGCTGGTGCTGTTGCTGATCGGCGCGCCGGGAATTCTGTGGGGCGGCATGATCCTGTTGATCAAGGAACCCGGACGCCGGACCGCGACACCGGCTTCGGGCGCGGCATCGCCGCGCGGGGCGGCCATCGCCGCCTGGGGCAGCGTCGCGTCGATGTATCTGGTCGTTGCCGCGGCATCCTTCGTCGACAACGCCGTCGGCGCGTGGGCGCCGTCGCTGCTGATCCGCGAATTTCACCGCGACGCCGCGCAAATCGGCGTCGAATTGGGATTGTTGCTGTCGGTCGGCTTCGGCGGCGGAGTGCTGCTCGGCGGCTGGTTCGCCGACCGCGCCGGTGCGCGGGGCGCTTGGCGCGGCAAGCTGCGCGTCTGCCTGCTCGCCGGTCTCGCGATCCTGCCGGTGGCGTGCTTGATGAATTCCGGGCGGTTCGCGGTGGTGCTGGCCGCCATCCCCGCTTATTTCGCGCTTTCCGGGATGGTCACCGCGGCCGGCTTCTCGGCGATTCTCGACGTGGTGCCGGGCGGTTCGCGCGGCCTCGCGATGGCGATCAGCTTTTTCTTGAACGTGGCGCTCGGCGCCGGCATCGGGCCGACGGCCGTGGCGATGATCGGCGCCCACGTGTTCGGCGCGGCCGCGGGTCTCGGGCCGGCGATCGCAATGACGGCCGCGGGCGGGTACCTCGTCGCGGTGGCGGCAGCGGGTACGCCGCTATGGATGCGGCGCTGATCGACGGACGATCAGCGCGCGATTGGTGGAGCCGGGGGGAATCGAACCCCCGTCCACAAGCCCTACGTTCCAAGATCTACGTACGTAGCCCAGTCTATTATTCTCGCCGCTAGCTAACCCGACGGGCAGGGAAAGCAGGCAGCCAGTCCTGTAACGATTCGCGAGATCCACCCAGGACCCGTGATTCCCGCTAGCCGGTAAGCGCTACCCTCGAGTCGTTCGTACCGGCACAAGCCGATCGAGGTTCAGCCGCGATTAGGCGGCTAGAGCGTAGTTGTCTTCGTTGGCAACTATAAGTTTGCAAGTCAGTTTAACGAGGTAACCTGCACCTCGGTACGCACCTGGAGGTTCAGTACCCGTGTCGAAACCGGTCGGCCCCAGAAGCAACGGGAAGTATACGCCCTAGGACGGCCGCTGCGCCATGTTGCGGCGCACCTGACCGGCTCACTCCTCAGCGGCGCATGGCCTTCATGATCCGGCCTTTGTCGCGTTGCCAGTCGCGGTCTTTCTCGGTGGCGCGCTTGTCGTGCTGTTTCTTGCCTTTGGCGAGCCCGATCGCGAGCTTGGCGCGGCCGTTTTTCCAATAGAGTTCGAGCGGCACGAGGGTGTAGCCGCGCCGTTCGACCGCGCCGATCAGATGGTCGAGCTCGCGCCGGTTCAACAGCAGCTTGCGGGTGCGGGTCGGATCGACCTCGACGTGCGTGGAGGCCGAATTCAACGGGGTCAGGTGAGCCCCGAACATGAAGGCCTCGCCATTCTTCAGATACACGTAGGCTTCCGTGATCTGCGCCTTGCCGGCGCGCATGCTCTTGATTTCCCAGCCCATCAGGGCGATGCCCGCCTCGTAGCGCTCCTCGATGAAATAGTCGAAGCGCGCCTTGCGGTTGACGGCTATGGGCGGCAATTTGTCCTGGGTATTCACGCGCGAGCGAAGTTTACCGATTGCGGCGTTGTCGCGCCCGGCCTTTTGCCGGAGAATTCGGTCCCATAGCGCCTCGAAGGCGCCGGGGAGGTCCGCTTGAAGGTTGTCGAACGCAGCGCGCTCGTTCCGTATTCGCCGCAGCAAATGTACGATCTGGTCAACGACGTCGATCGTTATCCCGACTTCCTGCCCTGGTGTACGGCCGCGCACGTCGAACCGGCCGCGCCGGGCGAGGTGCTGGCGTCGATTAGCATTGCGCGGGGCGTGCTGCGTACCGAATTCACGACCCGCAACGCCCTGCGCCCGGGCGAAGAAATCATGATGCGTCTGGTGCGCGGACCGTTCCGCAATCTGACCGGCAACTGGAATTTCAGCGCGATCGCCGGATGCGGCTCGCGCGTCGGTTTTCGCGTCAGCTTCGAATTCAAGAGTCTGCTGGCTTCGGCGGCGCTCAACCCGATCTTCGAGACGCTGTGCGGGTCGATCGTCGATGCGTTCGTCGCGCGCGCCAAGGTCGTTTATTCGACCCCGCAGGCGGCGCCGTCCGCGGGGCCATGTTGATCGAAGTGGTATATGCGGGTCCCGCCGGCGCACGGCTGCGGACCTATCGGCTGGATGAGTCCGCGAGCGTCGCCGACGCGCTGCGGCTCGCGGCGGAGGATCCGACGTTCGCCGGCGTCGATTTCACGCGCTGCGGCGTCGGAATCTTCGGCGTGCTCCACGATGCGCAGCACCCGTTGCAGGATGGCGATCGGATCGAACTGTATCGCGAACTCGCGGTCGACCCGAAAAGCGCGCGCCGCCGGCGGGCCGCCGCCGTTCGCAGCCGAAGCGCCGCTCAGTAGACGCGGCCGTTCTTGACGCCGGCGAGTGTTTTTTCCTGGGCCGCTGCGAGCGCGTCCGACGGCTTGTCGATCTTGACGACTTTGTTGCCGTCGAAGAACACGGTGACACGGCGCTCATCGACATGGCGGTTGTAGCCGCGCTTCAAGTAGTACACGTAGTCCCAACGGGACTTGTCGAACAGGTTGGCGACGAGCGGCGTGCCGAGAAGGTAGCGCACCTGGCTCATGGTCATGCCGGGCTTGACCTGGTTGACCGCGGACTGATTGAGATAGTTGCCTTGCTGGATGTTGATCCGGTACACGCACGCGCTGGTGAGTCCGAACAGGGAGACGGCTGCGACGATCCGGACAATTTGTTTGATCAAGGTAGTATGCGACCGTTAAATGAATGATAATTGTGCGACGATCATACCGGATGGTACAGCATGGCGCAGCGCCAGAAGACTTCCACGACCTCCGAGAGCGACGACCTGCGCAACGCCGGGCTCAAGGTCACCGTTCCGCGGCTAAAAATACTCGATATCCTCGCCGACGGTGTGGC
>JAJXYR010000052.1 GCA_021780475.1 Pseudomonadota bacterium
GGTTGGTCGATCCCCGCGGGAATATCCGCCGTCGCCGAGGTCTACCCGTCGCTTTGGAAGCACGCATTTCCGGCGCATGACCGCACGCCCGACCAGCATGACGCGTTCACGGTGGCGTCGTGGCTCAGAGAAGCTGACCGCTCCGGGCAGCTTGCGCTGTTCCTGCGACCGAGCCTGACGCCCGCCGAACGCGAGGTTGCCAGGGTGGAGGGCTGGATACTTGGCGTCGGGTGAAACAGGCAAGAAGCCCTGGCCACGACCAAATTGGGCCCGCCGTGCGCGCGGGTTCAACATCCTCACCGACGAAACCTGCCACGGCGGGTACGGCTTTTCATCGAATGGGTCGAAAAGGTGCTGAGCGGGACTTATCGCTCGTAGCGTGCCGTCTCCCGTTCAGCGACGCGGCCAATGCGCCGGCAGCGGCGCCGTACGTTGCGCATGGAAATGTCGGTGCATGCAAGCTCAGGACCAGTGGCTTATCGCCCGGTAAATGAAGACCGCACCTATACCGATCAGCAGAATGGTGGTTGTGTAGTGGATCGCGCGCATTGGGAGCCGGCCGGCGAAGGCGTTGCCCAGGAAGACCACCGGCACGTTTGCTGCGAGCATTCCGCAGGTCGTTCCGGCGACGACGGCGAATAGGCTCGAATATCCGGCGGCGAGCGCGATCGTGGCAATTTGCGTCTTGTCGCCGATTTCGGCGATGAAAAAAGCGGCCAATGTCGTCAGGAAGATTCCTCTATGTGACCGGCCTCCGTCGTTCTCGTCGAGCTTGTCTGGCTTCAACATCCACAACGACATGCCGACCATGCTGATGCCAACCGCAGCATCGAGAATGGCGGGCCGCAGTTGGTGTCCAATCCATACGCCGATGACGCCCGCGACCGCATGATTGGCGAGGGTCGCGACCAGCACGCCGGCGAGGATTGGCCAGGGTTTGCGAAAACGCGTTGCGAGCAGCAAGGAGAGCAGCTGCGTGCGGTCCCCCATCTCAGCGAGCGTCACAGTCGAGAGCGAAACCAGGAAAGCTTCCATTGCGGGGGGGCTCCAAGCGAGCGGATGAGGTACAACGGTTGAGCTCCCGCCGCCCGTGCCGGGGTCCAACCGTTGGTCTCGCCAATGGCCGAAGGCCCCCGTACGCCATGGCTCGCGCCAAGTCTGTTGACGTACGGCCCGGTCCATGCCGGGCGGCTACTCCCCAAAGGGAAGTTTACGTTTTACGTAGCGGATCGGCATTTGGCAAGCGCGTCGCGTGGATTTCAATCAGGATCCGGCGCCTCAGTCCGAGCACGCAGCCGGCCTGCGAAATGGGCCCTTTCGCGATCAGGCAGAGATGGTTGCCGTGGCTCTCATTGCATCACGCGGTTACGGAGTCGAACAGCTGATTGAGTCGGGGATCATCGGGGCGCTTCCCCTACGGACTGACCGCAGTCTCGGTCCCGGGGAAGTGCTCAGTGTGAGTTTCGCCGGTGCGCCCGAAATAGGTCACGCGGCGGCCCAGGAAGGAGACAACATAGCCCGCGCAGCCCGCGCGCTTTACCCTGTCGCAAAAACCTTCGTACGTGTACCCAGGTACGAGCGCCTGTGCGTCGCGGATCGCGGCCTTTACTTCATCGACATCGAACTCAGGCGCGACCGCAACGCTGTTCGAATGAGTCGGCAGCCCAATGCCGTCGCCGTCGTGCAGATAATAGGCGGCCTGACCGAGCCGCAGGTCGACGAAATAGCCGTCGAACGCAGCCGCCATCAATGTGCCGACGATCTGCGGGAACGTCATCGTGCCGCTTTCCGCGCCTTCGAGACATCGCCTGGCGATATCTCGGTGATTGCCATCCATTGAACTGGCTCCTTCTCGGGTCGAGGTCCGTGTCAAGTCATGGGGATCGATTTCAAGCCGTTGCGTGCGACCAGGCATTTGAGGGCGCGTTCGAGCGCGGCTCGTTCCCTGGCGCTCAGGCCGCCGAAGAATTCGGCATCATTCTCGTCGGCAAGGGCGGCGAGCATCGGGACCAGTGCGGTGCCCGCTGGAGTCAGCGCCAGAGTGTGCGCACGCAGATCCTTCGTGTCGTCCACTCGCGAGATCAATTTCTTGTGTATCAGGCGGTCGGCCAGTTTGCTGATGGCTCCGCGCGTGAGCCCGAGACGATCGGCCAGGCGGCTGGGCGCGACGGTCCTCTCCCCGTAAAGCGCGTGAAGCACGACCCACTCGGCCGGCGTCACGTCCTTGCCCGCCAACTTGCGGGCGAAGGCGTAGGAGACATGGTTCGACACGAAACGCAGCCAGTACCCCAGGTGGGCGCCGAGCGGTGGAATGGGCGACTTCGAAGGCATGAGCGCGCTCCTGGTTTCTTAGTAAACTACATCGATATAGTTTCCATGTCAACCATTTGGCCGAGTTCGCATTTTCGTGCAAACTGGCGGTCCGCCGCCACACCCAGGCCTCGCTGAGGACGATGCACCATGACGCAGCTGCCGGAATTTCGTCTCGAGACTTATCTGGGCAAATGGGAGTTCGCGGCGCGGCATCACATGACGGCATCCGATGCCGAGTCGCTCGCGATCGGCGAGCTGTTGGCGCTCGCGGGTCCGGGCGCCGTCGACCGGTTTCTGGCTCAGCCGCTCAGCTATACCGAGCCCTACGGGGCGCCCGATTTGCGGGCGGCGATCGCGGCGACCTACGCGGCTTGTGCCGCCGAGGACATCCTGTGTTTTGCCGGCGCGGAGGAGGGCGTATACGCCTTCTATCGCACGCTCCTCGACGAAGGCTCGCACGTCATCGTCGTCACCCCCAATTATCAGTCGGCCGAATCGGTTCCGGCGGCGATATGCGAGGTTACCGGCGTCGGGCTCTTGGAACATGAGGGCTGGACGCTGGATATCGACCGGGTGGCCGCCGCGGTCCGCCCGAACACGCGCGCGGTCTACATCAATTTCCCGCACAATCCGACCGGGAAAATACTCGAGCGGCCGCGCTACGACGCCTTGGTCGCGCTGTGCCGCAAGCACGGAATCTATCTGTTGTCAGACGAGGTCTATCGACTGATCGAGCGCGATCCGGCCTTGCGTCTGCCGCAGGCGGCGGACGTCTATGAACGCGGCGTGTCGCTCAACGTGATGTCGAAAGCCTATGGCCTGCCGGGGCTCCGGGTCGGATGGATCGCCTGCCGCGACCGGGACTTGTTGGAGCGAATGGTTCGATACAAGCATTACCTGTCGATCTGCAACAGTGCCCCGAGCGAGCGGCTGGCGGTCGTCGCGCTGGGCGCCGCCGACGCGATCTTGACGCGAACGCGCGCGTTCGCGCGCGCGGGCCTCGCCAAAACCCAGGAATTTCTCGCGGATTTCGCACATCTGTTCGAATCCTATACGCCGGACGGCGGCGTGGTCATGTATCCACGCTACAAGGGGGCCGACGGCGTGGAAGCCTTCGCGAAGCGCTTGGTCGAGGAATCCGGAATCGTGGTCCTGCCGCCTTCGGTCTATCGCTCGGCCTTGACGCCGACGCCCGCCGATCGATTCCGGCTCGGATACGGCCGGGCCGGCATCGATGCCGGCTTGGCGGCTTTCCGCGCGCACCTCGGCCGGACGCATCACTCGAACGGATAGGCGACGCCGATCCGGCGGCGGATCTCGTCCATCCAGCCGATGACCGCGCAGCTATCTTCGTGCCGGATGCGCTCGCTCTGCAGCGCGCCGCGGCGGACGCAGTCCATCGCTTCGTCGAGCTGATATTCGAAGCCGTTGACGCGAAACGGCAGTCGGCGGATTTCCGGCTCCTTCCCCGGCCGCTCCAGCACGGCGTCCCGTGCCTCCCAGAACCGGTTCGGAATCACGATCCTGCCGGCGTCGCCGCAGAGGTGCATCGCATTCCCGGCTTCACAGTCGTATCCGCAGGTGAATTGAACGCCGACGTCGCCCGGGAACCAGAGCGTCGCCATCACGCGCATGTCGACGCCGCTCGGCGCGAGCAGCGCGCTCGCGTCGATCGACGACGGTTCGGGGCAGGATTGGTGGGTGGCGCGCGCGACCGCCCATTGCGCCATGGAGAGATTGTAAATGCCGGTATCGAGCAGCGCTCCGCCGGCGAGGGCCGGCGCGAACAGACGGCTTTCTGGATCGAACGCGGTCGGAAAACAGAAGCTCGATTGGATGTGACGCAGCCGCCCGATCGCCCCTTCGTCGAGCCAGGCGCCGACGGCCCCGTAAATCGGCAGGAACCGCGTCCACAGCGCTTCCATCAAAAAGACCCGCCGCGAGCGTGCTAGCGCCACCAGCCGTTCGGCCGTGGCGCGATTGACCACGAGCGGCTTTTCGCACAGCACCGGCTTGCCGGCCCGCAAACAGGCTTCGATGAAGAGGTCGTGGTGCGAATGGGGTGTCGCAATATAGACGCCGTCCACCCCACCCGCCTCGAGCAACGCGTGGATGTCCGTCGCACTTCGTGGCGGCGCGCCGCCGGGTGCAGCCCAGCGCGCCGCGAACGCGGTGCTACGCGCGGCATCACGGCCGCAAATACTTCCGAGCCGCGCACCGGCGGTGTGAGCGATCGCCTCGGCGAACCGGTTGGCGATGGAACCTGGACCGACGATCATCCATGAAAACGCCACCTCAGACCCCCGGAATCTTGAGATACGGAAACCAGTCCGTCCTCAGGACCTCGCCGGGGCGCATGCCATGACCCGGGAACGGCGGTGACGTGCGGCCGGGTCGCTCGACGTAGCGCGCATCGTCGCCGAGCAGCCGCAGCGAGAAGGCGCGGCGGCGCAGCGGGGTGTCATTGCCGCGTGCGCCGTGCAGTGTGCGGTACTGGAACGCGACCGCATCGCCGGGGTCCATCGCCCACTCGAGCACGCGCATGCCCTCGGCGTCGGGGTCCGGTACCGGCATGTAGTCGTCCGCATCCGCGTAGAACCGTTGGTCGGACAGCCAGCGCACAGGCAAAACGAGCCGTGGCCAGCGGTGCGAACCGGCGACGCAGCGCAGGCCGGCCTCGCGGACGGGGTCGAGCGGCGTCCAGAAGCTCACCGTCTGCGATCCCTCGACGAAATAGTACGGGGCATCTTGGTGCCAGGGCGTCGGCTTCGAGGTGCCGGGTTCCTTGACGAGTACGTGATCGTGGAACATCTGGACCGCCGTCGATCGCATCAACGCGGCCGCGGCGGCGGCGATCTCGGGGGCGCGGACGACGCGCTCGAACTCCGGGATCCGGGTCCAATTGCAGTAATCGTCGAAAAATCTGCCGGTTTCGCCGGGTTTCAGGTTCTCGGCGGCCGAGGGACCGGGCGCGGCCATGTTGCGCTCGACCCCGCGCCGCAAATCCTCGACCCACGGGGCGAACAGGCCCTTGACGAGCACCGCGCCGTCGCGTTCGTAGGCGGCAATGGTCTCCGTGTCGATCGAATGAGCCTGCATCGCAAGACATTGGCAGCGTTCGCCGTGCGCTGTCAAACTAGGCGCCATGAACCCGACGCACCGGTCCCAGCGGCGCCCCGAAGCCGCGCCCACGGCGCCCGCGGCGATGCGCCGCAGCCTCATCCTCTGGTCCGCGACGTCGGCGTTGGCCGGATTCCTGTTCGGCTTCGACACGGTCGTGATCTCGGGCGCCGAACAGAAGATCCAGTCGCTCTGGGCCTTGAGCGCCTCGATGCACGGCATCGCGATCGCCTCGGCCCTTTATGGCACGGTGCTCGGCGCGTTGCTCGGCGCCTGGCCGACCGACAAGATCGGCCGGCGCGCGACCCTCATCCTGATCGGTGCGCTCTATTTGATCGGTGCGCTGTGGTCCGGACTCGCGACCGACGTCTATTCGTTCATCGCGGCGCGGGTGATCGGCGGTTTCGGCATCGGCGTGTCGACGGTGGCGGCGCCGCTCTACATCTCGGAGATCGCGCCGCCCGAGCACCGCGGGCGCCTCGCCGGCATGTTCCAGTTCAACATCGTATTCGGCATTCTGATCGCGTTTTTGTCGAACGCCCTGCTGAGCGGGGTCGGCCCGAACTCCTGGCGCTGGATGCTCGGCGTCGCGGCCGTGCCTTCGCTCGTCTACACGGCGCTGTGTTTCTCGCTGCCGGAGAGTCCGCGCTGGCTCCTGACGCGGACGGGCGGTGAGGCGGCGGGATTGGCGGTTCTAAAGCGCATCCGTCCCGGCGCGGCCGCCGCGGCGATCGACGCGGAGGCCGCGGCGATCACCGCGGCGGCCCGGATTCAGGATCCGGCGGCGCGATTTTGGACGCGCCGGCTGCGCAGGCCGATCCTGCTCGCGATGGTGATCGCCTTTTTCAACCAGATGTCCGGGATCAACGCGATCCTGTATTTTGCGCCGCGGATATTCCAGTTGACCGGCCTCGGGGCCAAGGCGGCGCTGCTCGACTCGGTCGGAATCGGCGTGACGAATCTCGTGTTCACATTCATCGGGCTGTGGCTCATCGATCGCATCGGCCGGCGTACGCTGCTGTTCATCGGTTCGCTCGGCTACATCGCCTCTCTCGGCCTCATCGCCTGGGCGTTCCGCTCCGGGCAATATACGATCGTCCCGGCCTGCGTGTTCGCATTCATCGCCGCCCACGCGATCGGCCAGGGCGCCGTGATCTGGGTCTACATCGCGGAGATCTTTCCGAACCGCCATCGGGCGAGGGGCCAGACGCTCGGGAGCTTCACGCATTGGACCTGCGCGGCGCTGCTGACCACGTTCTTCCCGCAGCTGGTCAGCGTGTTTCCCCCGTACTATGTGTTCACTTTCTTCGCGGCGATGATGGTGGTGCAGCTCCTGTGGGTGGTGACCGTCGTCATCGAGACCAAAGGCGTGCCCTTGGAGGAAATACAGATGCGACTCGTCGACGGTTATCTCGATGCATCCTGAAGACGCCGCGGACAATCGTGCGCAACGGGAATACTGGAACTCGGCCGCGGGCCTGACCTGGGCGAAGTGGCAGCGGTCGCTCGACCGCCAGATCGCGCCCCTGGGGCGGGAGGCGATGCGTCTGCTCGATCCGCGGCCCGGCGAACGCATTCTCGACATCGGCTGTGGTTGCGGCCAGACCTCGCTCGAACTCGCGCAGCGGGTGGCGCCCGACGGCGCGGTGGTCGCCGCCGACCTGTCGCAGCCCATGCTCGCCGTGGCCCGCGCGCGACTCCGCGACTCGCCGGGGCTGCCGCTGGAATTCCGGGAACTCGATGCGCAGACCGGCTCCTTCGGCGGGAACGCGTTCGACGCGGCATTTTCGCGCTTCGGCGTGATGTTCTTCGGCGATCCGGTCGCGGCGTTCGCGAACATCCGGCATGCGCTGCGGCCCGCGGCACGGCTGGCGTTCGTGTGCTGGCGTCCGCTCGCGGAGAATCTGTGGATGCGCGTGCCGCTCGAGGCGGCGCGCCACTTGTTGCCGCCGCTTGCGCCACCCGAGCCCGACGCGCCGGGGCCGTTCGCATTCGCCGACGCGGAGCGCGTACGCCGGATCCTGGCCGCGGCGGGTTACGACGGAATCCAGATCGACGCGTTCGACGCCGGGATCGGAGGAGCCGATCTAGAGGATTCGGTGACGCTCGCATGCCGGATCGGCCCGCTGGGCGCGGCGCTGCGGGAACATCCCGAGGCCCTCGACGCCGTGAGCGGCGCGGTGCGGGAGGCGCTCGCACCCTACGTGACCGAGGCGGGTGTGCAACTGCCGGGCGCGGTATGGATTGTCCGCGCGGCCAACGGCGCACGTTGAACCGCCTTGCGCCGCGACGACGCCACGTTCATGCGACTCGCGATCGAACTGGCGCGCCGCGCGCGGGGGATCGATGAAGTCCCCGTCGGCGCGCTCGTCGTCGTCGGCGACGAAATCGTCGGCGAGGGTTGGAATCAGCCGATATCCGCGTGCGATCCGACCGCGCATGCCGAGGTCATCGCGCTGCGCGCCTCGTCGCTGCGCACGCGCAATTACCGGCTGGAAGGGTCCACCTTGTACGTGACCCTGGAGCCGTGCGCGATGTGCGCCGGAGCACTGTTGAACGCGCGGGTGGCGCGCGTCGTATTCGGCGCCTGGGATGCGAAGGCGGGCGCATGCGGCAGCGTTTTCGACCTGCCGCGCGAGCCGCGCCTGACCCACCGCCTGGACGTTCATGGGGGCGTGTGCAGCGAGGAATGCAGCGGTCTGCTGCGCGAATTCTTCGCGAGCCGGCGCAAGCCCGGGGCGCCGGTCTAATTCAGCGATGCGGTGTTCGGGCCCCAGGCCCACTCGAGCATGTCGCGGTAGCCGCGGACATTGTCGACGTAGTGAACGGGCTCCCAGCCTTGCGCGTAGCCGTTCTGGGTCTGCGCGTACCAGCGCTCCTGCGCGAGCAGCGGCAGGAACTCGCGCACGTCCTGCCAGGAGTCCGGATTGCGCCCGGCCTTCTGGGCGAGGACGCGCGCATCCTCGAGATGGCCGAAGCCGATGTTGTATGCGGCGAGCGCGAACCAGGTCCGGTCCGGCTCCGGCACGTGCGTTGGAATCTTGGCCAGCACCCGCTCGAAGTAGCGCGCGCCGCCGAAGATGCTCTGCCGCGGATCGTCCGGATTCTGCACGTCGGATTCACGCGCGGTGTCGCGGGTCAACTGCATCAGACCCTTCGCCCCGGTGGGCGAGGCGGCGCTCGGATCCCACTTGGATTCCTGGTAGGAGATTGCCGCGAGCAGCCGCCAATCCTCGTGGCTCGCCGCCGCCGCTTCCTCGAACCATTTTCGATAGAGCGGCAGCCGGTTCTGCATTTCGCGCAGGAAGCCGCGGGGACCGACGAAGGCCACGTTCTCGGCACGGTTGTAGTAGCGCTGCACGATCGCGGTCAGTTCGCCGTTCGAGCGTATCTGCGAAAAATAATCCGTGACGGCGCCCAAGAAATCCGGATGGCGCGCGCTGACCGCCCAGGCGAGCGAACGGGCGTCCGGCAGGTCGAAGGCAACCCGCAAGTCCGGATGCAGCGCGTGCGCCAGCGCGAACTCCGCCGAATCGGCGAGCGTGTAGTCGATGGTGCCGTCCGCGACCTGGTCGAGCATCACCTGGGTGTCGGTGCTCGCATTCTCGATCCAAACCAGGCCGGGAATCGACTGGCCGGCCGAGTACAGCGTGTGCGCATGGGTGCTGCCGGCGGCCACCTGCAGGTCGCCGTTGCCGATGTCGGCCAGCGACTGCGGGCGGCGCTCGCCGCGCAAATAGATCAGGTGCTCACGCACCCGCTCATAGGGCGGCGCGAACAGGATTCCGGGAATCGGTGCCTCCGGGACCTTCAGCGCAGCGGCCGCGAGATGCGCACGTCCGCTCGTCAACGCCGCGTAGATGTCGGCGAAACTGTCGAGCGGCGTGATCTTCAAGCGCACGCCGAGCTGAGTGGCGAATCGCTGCGCGAGATCGAATTCCGGTCCCTCCGGCATGCCGTCGGCGCTGCGATGAAAGGCCAGCGGGCCATTGCGGGTGACCACGCGCAATTCGCCGAGCGCCTTGATCTGGCCCACGAGTCCGGGGACCGGCGCATAGGTGCCGAGCAGCGTCACGGCGGACACCGCGATCGCGACCTTGGCCCATGGCGAGATAGTTTTTGGCGCTCTGGATATTTGCACGGTATTGGTGGGTTCGAGTCCCGCGTGGCTGGGCCGGTTCCTTGAGTATTTGTAAGGAGGCAGGCCGCGTGTCGATGCGCTAGAATAAACCGTTCCCGGGTCGAGCGACACTTGACAAATAGGTTTGTCCGTCACCTGCCCACTGGGTCACACAGTCGATGCATTTAAGTTAAACGGAGAGGTACCGAAGTGGTCATAACGGCGCCGACTCGAAATCGGATGGTCGGGTAATACCGGCACGTGGGTTCGAATCCCACCCTCTCCGCCAAATAAACAACCCCCGTTTAGGGGGTTTTTTATTTGGCGGTGCGGGCGTGTGTGGACGAACCCGCGCGGGTTCGAAAAAATCGCGCAGCGATTTTGGACGCACGGAGCGAAGCGCAGTGCGCCCGGAGGGCGAGGGCGGGAGCCCGAGTCAATCCCACCCTCTCCGCCAAATAAAC
>JAJXYR010000032.1 GCA_021780475.1 Pseudomonadota bacterium
GCCGGCCGAAGCTGCCGGGAAGGGTCCGTCCGCCGGCGGCGACGAGTCGAAGGCGGCCGGCGGCCCGAGCCGCCGTCGGCGCCGTCGTGGTGGTGGTGGTGGTGGCGGCACCCCGCCCAGCCCGAGCGCGGCCGATCCCGCGCCTTGAGATCGCCGCGCCTGGATTCGCGCCGCTAAAGCAGCTCGAGCAGGCCGTCGACCGCGACGAAGTCCTGGGTCTCTTTCGGCGGCAGGCGCGAATCGGGCCGGCGCACCGCGCGCAGCCATGCGATGCCGAAGCGGCGCGCACTGTCGAGCACGGGCAGACTGTCGTCGACGAACAGTGTCCGCGACGCCTGGAACGGTTCGGCCCGACCGAAACGCCGCCAGAAATCCGGGTGCTCCTTCGGCGCCGCGAACGGATGCGTCGAGTAGCCGGCGTCGAAGTGGCGCAGCAGCGCCAGGCGTTCATCTTTTATCGCGAGCGTCTCGGGATGCGCATTCGTGATCAGCACGCAGCGTTTGCCGCGCTCGCGCACGCGCCGCAGGAATTCCTCGGCTCCCGGCAGATAGCGCACGGCGGTCGCCGCGGCGCGCTTGATCGCGCCGATGTCGAGATCCAGTTCACGGGTCCAATGATCGATGCAGTACCAGTCCATGGTGCCGGCCGCGGCGCGAAATTTTGGCGCCAGCAAGGCCTTCGATGCCTCCGTGCCGAGCCCATGGCGCAGGGCGTAGTGTTGCGGCACCAGTTCCTGCCAGAACCAATTGTCGAAGGCGAGGTCCAGCAGCGTGCCGTCCATGTCGAGGAAGACGGTATCGATCGCCGACCAATCCACTGAAGCCGTCGCGCGCATCCTTAGTATGATAACAGCCCATGAATGACCGCCCCGCACTCGCCGCTTCGCTGTTGCCTGCCGTGGCCGACGCGGGCGCCGCCATCATGCGCATCTACGGCGACGACATTGCGGTGCGACGCAAGGAAGACGACTCGCCGCTCACGCTCGCCGATCTGGAATCCCAGCGCGTGCTTCTCGCGGCGCTCGCGCGGCTCACACCCGGCGTGCCCGTACTCTCGGAGGAATCCGCCCAGGCGCCGTGGGAAGAACGGCGCCGTTGGCAGGAATGCTGGGTCGTCGATCCGCTCGACGGCACGCGCGAATTCATCAAGCGCAACGGCGAGTTCACGATCAACGTCGCGCTGGTCTCCGGCCACGAAGCGGTGCTCGGGCTGATCGCGGCCCCGGCGCTCGGCCTCGTCTACTGGGGCGCGGCGGGGTGCGGCGCGTTCCGAGCGCGCGCGGGCGGCGCCTGGACCGAGATCCGGGTCGCTCCGCCGCAGGATCCCGTCCGCGTCGTCGGCAGCCGTTCCCATGCGACGCCGCAGACCGCCGCGTACCTCGCCGCCCTGCCGCGGCATACGACCACGGCGATCGGCAGTTCGCTCAAGTTCTGTCTGGTGGCCGAGGGTGCCGCGGACTTGTATCCGCGCTTCGGGCCCACGTCCGAATGGGACACGGCCGCGGGCCAGGCGATCCTGGAGGCCGCCGGCGGACGCGTCACGCGGCTCGACGGCCACCCCTTGCGCTACAACTGCCGCGAGAGCCTGCTGAACGGGGATTTCGTCGCGTTCAGCGACCCCCGCGTACTGCCCCGCCCGGCTTGATTCTCCGGGCCTCAGGCGTTCCCGGCGGGCTCGCACAACTCGAGGGTCGCGTCGAGCAGCGCCGGAATGTCGAACACCACCGCATCATCACACCGCGTCAGGCGCGCGACGCCCGCGGCGGCGATCAACGCCGCCGGCACATGAATTCGATCGGGCTGCCGCGACCAGGCCCAGGTGCCGACCCGCTCGTCGCCGAACGCCAGATTGAGCGCGGTCCATCGCAATTCGGCGGCGCGCGCGACCACCGAGTCGGCCGCGCCCTGAGGTCCGCCAATCATGCGCGCGTGCACATAGCGCAGCATTTCGGCGGGCTCCACCGGCACGGCGATTTCAGACTGAAGTTCGTTCATCGTCGATTCCTCGAGATTTCAGATCGGCGTTTCCCGCCGTTGAGCCCTTTCTGGGGTCGCTTGCCGCAAATTTCCAGTCCCCGGGCGCGCGGACACCGCCATTCGCCGCAATTTAGGGTTTAAGCTTCGCCGATGATCGATTTGCACACGCATTCGAACCGTTCCGACGGCGCGCTCGCACCGGCCGAGTTGGTCACGCGCGCCGCAGCCGCCGGCGTCGCGACGCTGGCGCTGACCGACCACGATACGGTCGACGGCCTCGACGAGGCCGGACACGCGGCGAAAGGCTTGGGCGTCGAATTCGTGCCGGGGGTCGAGATATCGGCCGGCTGGCGCTCGCAGGCGATCCACGTGCTGGGCCTGTGGATAGACCCGCGATCGCCGGCACTAAGCGCCGCGCTCGCTTCCCAGGCGGCGCGGCGCCGCGACCGGATGCGGGCGATCTGCGCGCAGCTCTCGGCGAAGGGTCTGCCGGGCGAGCGTCTGCAGGCCGAGGTCGAAGCCATGGCGGGCCTGCCCACGCGCGCGCATCTGGCGCTCGCGCTGGTGGCGGGAGGCCATGTGCGACGCATGGAGGACGCGTTCCGGATCCATCTGGGCCGCGGCCGCATCGCCCAAATTGCGGCCGATTGGCCCGCGCTCGCGGAGGTCGTCGCCTGGATCGTGGCGGCGGGAGGCACGGCCTCGCTCGCCCATCCGACGCGCTACGCCCTGTCGGCGGGCGCACGCCGGCAATTGCTCGCGGATTTCGCGGCCGCCGGGGGACGTTCGCTCGAGGTCGTCACCGGCGGTAATGCGGCGCATCACGTCGAGACCTGCGCGGCGCTCGCGACGCGATACGGCCTCTCAGGCTCGGTGGGGTCCGACTTTCACAGCCCCGACCGGCCTTGGAATACCCTCGGCCGCTCCCTTAAGCTACCGGCGTGCGTGATCCCGGCCTGGCGCGAGCGCGGCGTCTTCGAA
Source organism: Pseudomonadota bacterium (assembly GCA_021780475.1). Classification (GTDB taxonomy): domain Bacteria; phylum Pseudomonadota; class Gammaproteobacteria; order Steroidobacterales; family Steroidobacteraceae; genus Bog-1198. The sequence goes on from JAJXYR010000032.1 coordinate 2,959, forward strand.
CCATCAGGGCAGATGTAGACCGTGAGCGACGACGACAACAACAACGTCAACACCGACCTTTTCAAGAACATCGAGCGGCTGCGTCAGCTGCGCATCGAGCACCGCGATCTCGACGACATCATCTCGCGCCTGTCGATGGACTTCAAAGTCGATGAGGTCCAGATGAAGCGATTGAAGAAGCGCAAACTGCTGCTGAAGGATCAGATCACCCGGCTCGAGAGCCAGCTGATTCCGGACTTGAACGCATGAACGGCCCCGTCATCCGCGACGAGGATCTCGAGTGGACGTTCATCCGCTCATCCGGTCCCGGCGGACAAAACGTGAACAAGGTGGCGAGCGCGGCGCAACTGCGCTTCCTGCTCGCCGCCAATGCGACGCTCGCGCCCGCGGTCAAGCAACGTCTGCGCCGCCTGGCCGGCCGCCGCCTCACCGACGACGGCGACATCGTGATCACCGCGCGGACCGAACGCAGCCAGGCGGAGAACCGCCGCGCGGCCCTCGAGCGGCTGCAGGAACTGGTCCGCCAGGCGCAAGTCGAGCCGAAAAAGCGCCGCAAGACGGCGCCGACGCGCGCCTCGAAGGAGCGCCGTCTCGACACCAAGAAAAAGCGGGGGGTCGCCAAGCAGCAGCGCCGGAGCGGCGCCTGGGACTGAACCCTCAGCCCAGCGTGACCTGCAGGATGCTGTGGCGGATCTGTTCCGACAGCACCCACTGAGCGTCGGCGGCGACCGCGAGCAGCGCCTCGCCGAACGCGAGGCGCCCGTCCGCGGTGGTTTCCACGACACCACGCAGGCGCAGCAGATCGACGAAATTGCGGAACAGCGTCTTGTCGAAGAATTCGGGCGAGTTCAAGCCGTACAGCATCGCCATCCGCTGCGCCATCAGGTGGCAGCGCTCCTCCAGGGCCTGCTGGCCGACGGCGCCGCTGCCCGCCTGCAACAACAGCGCGATCGCGAGGTAATACCGCTCCACGATCGGTATGGCCGCCGCCGCGAGCATCGACAGCCGCATCGCCGCGACGCTGGTCGGCGGCGGGCGGCTCCACTCGCCGCGGTCGGCGCTCGCGCGCAGCAGTCCGAGCCGCGCGAACACCTCGAGGAGACCGTCCATGTACGCGGCGATCCGCTCTTCGTCCCAGCGCAGGTGCAGTTCGCTCGCCACGTACGGATAGATGCGCCACACCAGGCGCCGTATGTCGGCCGTGCTCATGCTCGCATTGCCGACGAAGCAGCAGGCGAGCAGCGAAGGCATCGCGAACAGATGCAGGATGTTGTTGCGGTAATAGGTCGCGAGCACCGCGCGCGCCGGACTCATCGACAGGATATCGCCGAGCGGATGGCCATGGCGCTCGAGCATCCCCAGGGCCTCGGCATAGGCGATCATGCCGGCGCCGCTCTCCTCGGTCACCGTGACCAGGGGCCCGTAGGGTGCGTCGCGAAGCAGTGCGCGGTACAGATCGATCTGCGCCTCCAGGTCCGTCGCCGCCAGCGCCTGGCGCGGCGTCGCGAGCATCGCCAGCGCGACCAGGTTGACCGGCGTGACGGCCGCGGCGGCGTTGATGCCGTTCGAGATGCGCCGCGCGAGATCGCCGATCGCCGCGCCGAGCCATTCGGGGCGCGCACCGTCGTCGCCGGCCGCCTCGTCGCGCCAGCGCGGATGGTGCTCCGTCAGCACCCGGTCGAGGTGGATGGGTTCGCCCAGGTTCACGTGGACCTTGCCGAATCGCCGGCGCAGCGCCGGCACCGTGCGCAGCAGTCCGATCACGGTTTCCTTCTGCTTCGGCCGGCCAGACAATTCGCCGACGTAGGTGCGGCCCTCGACGATGCGCTCGTAGCCGAAATAGACCGGCATGAAAACGACCGGGCGGCGGGGGTCGCGCAGGTAGCTCTGCACCGTCATCGACAACATGCCGGTGCGCGCGGCGAGCAGCCGGCCGCTGCGGCTGCGGCCGCCTTCGACGAAATACTCGAGCGGGTGGCCGCGCGCCATCATCAGGCCGAGATATTTCTTGAACACGGCGGCGTAAAGCGCGTCGCCCTTGAACGAGCGGCGCATGAAGAACGCGCCGCCCTTGCGCAGGAACCGGCCGACGACGGGCAGGTCGAGATTGACGCCCGCGGCGACGTGCGGAACGGCGAATCCCGCGTGGTAGATCACGTAGGAGAGCAACAGATAATCCATGTGGCTGCGGTGGCATGGCACATAGATGATTTCCGCGCCCTCGGCGCCTTCGGCGACCGCGCGCAGCCGGCCCGCGTTCTCGAAGACGACGCCGTCGTACAGGCGGTTCCACAGCCAGCCGAGCGCGAGCGACATGAACATGATGAATGCATGCGAGTAGTTGGCGGCGATTTCGTCCGCGCATTTCTTCGCCGCAAGCAGCGCCGCGCGGCGCGACAGGCCGCGTGCGCGCATCTCCGCGCGCACCGCGACGCGCACCGCGCGGGTGGCGAGCACGCGCGCGACGATGGTGCGCCGGTGCGACAAGTCCGGACCGATCGTCGCGGCGCGCTGCGCTTGCAGCGTCGCGCGCAGCGTGCGCGCAATCCGGCGCGCCCCGGCGGCGCCCCCGCCGTCGCGCATCGCCTCCCGCAGCGGCAGCGGGGCGCCGAATTGCATCAGCGTGCGGCGTCCGTTCACGAGAACGGTGAGCATCCGGCGGACGCGTCCCGCGATGACCCAGTTGTCGGTGAACGGCAGCCGCCACCAACTCGGTTCCTTTTGCGCCGCGCGCCCCCAGAAAATCGCGACCGGCACCAGATCCACGTCGAAATCCGGCTGGGCCGCCGCGGCCGCGAGCAGCTGCGCCAACTGTCTCGGGCGGCCGGCGTCGACATGCAGATTGGCGCGCCCGGCGCGCCGCGCGCCGACCAGCAGCCGCCGCGACGGCCGGGGTAGATTCAGGCGGCAGCAGACGTCGTTCAGGACCGCCAGATCGATGCGGCTGTCGCGCTCCAGCACGTAACACACCGGCCGGTCGCGCCGCGCCGGTGCGGCCGCGGCATCCTCCGGCATGACCTCGACGCGGATGCAGACGCCGACGGCCGCGCGCACGGCCGACGCCCACGCCCGGCCGAGAGCCGTGAACGGATTCAAACCCGGGGCCCCGGCGCCGGGATCCGCGCCCGCACTGCCCCGATCCACTCGTTCATCGTCGCACCTCGGGTCCTTGGCGTTCGGCCGGCCCGCACGCCGCCAAAGTGTACAATCGCCAAGCTCCCACCGTCACCCGGAGATCGAGATGGTCCGTATCCTGTCACTGCTCTTGTTCGCCGCCTGTTCGGCGAACGCGCTGGCCGCAGGGTCCGCGGTCGACATCGATACCGCGGGCGCGGTCTACCTGGCGGCCGGCTTGCGCGAACAGGTGAGCGCCTCGCTGCCCTCGATGCCGCGCAAGATGCGCCAGTTGTTCGCATCCGAGTCGTCGAACAAGCTGTCCGAGCAACAACTCGACGCGGTGACCGCCGCGGCGAAGCGCGGATTCCGGATCGACGCGTTCGAGCCCCTGGCGCTCGCCGCGTTCGCCGCCAATCTCGATTCCGCGACGGTCGCCAAATCGCTCGCGTTCCTGAGGAGCGCCACCGGCAGGCGCATGGTCGAAGCGGACATCGCGCTCGCCGAGCTCGATGAAGCGACGATCGACAAGGTGACCGCGGGCCGGCTCGTGGCGCCGTCGACTCCCGCGCGCGACGCGCTGTTCGCGAAATTGGAACAGGCGGCCGATTCGACCCGCGCGGCGGTGCAGATCTATCTGACGATCGGCCGCGCCGTCGCCGTCGGCACGGCGATGGGGTCGGGCCTCGACCTCGCGGAGGCGCAGCAACGGGTCGGCAAGACCGGGCCCACGGCGCCGGCCGACGAGCTTGCCCGTAGCATGCAGGTGCCGCTCGGCCGCTATCTGGCCTACGGCTATCGCGACTTGAGCCGCGCCGACCTGCAGAAGATCCTGGCCTTCCTGCAGTCGAAGGCCGGCAAGACCTACGTGCACGCCTACATCGCCGCGATGTCCGCGGGCTTCGACGCGATGGGCCGGCGCTGCGGTGAGCGCATCGGTGAAAGCTGGCGCGAGATCGCGCTCGCCCAGGCGCGCGACCGGATGCTCGGGGCGCCGGCGGCCGACACCGCGCCGCCGCCGGCTCCAGCCCCCGTACCCTGAAGGCGGGCCGTGCGCCGGCGCGCAGGACGCCTCAGCGCAGCGTCGACAGGAACGCGCGCAGCAAGCCGATGATGTCGTCGATCCGATCCTGCAGGCGGTGGTCGGAGTCGAGCACGTGCAACGCGGCCAGGTGCTCGCGGGCCCAACGAATGCTGTTGTCGACCGGCACGATGTCGTCGCGCCAGCCGTGGACGATCACGGTCGGACAGCCCGGATCCTTCGGCGTGTAGGCCTCGAAGCCCGGCATGTAGAACGCGGGTGCAAGCAGGAACAGGCCGCGCGCGCCGAGCGCCCGGGCCGCCGCCGCCGCGACGTGGCCGCCGAGGCTCGAACCGACCAGGATCAACGGCCCGACGGCGGCCCGACCGGCGTCGAGCAGCCGTTGCACGCGCTCGCGCGGATCGTCGATGCCTTGGTAGTCCACCGACACCGCCGCAAACCCCAGGTCGCGAACCACCGCGGCCATCGCCGTGATCTTGGCGCCCCAGGGGCCGCTCTCCTTGCCGTGCGAAAACACCACCGTCTCGAACATCCGCATCCTGCACCGCCCCTTTCCGACGCCCAAGGCACGGGATCGTGCGCGCGTTCACGCTTTGGATTCAAGTCCGGCGGGTTCCGTGCCGTTCTATGTTGACAGCCGCCCTGTAATCCGCACACCCCGGGAACGATCATGGCTTTGGACGAAGAACAGTCGCTCGCGGCCGCCGGCGCGCACGATGCCGCCGATTGCCTGCGGGGCTGCGAAGCACTCGCCGGGGTCGACGCCGAGGCGCTGCGGATCCTGGGCGCGGGCGCCGTCCATTTCTCGCTGCCGGCGGGCGCCCCGCTGTTCGACGCCGGCACGGCCGCGGACGGCGCGTATCTCGTCGTCAACGGCAGCCTCGGCGTCAGAACGCCCGGCGACCCGGCCGTCAGGGCGAAGATCGAAGCGGCCGAACTCGTCGGCGAACTCGGCTGGCTGCTCGGGGAATCGCGCGGCGCGCAGGTCATCGCGCTGCGCGACAGCGAACTGCTGATGTTCGAATGCCGCGTCCTCGACGAGGCGGCCGCGTGCTCGCCGAGCTTTTCCCTGGCGATCGCGCGGCTGTGCGCGCGGCGTCTGGCGCAGGGCGGACGGCGGCAGGCCGCGGCCCGCGCACGCTCCTTCGCGATCGTGCCGAACGGGACGGACGCGGACGCCGGCAGTTTCGCGACGCAACTGGTGACGGAACTCACCGCGCTCGGCCGCGCGCAGCTCGTCTGGGACGTGAGAGCAAGCGCGCAGACGAGTGAGTGGTTCAATCACATCGAGGCGTCCAATGATTTCGTCGTGTATCTCGCCGATCCGCAGGCGAGCGGCTGGACACGCCAGTGTTGCCGCCAGGCCGATGTCCTGCTGCTCGTCGCCGACGCGGGCGGCGCGCCGCGGCCCTGGCCGGAGGTGGTGGCCGAAACGGTGACGCGGTCGCGCACCCCGGTCGAGCTCGTGCTGTTGCACGCGGGCGCATTGCGGCCCGGCTGCGCCGCACGCTGGCGCGCCGCGGCACCCCCGGCCTTCCACCATCACGTCGTCGATGCCCTGGACGTGGGCCGGGTCGCGCGCCTGCTGACCGGCCGCGGCGTCGGTCTCGTGTTGTCGGGCGGCGGGGCCCGCGGCTTCGCGCATCTCGGCGTGATCCGCGCGCTGCGCGAGGCGCGCGTGCCGATCGACCACGTCGGCGGCGCCAGCATCGGCTCGATCATCGCCGCCGGCGTCGCGATGGGCTGGAGCGACGAGGAAATGCACGACCGCTACCGCCGCTGCTTCGTCGACACGAACCCCGTCAACGACTACACCTTCCCCTACGTCGCGCTCACCCGCGGCCGCAAGGTGTCGCGGCTGCTGCGCGGCGAATTCGGGGACACGGCGATCGAGGATCTGCGGGTGCCGTTCTTCTGTGCGAGCGCGAATCTCGCCACCGGCCGCACGGCGCCGCACCGCCAGGGCCCGCTGTGGCGCGCGCTGCGCGCGTCGGTCGCGATACCCGGCGTCATGCCGCCGGTCTTCGGTGACGGCGAGATCCTGGTCGACGGCGCGGCGATCAACAACCTCCCCGTCGATTTGATGCGCGAGCACGATCCGGGGTTCGTCATCGGCAGCGACGCCGGTCTCGAGCGCGCGCTGGCCGCCGGCAATCCGGCGATCAACATTTTCCAGATTTTGATGCGCGCCGGCATGATCGGCGGCGCCGCCGGCGGCGCGGCGCAGCGGGCGCTCGCCGATGTGATCCTGAAACCGGCGCTGGACGACGTCGACCTGCTCAATTGGCAGGCCTTCGAGCGCGTCGTCGCGGCGGGCTATGACAGAACCCGCACCGCGCTCGGCTCATTGCCGCAACTGCCGCGCGCCGCCGCCGCGCGCGTTGCCCGGCCGGCCGGGGCCAGTTTCTTGAACGAAGAGATCGCGCGCCGGTTAGGCGGCCGCACCGCAGCCGGCAGGCACTAGTACCGCAGCTGGTCGGCGATCCGGTCCGCCCATTCGATTTCGGCCGGACTGGCCCGAAGGTCGCGCAGCCGGTTCAGCGTGACGCCGCGCACCTCGCTGCCCGCCGCACCATGAATAATGCGGAAACAGTGGAACTCGCCCTGGCGTGCGGCCGCGAGCCCGACCAGGAAATGAATGGAGCGCACTGGATGAGCCGCCTCGCCGTCCGGTCCGGCCGCGACGGGACACTTCAGAAAAAATGCGTCGTCGAGGCTGCGGCCGGCGAAGGCGCCCGCCTGATGCAGCTCGGTCAGGAAGCCGCGCACCTGCGCCTCGAGCACCGCGGCCGTATCGACCTCCCGGGCCGCCGCGGCCGCCCAGCGCGTGCCGCGCTCGATGCAATGGATGATATAGGGCACCGAACGGCGCGCCGCGAGCCCGCCGCCGTCGACCGC
>JAJXYR010000214.1 GCA_021780475.1 Pseudomonadota bacterium
CGGCGTCCGCCTCGGCCTGGCGGCCAAGGCGTCGAACTCGACTTGTTCGTCTGTCGGGAGTTCGAATTGAACGCGCTTGGCGCTTACGATGCGCCGTGCATTCCTCGAAACAGCTGAAGGTGGCTCCCCGGGAGAGATTCGAACTCCCGACCAACGGATTAACAGTCCGTCGCTCTACCACTGAGCTACCGGGGAATTATTTTGAGGCGCGGATTGTCGGGAAGCTTGGTCCTTAAGTCAAGGAATCAGGCGGTCGCGGGATCGTTTCGGTCGCGGGCGGGGTCACTCATGGCCGACCACGGGGTGCGGCACGTAGGGTGCCTCGAGCGTGGCGATCTCCTCGGGGGTGAGGCGCAGGGACAGCGCGGCGACCGCATCGACCAGGTGGTGCGGCTTGGAGGCGCCGATGATCGGGGCGCTGACATAGGCTTTTTGCGCGACCCAGGCGAGTGCCACCTGGGCGGTCGGCACGCCGCGCGCGGCGGCGACCGCGGCCACCCGTTCGACGACCCGGCGGTCGGCGTCTTCCGTGGATTCGTACAGTGTGTTCCCGTAAGGGTCGGTGTCCGTTCGGCGCGTCCGTTCCGCCCAAGGCCGGGTGAGCCGGCCGCGCGCGAGCGGGCTCCACGGCAGTACGCCGATGCCCTGGTCGATGCACAGGGGCATCATTTCGCGTTCTTCCTCGCGGTACAGCAGGTTGTAATGATTTTGCATCGTGACGAAGCGCGCCCAGCCGTTGCGTTCGGAGATTTGCAGGGCCTTGCAGAATTGCCAGGCGTACATGGATGAGGCGCCAAGGTAGCGTGCCTTGCCGGCCTTGACGACGTCGTGCAGGGCTTCGAGCGTCTCCTCGATCGGCGTCGAGTGGTCCCAGCGGTGGATCTGGTACAGATCCACGTAGTCCGTTCCGAGGCGGCGCAGACTGTCGTCGATCTGCTGCATGATCGCCTTGCGCGAAAGTCCGCGGCCGTTCGGGTCCGAGGTCATCGGGAAATAGACCTTGGTGGCGATGATGGTCTGGTCGCGGCGCGTGTAGTCCTTCAGCGCGCGGCCGAGAATCTCCTCCGAGGTGCCGTCCGAATAAACGTTGGCGGTGTCGAAGAAATTGATGCCAAGCTCGACGGCTTGCTTGATCAGCGGGCGGCTTTCCGCCTCGGGCAGAGTCCACGGATGATCGCCGCGCTCCGGTGCACCGAACGTCATGCACCCCAGGCATAGCTCAGATACTTTTACACCGGTACGTCCTAAGTTCTTGTATTTCATGGATATTCGCCAGTCGCGGAGATCCGCGAGTTCCGCTCAGGCGATTTTCTCGGCGGCGCCGGCGAGTGCGCGGGCGATACGGCCGAGCGCGTCTTCCAGCGTCTTCATGCCGCAGGCGAACGAGATGCGCATGTGGCCGGGAGCGCCGAAGCCGCTGCCCGGGACGACGGCGACCCCACCCTGGACCAGCAGGAACTCGGCGAAGGCGTTGTCGTCGGCGATGCCCAGCGCGCGCATCGCGCCTTCGACGTCCGCGAACGCATAGAACGTGCCGGCGCCCGGCCGGCAGGATATCCCGGGGATCGCGTTCAATCCGGCGACGACGAAGTCGTGGCGCGCCTTGAACGCGGCGTTCATCTCGGCCACGCAGCGTTGGTCGCCGTTCAGCGCGACCGTGGCGGCCCGTTGCGAGATGCTCGACGGATTGGATGTCGACTGGCCTTGGATCGTGGCCATCGCGGCGACCAGACTCTTCGGGCCGCCGCAGTAGCCGATGCGCCAACCGGTCATCGCATAGGCCTTGGAGACGCCGTTTATCGTCACGGTGCGGTCGTACAGCCGCGGATTGGCCTGCGCGAAGCTCGTGAAGGGTTCGTCCGCCCAGTAAATGTGCTCGTACATTTCATCGGCGGCGATGACGATTTGCGGGTGCTTCTCGAGCACGGCGCCGAGCGCCTGCAATTCGGCCTTCGTGTAGGCGGCGCCGGTCGGGTTGCTCGGGCTGTTCAGGAACAGGAGTTTGCTGCGGGGCGTGATCGCCGCCTCGAGTTGAGCGGGCGTGATCTTGTAGCCTTGCGCGGGCCCGGCGTAGACGCTGACCGGCACGCCGTCGGCCAGTAGCGCCATGTCGGGATAGGAGACCCAATACGGCGCGGGGATGATGCACTCGTCGCCGGCGTCGAGGAGCGCCGCGCACACGTTGAAACAGGTTTGTTTCGCGCCTGACGAAACGATGATCTGGGCGCGATCATAGTCGAGTCCGTTGTCGCGTTTGAATTTCGCGATGATCGCATCCTTCAATTCCGCCGTGCCATCGACCGCGGTATAGCGGGTCAGACCCTTGCGAATCGCATCGACGCCCGCATCTGCGATGAATGCCGGCGTGTCGAAATCCGGCTCGCCGGCGCCCAAGCCGATGATGTCCTTGCCCTCGGCCTTGAGTTTCGCGGCGCGGGCCGTGACGGCGAGGGTGGGGGAGGGTTTGACCTTCTGAACACGCTTCGAGAGGGAGACGGCCAAGTGTGCGTTCCTTTTGCTGTGTGGGGCGCCGGAGTGTACGAAAATTGACCGTTCTACGCCAGCGCCGCGGGGCGCGGTGAGCGTCATTCTGAGTTAACATGATCGACGAGACTATGAGCTTCGAACTTAACGCCGAATACCTGCCCGCGGGCGATCAGCCCCAGGCGATCGATGCACTGGTCGACGGTCTGCAGACCGGACTTGCGCATCAGACGCTGCTTGGCGTGACCGGGTCGGGCAAGACCTACACGATCGCCAACGTGATCCAGCGGGTCCAGCGGCCAACCTTGGTGCTCGCGCACAACAAGACCCTCGCCGCCCAGCTGTACGGGGAATTCAAGAGCTTCTTCCCGGAGAACGCCGTCGAGTATTTCGTGTCGTACTACGACTATTACCAGCCCGAGGCTTACGTGCCGGCCTCGGACACGTTCATCGAGAAGGATGCCTCGATCAATGAACACATCGAGCAGATGCGCCTGTCGGCGACGAAGGCGCTGCTCGAGCGGCCGGATGCGATCATCGTCGCGACCGTGTCGGCGATCTACGGCCTCGGAGACCCGGTCGCTTATCTGAGCATGGTGCTGCACATTTCCCGCGGTGACCGGCTGGACCAGAGAAAGCTGTTGCGGCGGCTCGCGGACATGCAGTACACGCGCAACGAGATGGATTTGCAGCAGGGCACGTACCGGGTTCGCGGCGACGTCATCGACATCTTCCCGGCCGAGTCGGAGCGCGATGCCGTGCGCGTGGAGCTCTTCGACGACGAGGTCGAGAATCTCAGCTTGTTCGACCCGCTGACCGGCGAGGTCGTGCGCCGGATGCCGCGCCTGACGATCTATCCGTCGACGCACTACGTGACGCCGAAGGAGCGCATCCACAAGGCGGTCGAGGAAATACGCGGTGAGTTGCGCCAGCGGCTGCTCGAACTGCACGCCGCCGGCAAGCTGGTCGAGGCGCAGCGTTTGCAGCAGCGGACGACGTTCGACCTGGAGATGATGAACGAGGTCGGTTATTGCGCCGGCATCGAGAATTACTCGCGCTATCTGTCCGGCCGGGAGGCGGGGGAACCGCCGCCGTGTCTGTTCGACTACCTGCCGGCGAACGCGCTGCTGGTGATCGACGAGAGCCATCAGACGATTCCGCAGCTCGGTGCGATGTACAAGGGCGACCGGTCGCGCAAGGAAACGCTGGTCGAGTACGGATTCCGGCTGCCTTCGGCGCTCGACAACCGGCCGTTGCGCTTCGAGGAGTTCGAGAAAGCCTCGCCGCAGGCGATCTACGTATCGGCCACGCCTTCGGCATACGAGAAGCGGGTCTCCGGTCAGGTCGTCGAACAAGTGGTCCGTCCGACGGGTCTCGTGGATCCGGTGGTCGAAATCCGGCCGGTGCAGGCGCAGGTGGATGACCTGCTGTCGGAGATCCGGCTGCGCACGCAGCGCAACGAGCGCGTGCTGGTGACGACGTTGACGAAGCGGATGGCCGAGGATTTGACCGAATATCTCAACGAGCATGGCGTCAAGGTGCGTTACCTGCACTCGGACATCGAGACCGTCGAACGATCCGAGATCATCCGCGATTTGCGGCTGGGCAGGTTCGACGTGATCGTCGGCATCAACCTGCTGCGCGAAGGCCTCGACATGCCCGAAGTCTCGCTGGTGGCGATCCTCGACGCGGACAAGGAGGGGTTCCTGCGCTCGGAAGGTTCGCTGATCCAGACGATAGGCCGTGCGGCGCGCAACATCGGCGGCCGGGCGATTCTGTACGCCGACCGGCGCACCGGTTCGATCGAACGGGCCCTTGCCGAAACCGACAGGCGCCGCAACCGGCAGTTGGAATACAACCTAGAGCACGGCATCACACCCCGCGGAATCGTCAAGGCGGTCGGCGACGCGATGGAAGGGGCGCGCAGCGTGCAGGAGCGGGAAGGCGCCGCGTCCGCCGCGACCGGGACCGCGCTCGCGCCGGAGCAGGCGGCGAAGAAGATCAAGAAGCTCGAGGCGGAGATGCTGCGGCTCGCGCGCAATCTCGAGTTCGAGGCGGCGGCGCGTCTGCGCGATGAGATCCACGTGTTGCGGCAGGCCGCCTTCGGCGTTCCGGACAAGCTCGTCGGGTAAGGTGACGACGGTGCAGAACCAACAGGGACACGACATCGACAATGAGGATCCGGACCGGACGGAATCCCTGCCGGTACTCGACGACGCCGCGGTCGACCCTGATGTTGCCGACGATGCCGTGCCTCTGCCCCCGGACGACCACCTGGCAGGCGCATTCTCGGCGCTGAAGTCGGAACTCGAGGCCCTGCGCGCGAGCGCCGACATCGAGCGCGCCCGCGCTGACCGGCTCGCACAGGAGCAGGCCTTTCTGCGCGAGGAGTTGACGGCGCGCGACGAGTTGATCGCGCAGCTGCGCGGCGCGCTGGCGGCCCGCCACGCGCAGCTGCCCGTCGAAGACCCGCGACGTTGGGAAGCGGACTTGGCGCAGCGGCGTGCGTCCACCGCCTCCGTGGACGCCGCGCCGGGCGCGGCCCGGTGGGAATTGGTGCGCCTGGACCTCGGCGAAACGCCGGCCACCGTGCTCGGCAGCCGCACGCGGCTCGGCCGGGCGACCGGTTGCGAACTCCACATCGACTCGCCGTCCGTCAGCCGCTACCACGCCCTGGTGGTGGTGGATGCGGACGGAGCGGTCATCGAAGATCTCAACAGCACCAACGGAATCTACGTGAACGGCCGCAAGATCATGCGCGAGCGCTTGCGTGACGGTGATTCGGTGACGGTGGGCGAGGCGAAATTTCGGGTTTCCGGCGGCGTCGCGACGGGGGCCAAGGCACCGTAGGCGAACCAGGGTCGCCGTCCGCGCGTGGCCGAGTTCGCATCTTGCCCTTTCCCGGCGCGCCCGAATCCGGTATCTTTCGCGCCCTCCCTGCGCGCTTAGCTCAGCGGTAGAGCATCACCTTGACATGGTGGGGGTCAGTGGTTCGATCCCACTAGCGCGCACCACCCCTTTTGTGAAGCAGTGAAGGGCGCCGGTCCCGAAAGCCCGGCGCCCTTTGGTAAACTGGGCCTTATGCCGCAAATCACACTACCCGACGGAACTCGAAAGCCGTTCGCTCACGACGTCACGGTCGGCGAGATCGCCGCCGCGATCGGCCCGGGGCTCGCCAAGGCGGCGCTGGCCGGACGCGTCGACGGACAGCTGGTCGATCTGTCGTACCGCGTCGCGGCCGATGCGGCGGTGAGCATAGTCACCGACAAGGACCCGGTCGGTCTGGAGGTCATCCGCCATTCGACGGCGCATCTGCTCGCCAACGCGGTGCAGGAGCTGTTTCCGGACGCGCAGGTGACGATCGGCCCGGTCATCGAGGATGGCTTTTACTACGATTTCGCTTACAAGCGGCCGTTCTCCACCGACGATCTGGCCGCCATCGAAAAGCGGATGACGGAGATCGCCGAGAAGGATCTGCCGGTACGCCGCCGGCTCATGGACCGCGACGAGGCCGTGCGCCATTTCGAGGGCCTCGGCGAACACTACAAGGCTGAGATCATCGCCTCCATTCCGAGCGCCGAGCCGATCAGCCTGTACGGCCAGGGCGGCTGGGAGGACCTGTGCCGCGGCCCCCACGTGCCGTCCACCGGCAGGCTCAAGGCATTCAAATTGACCAAGGTGGCGGGCGCGTACTGGCGCGGCGATTCGCGCAACGAAATGCTGCAGCGGATCTACGGCACCGCGTGGGCGACACCTGCGCAGCTCAAGGAATATCTGACGCGGCTCGAGGAGGCGGAAAAACGCGATCACCGGCGTATCGGCAAGGAATTGGATTTGTTCCACCTGCAGGAGGAGGCTCCGGGCGCGGTGTTCTGGCACCCGAAGGGCTGGACCCTGTTCCAGTCCTTGATCTCCTACATGCGCGAACGGCAGACGGCGGCCGGATATGTCGAAATCAACACGCCGGAGATCATGGATCGGGAGCTGTGGGTCCAGTCCGGTCACGTCGAGAAATTCGGCGAGAACATGTTCATGACGAAAACGCCCGACGAGCGGGTGTTTGCGATCAAGCCGATGAACTGCCCCGGGCACGTTCAAGTGTTCAATCAGGGATTGCGCAGCTATCGCGAACTGCCGCTGCGGTTTGCCGAGTTCGGGAAGGTGCATCGCTATGAACCGTCGGGCGCACTGCACGGCCTGATGCGTGTGCGCGCCTTCACCCAGGACGACGCGCACATCTTCTGCACCACCGAGCAGATCACCGCGGAGTCGGTCAAGGTGACCGAGCTGATACTCGGTATTTATCGGGATTTCGGCTTCACCGACGTGCGGATCAAGTTCTCGGACCGGCCCGCCAAGCGCGTGGGTTCCGATGAAATCTGGGACAAGGCCGAGTCGGCGCTGCGTCACGCCGCCGCCGCGGCCGGGATCGAGACGTCGCTGAATCCGGGTGAGGGGGCGTTCTACGGACCGAAACTCGAGTTCGTGTTACGCGACGCGATCGGCCGTGATTGGCAATGCGGCACGCTACAGGTGGACCTGAACCTGCCGGCGCGGCTGGGCGCACATTTCGTCGGCGAGGATGGCCAAAAGCACACGCCGGTCATGCTGCACCGTGCCATGTTCGGTTCCCTGGAGCGGTTTACCGGGATTTTGCTCGAACATCATGCCGGTCGGCTGCCCGTTTGGTTGGCGCCGGTACATGCCGTGGTCATGGGAATTACCGACAGACAAGAGAAATATTGCACGGAAGTCGCGGAAAACCTGAAAAATCAGGGGCTTCGAGTTGAATTGGACTTGAGGAACGAGAAAGTAGGCTTTAAAATCCGCGAGCACACTCTTAAGCGCGTCCCTTACCTCTTGGTCGCAGGCGATCGGGAAGTGGAGGGGCGCTCCCTGGCCGTGCGCACGCGAAGTGGCAAAGACTTGGGTGTCATCGAGCTCGGCGAGCTCGGTACCTGGCTTGCCGAGGAAGTCGCGAGCCGCGGCCGTATTGTTTTGGAGGATCGCGTATCGCAACGTCGAAGCGCATAAAGCGCAATGAGGAAATCACGGCCCCGTCCGTGCGGGTAATCGCAGCGGATGGTAGTCAAGCGGGGGTCATGTCGAGAGCGGAAGCGCTGCAGATGGCCAGTTCGCAGACCCTGGACCTCGTGGAAGTTTCGCCGATGGCGGAGCCGCCGGTGGTCCGGGTCATGGATTTCGGCAAGTTCCTGTTCGAACAGAACAAGAAGGCGCACGCGGCGAAACGCAAGCAGAAGCAGATACAAGTAAAGGAAATCAAGTTTCGTCCCGGGACGGAAGAGGCGGATTACCAGGTCAAACTGCGTAACATCATCCGCTTCCTGACCGAGGGTGATAAGGCCAAGGTGACACTGCGTTACCGTGGCCGTGAGCTCGTACACCAGGACATCGGCCGCAAGCTGTTGACCAGGATCTCTGAGGATCTCGCCCCGTATTCAGTGGTGGAACAGACGCCGCTGATGGAGGGCAAGCAGATGATCATGGTGTTCGGGCCCAAAAAGAAGTGAGCGGCGGGCCTTGACCGGCCTTCCACCCCGCCTGTAGCGGCGCCGTCCGGCACGAATCGTTGCCGGTTGGCGCTTGTGATCAGGGCCAGAAAATTTGAGGAGTCTTAACCATGCCCAAGATGAAAACCAACAGGGCTGCGGCGAAGCGTTTCCGAAAAACGGCGAACGGCTTCAAACGCGGCCAGTCCCATCGGCGTCATATTCTGACCAAGAAGCCGAGCAAGCGTAAACGGCAGCTGCGCCGCGAGATGCAGGTGCATGAAACCGACACGGGTCGGATCAAGCAATTGCTGCCGTACGCCTGAAGCAATAGGAGAAACAGAATATGGCAAGAGTAAAACGCGGCGTCATCGCCGGCCGTAGACACAAGAAGATCCTCAAGAAGGCGAAGGGCTATTTCAACGCCCGCCGCAAGGTCTTCCGCACGGCGAAACAGGCGGTCATCAAGGCCGGACAATATGCGTATCGCGGCCGGCGCGAGAAGAAGCGCGAGTATCGCGCGCTGTGGATCACCCGCATCAACGCGGCGGCGCGCCTCTCCGGCCTGTCCTACAGCCGATTGATCGACGGATTGAACAAGGCGGGCCTCGCGATCGATCGCAAAGTGCTCGCGGATCTGGCGATGCACGATTTGCCGGCCTTTGCGGCGATCGCGGAAAAGGCGAAGGCCAGCCTTCCGGCCTGAGCGCCCGGCGACGGACGTCACCACAGCCAAGGGGCTCGGATTCGATCCGATCCCCCTTGGCTGACGTCTCCGCCCGCCGCCCCGCATCGCCATGGCCGTTTCGGAACCGCTTTCCATCGTCGTCGGGCGCGCGCTCGAGGAGGTCGCCGCGTCCGGTGATCTCGCGGCCCTCGACGAGGTACGTGTGCGCCTGCTCGGCAAGAAGGGTCTGCTCACCGAACAGTTGAAGGGGCTCGGGGCGCTGCCCGTCGCGGAGCGGCCGGCCGCGGGCCAGAAGATCAACGACGCGAAAGCGGCGATTCAAGCCGCGCTCGAGGCGCGCCGCGCCGCACTCGAACAGGCGGCGCTGTCCGCGACGCTTGCGCGCGGCAGCATCGACGTCACGTTGCCGGGACGCGGCCGGCAGCCGGGGACGATGCACCCGGTGACCCGGACGCGACTGCGCATCGAACGGATATTCGCGCAGGCTGGTTTTCAGGTCGCCGCGGGTCCGGAAGTCGAGGACGACTTCCACAACTTCGAGGCCTTGAACATCCCCGCGAATCACCCGGCGCGGGCGATGCACGACACGTTCTATTTCCCGGACGGGCGGCTGCTGCGCACGCACACCTCGCCGGTCCAGATCCGCGCGATGCAGATTCAAAAGCCGCCGCTCGCGGTCATTGCTCCGGGACGCGTCTACCGCTGCGACTCGGACATGACCCACACGCCGATGTTTCATCAGGTCGAGGGATTCGTCGTCGGCGAGGCGGTCAGCTTCGCGAATTTGAAGGCCATGCTGCATGGCTTCGTCGAGCGCTTCTTCGAACGGAGCCTCGGCATGCGCCTGCGGCCCTCCTATTTTCCGTTCACCGAACCGTCGGCCGAGGTCGATATCGAGTGCGTGTTCTGCCATGGCGCGGGCTGCCGCGTGTGCAAGCACACCGGATGGCTGGAGATTCTGGGCTGCGGGATGATTCATCCGAACGTCCTCGCGGCCGCCGGCATCGACGGCGAACAGTGGCAGGGCTACGCCTTCGGCATGGGAATCGAGCGCCTCGCGATGCTGCGTTACGGCGTCGATGACCTGCGCTTGTTCTTCGAAAACGACCTGCAATTCCTGAAGCAGTTTCCGTGAAAATCACCCAACATTGGCTCGAGGAATTCACGCCGGTCGGCGGCACCGCCGCCGAACTCGGTGCACAGTTGACGTTGGCGGGTCTCGAGGTCGAGTCGATCACGCCGGCGGCGCCGCCCTGCAGCGGCGTCGTCGTCGGCGAAGTGCTGAGCTGCGCACGCCATCCGCAGGCTGAGCGGCTGTCGGTATGCGAAGTGACCACGGACGGTGCCGACCGCCTTCAGATCGTCTGCGGCGCGCCCAATGTGCGCGCGGGGTTGCGCGTCGCCGTCGCCAGGATCGGCGCGCGGCTTCCCGGTGACATCACGATAGAGCGTGCGAGGCTGCGGGGGCTCGAGTCGCAGGGAATGCTGTGCTCGGCGCGGGAACTCGGCCTCGGCGCGGAGCATGACGGCATTCTCGAGCTTCCGGCGCAATTCGCGCTCGGCCTGGACCTGCGCGTGGCGCTGGATCTCGACGACATGGTGCTCGAGGTCAACGCTACGCCAAATCGCGGCGATTGCATGAGTGTTTTCGGCATAGCGCGTGATCATGCGGCCGCGCGGCGCCACGAAGCCTTGCGGTACGCGGCGCCTTCGGTCGCGGCGGCCCATGCCGAAGGATTTGCGGTCGAGATCGCGGCCCCGCGCGGCTGCCCGCTGTTCGCCGGGCGGCTGTTTCGAGGACTCCGCAATGGCGGGGCATCGCCGCTGTGGCTGCGCGAGCGGCTGCGGCGCATCGGCATCAACAGCATCTCGCCGGTCGTCGATGTAACGAATTACGTGATGGCTGAGCTCGGGCAGCCGATGCATGCCTACGATCGGGCGCGTCTCGCCGGCCGCATCGTCGTGCGACCCGCGGCATCGGGCGAACGGCTGGTCCTGCTCGACGACAAGGAATACGAGCTGGATCCGGAGTTCTTGGTCATTGCCGACGACGAGGGTCCGGTCGGGCTCGCCGGTATCATGGGCGGCCGTCGCACCGCGATCGACGATCGAACCGTCGATGTTTACCTGGAAGTCGCGCACTTCACCCCCCAGGCGGTCGCCGGCCGCGCGCGGCGGCTCGGCCTGTTCACCGACGCTGCGCAGCGCTTCGAGCGCGGCGTGGATCCCGGATTGCCGCAACGGGCGATCGAGCGGGCGTCGGCCTTGCTGGTGGAGATATGCGGCGGCGCACCGGGACCCGTGGAGTTGCACCGGGTGGGCACGCACAGCGTGAGTGCGTCCCGCGTGAAATTGAGGCGCACCCGCCTGCGGCGCGCGCTCGGTACGACGGTGCCGGACGAGGCCGTGCGTGAGCTGCTCGGCGCAATCGGCGACGGTCTCGAGGAGACGGCGGACGGCTGGAGCGTCGCCGCGCCGGCGCATCGCTTCGACCTGGCGATCGAGGCGGATCTTGTCGAAGAGGTGGCCAGATTGCGCGGCTTCGACAGCATTCCCGAGAGCCCGGCGCAGAGCCCGCAACAGCCTGGGTTGGCGACCGAGTCCGAAGTGGCGCCGGAGCGCCTGGTTACCGCGATGATCGATCGCGGCTATCACGAGGCGATTACCTACAGCTTCGTCGACCCGGCCTGGCAGGCGCAGCTGTTTCCCGACACCCAATCGCTGACGCTCGCGAATCCGATTTCCGCGGATATGAGCGCGATGCGTGTGTCGCTCTGGCCTGGGCTGCTGCGCGCCTGTCGCGAGAATCTGCGGCGCCAACAGTCCCGGGTGCGCCTGTTCGAACTCGGCCGCAAGTTCGTGATCGGCGCCGAAGGGCTCCAGGAGATCGACACGCTCTCCGGGATCGCCACCGGCACCCGCTGGCCTGAACAGTGGGGCGCGCCGCGCGACGGCGTCGACTTCTACGACGTCAAGGCGGATGTCGAAGCCCTGTTCGCGTTGACCGTCGGAGTCGGCCACGGTGTGCGCTTCGTTGCCGCGCAGTTGCCTTGCTTGCACCCGGGTCGAACGGCGCAAGTGTGGCGGGGCGATCAGCCGATCGGCTGGTTGGGCGAGTTACATCCCCGCTTGGCGAGGGCGTTTGACATATCGCCGGCTCCACTGCTTTTTGATATCGATGTTGCGTTAGGTTTTACGTCTAAGCCAATCTTATATAAGAAAATTTCTAAGTTTCCCAGCGTGCGGCGAGACCTCGCTATCGTCGTCGATGAAAACGTCTCGCTCGCGGATCTACGGGAAAATGTTACTGTAAGCGCTGCGGGAGTCCTCAGCGATCTGCTGGTTTTCGATGTCTATCGCGGTCCAGGCGTAGAATCAGGACGAAAAAGCGTCGCTTTAGGCTTGATTTTACAGGACTCTTCCCGCACTCTTACTGATGTCGATGCAGACGCCGTGACGACCGCCGTGGTCGCCCGGCTCCGGGATGTATTCAGCGCCACGATAAGAGACTAACGACCCATGGCAGCCCTGACCAAGGCGGAAATGGCCGAAGCCCTGTTCGACCAACTAGGGCTCAACAAGCGCGAAGCGCGGGAGCTCGTCGACCTGTTTTTCGAAGAAATTCGAGCGGCGCTGTCCTCGGGGGAACAGGTCAAGCTATCGGGGTTCGGCAATTTCGATCTGCGCGACAAGAACAGGCGGCCGGGCCGGAATCCGAAAACCGGTGAAGAGATTCCAATCAGCGCCCGGCGGGTGGTCACGTTCCGTCCGGGTCAAAAACTGAAAGCCCGCGTAGAGGCATATGCTGGAACCAAGCAACAATAGCGAATTGCCGGCGATCCCCGGCAAGCGGTATTTCACGATCGGCGAGGTCAGCGACCTTTGCGGAGTAAAGCCGCACGTGCTGCGCTATTGGGAACAGGAGTTCCCGCAGCTCAAGCCGGTCAAGCGCCGCGGCAACCGGCGCTACTATCAGCGCCAGGACGTGCTGACGATCCGCCAGATACGCGGACTCTTGTACGAACAGGGCTTCACGATCGGTGGTGCGCGCAATCGCTTGATGGGCAACGAGGCGCAAACCGACTTGAATCAAAGCCAACAGTTGATCCACCAGATGCGGATCGAACTCGAGGAACTCGTCAAGATCCTGCGGCGCTGATCGGAGCCGCGCACGCGGCGAGAATCACGCCGCCTTTTGCGCTATCATTCCCGCCACGGTCGGGGCGTGGCGCAGCCTGGTAGCGCACTTGCATGGGGTGCAAGGGGTCGCAAGTTCGAATCTTGTCGCCCCGACCAATTCCTCCTTTCACACCTTGCGCGCCTGCGCCGCGCGCGCCCAAGGTGCACAGTCCGTGGCCTTCTACGTGGTTTTCGCGGTGAAAGCGGCGTATACATACTATTGAATGCGAATATAAGAATTGCGTGATGGACCGTGGATTGGCGGCCGTCGCTGCCCCACCAGACCGGATCACCTAACGGTTCACGGCGTCTCGATGTTTTTTTCGGGGGGCTCGGCCAGGGAGGCGGATATTGTCAATGGACAATGGGTACGCGGGGCGCACGGCGCCGACGTCGG
This sequence comes from Pseudomonadota bacterium, assembly GCA_021780475.1. Classification (GTDB taxonomy): domain Bacteria; phylum Pseudomonadota; class Gammaproteobacteria; order Steroidobacterales; family Steroidobacteraceae; genus Bog-1198. The sequence goes on from JAJXYR010000214.1 coordinate 13,259, forward strand.
ATGCCAATGGGCAGTGGGTCGACATGCACGCCACGGAGACGCTGGGCGCAGCCTGTGCCGTGTTCGACCGCCTGCCGCAGGGACTCGTCATCATCGACCCGCGGACGCGGACGCTGTATCGGAACCGCGCGGCGCGGTGTCTGTACGCCGGTGACTCCGGCGGCGAGGTGAGTCCGCAACCGCGCGCATTCCCGGAGAATTGCGTGCTGGAGAAACCCGACGGCGTGCCGGTGCCACGGACCGATTGGCCGATCCAGCGCCTGCTGCGCGGCGAGTCGGTGGAGAACCTGGTGCTGCGCCTGCGCCGCCCGGATTCGATTCAGTCGCGCCCCCTGCGGTTCTGCGGTGCGCGTGTCGAAACCGCCGCCGGTCAATCGTTGATCTACCTGTCGATCGATGACCTGGCCGGGCGGATCGATGATGGCGACGGCGCCGCTCATTCCGGCGCCCAGGCGCTTCAAATCCGCGAACTCGAACGGCTCAGCCGCTTCTACGAGGCGCGCACGCGCATCAATCAGGTGATCACCAGAAAGCCGCAGCGGGTCGAACTGTTCGCAAAGGTCTGCGACGCACTCGTCGACCAGGGCGGGTTCGCGATGGCCTGGATTGGTTGGCGCGATCCCCGATCGCCGCGACTGATTCCGGAGGCTGCGGCGGGCCGGGAGTCGGCCTACTTGAACGGGCTGGAGATTTACACCGACGATCGCGAACAAGGGCGCGGACCGACGGGAACGGCGTTTCGCGAGGGGCGGGCTTATGTCTGCAATCACGTTGACGAGGATCCGCGCACCCGATTCTGGCGGGACGCGTATCGACGCCACGGATTCAAGGCGTCCGCGGCGCTGCCGATCCGCGTCGGCGGCGAGGTCCGGGGCGCGCTGACCGTCTATGCCTATGAGCCGAACATTTTTCTCGAGCGCGAAACGGCGTTGTTCAACGAAGTGGTCGAGGATATCTCGTTCGCGTTGGACAATTCGGAGCGCGATCGGGAACGGGCCGAGGCCCAGGCGGCGGCGCAGCGGGAGCATGAGTTCTCGGCCACGATGCTCGAGAGCCTGCCCGGAATATTTTACTTCTACGACCACAGCGGCAGATTCCTGCGCTGGAACCGCAACATGGAGCTCCTGTCCGGCTATCGCGCGGATGAGATCGCGACGATGCATCCGCTCGACTTCATTGCCGCCGAGGATCGCGCGCGTGTCGCCGCGGAGATCGAGCGCGTGTTCGCCGCGGGCGAGGCGCGGGTCGAGGCGGGGTTCCTCGCCAAGGACGGCCGCGTAACCCCCTACAGTTTCACCGGTCGGCGGATCGCGGGCGACTTGGGACCGTGCCTGCTCGGCATGGGCATCGACGTCGCCGACCGCAAGCGCGCGCAGGATCAAGTGCATCAGTTGAACGTCGAGCTCGAGCGCCGGGTCGCGGATCGAACGGCACAGCTGCAGGCCGCCAACCGGGAATTGGAGTCGTTCAGCTATTCGGTCTCGCACGATTTGCGCGCGCCGCTTCGGGCCGTCAATGGGCTCGCCGAGATCATACTCGCGGATTTCGCCGAGAATCTGCCCGAGGAGGGTCGCAAGCATCTGCAGCGGATCCGCGATCGCGGCGTGCAGATGGGCCAGTTGATCGACGATCTGCTCGCATTCTCCCGATTGGGCCGGCAGCCGTTGAACCTGCGGCCGGTCGACATGCGCACCCTGGTCAAGCACGTCGTGGAGGACCTGGCGCCCCAGTACACGGGGCGGCGCGTAGAAATCACCGTCGATGAGCTGCCGTCGTGCGAGTGCGACCCGAAAATGATCTACCAGGTCTGGTCGAACCTGATCGGCAATGCGGTCAAATACTCACGGGGACGCGATCCGGCGATCATCCGGGTGGGATGCGAGCCGGATGGCCGCGGGGTGGCGTATTTCGTCGAGGACAACGGCACCGGCTTCGACATGCGCTACCGTGACAAGCTGTTCCGCGTATTCCAGCGTCTGCACCGGTCCGAGGACATCGAAGGATCCGGCGTGGGACTCGCCATCGTGCAGAGCATCGTCCAACGCCACGGGGGACGGGCGTGGGGAGTCGGGGAGGTGAATCGCGGCGCGCGGTTCTACTTCACTTTGGGCCGCGGCTGAGGTTTTCCCGAAGGGGCATTCATGATTTCTCTCAAGGCCTTGATCGTCGAGGACGACGCGGACGACGCGACGCTGTTGGCGCGCAGCCTGCGCGATGCCGGCTTCGACGTGCAATGGACCCGTGTGGAGACCGAACCGGATTTTCTGTCCAGCCTGCGCCAGCCCCTCGACATCATCTTCTCGGATTTCTCGATGCCGCTCTTCGGCGGAATGCGGGCGCTCGAGCTGTTGCGCGCAAGCGGACTCGACGTGCCGCTGATCCTCATATCCGGGACTGTCGGCGAGGAGGTCGCCGTGGAGGCGATGCGCCAGGGTGCGACCGATTACCTCCTCAAGGACCGCGTGGCGCGCCTCGCGAGCGCCGTGCAGCGCGCCTTGAACGACAAGCGGATCGAGGCCGAGCGCCGGCAGACGCAGGAGGCTCTGCGCAAGAGCGACCAGCGGCTGCGGTCGATCATGGAGCGCATGCTCGACTGCGTCATGGTGGTCCGGCCGGACGGCACGGTGTCGGAAATGAATCGGGCGGGCCTGGCGATGCTGGAGGCGGACGATCTCGAAAAGATTCGGGATACCCGCTTCGCCGACTTCATCCGGCCGGCGCAGCGCGAGGCCTTCCTGGAGCTGCACCGGCGCGTTCTCGCCGGCGGCGGCGGGCTCGGCGCCTTCGAGGTGCGCGGCTGCGGGGGCGAGCTCCGCTGGATAGAGATTCAGGCCGGTCCGCTGCTCGATGCGGACGGCCTGGTCGAGGCGATGATCTGCATCACCCGGGACATCACCGAGCGCAAGGCCGCGGAGCTTCAAATCCTGAGCCAGCTCGAGGAACTTCAGCGCTGGCGCACCGTGACCCTGGGGCGCGAAGAGCGCGTGCTCGAGCTGAAGGACGAGGTGAACGCGCTGCTCGAGGAACTCGGCCGCGCGCCACGCTACGAGAACACGAACCCGGATCAGGAATCCCGGACGTGAGCGCGTCGCCTGACGAGTTCGAGCGCGCGCGCCTGGCGACGCTGCGCAGCTATGGGATTCTGGAAACGGCCCGCGAGCCGGATTTCGACGATATCGTGAAGCTGGCGGCGCAGATCTGCGGCACACCGATCGCGTTGATATCGATCGTCGACGCGCATCGTCAGTGGTTCAAGGCGGCCTGCGGCATGTCGATCGAGGAGACCGCGCGGGACATCGCGTTTTGTGACCATGCGATACGGCAGCGCGGCACCTTCTCGGTGCCCGATGCGACCCGGGATCCACGGTTCGCCGCCAATCCGCTCGTGACCGACGCGCCGCACATCCGATTTTACGCCGGCGCCCCGCTGTTGGCGTCCGATGGGCATGCGCTCGGCACGCTGTGCGTCATCGATCACGAGCCGCGGCGCCTGACGGACGCGCAGGACCAGGCTTTGTCGGTGCTGAGCCGCCATGTGATGGCCCAATTCGAGGTTCGCCGCCAGACTCAAGAGCGCCAGCGCGTGAATCGCGCGCTGCTCAGCCTGTTGGAGGATGAACGCCTCGCGCAGTCGGCGACGCGTGAAAGTCATGCGCTCAATGGAGCGATTCTCGATTCGATGCTCTCGCAGATCGCGGTCATCGATCGCGACGGCCGCATCATCGCCGTGAACGAGGCCTGGCGCCGCTTCGGCGAGGAGGCGTCGCCGGCCCAGCGGGGCTTTCAGGCCAACCGCGATATCGGGACGAATTATCTGCAGGTTTGCCGCAGCGGCATGGCCGACAACGATGAGTACGCGGCCAGGGCGTATCATGGCTTGAAGTCGCTGCTCGGCGGCGAATCCGGCAGCTTCACGCTGGAATATCCCTGCGATACGCCGGAAGGGCGGCGCTGGGTGCTGATGAGCGCGAGTCCGCTTCGAGTCGCGAGCGGCGGCGCGGCCATCTCGCATCTCGACATCACCGAACGCCGGCGGCTCGAAGAGCAGCTGCGCCAGTCGCACCGGCTCGAGGCCGTGGGACAGCTCACCGGCGGCGTCGCGCACGACTTCAACAATCTTCTGACGGTCATTCTCGGCAACGGCGAATTGATCTGCGAGGAGCTTGGTCCGAGCGCGCCGCTGCGGGCGTCGGCCGCGATGATCGTCGATGCCGCGCGCAGTGCCGCGGAGTTGACGAAGCGTCTGCTGGCGTTCGCGCGCAAACAAGCGCTCCAGCCGAGCGCGATCGATCCGAATCGCTTGATCACCGAGATGCACCCGCTGCTGCGCCGCACTCTGGGCGCGCACATCGACATCAAGCTCGCCTTCAACGGCGGCACGTGGCAGGCGCTCGTCGACGGCGCGCAGCTCGAAAATGCGCTGCTGAACCTGTGCATCAACGCGCGCGACGCGATGAGCGGCGGCGGACGCTTGCTGATCGAGACTGCGAACCTGCGCCTGGACCAGGCCGGACTGGCGCGGCAGTTTGACGTGCCGGCCGGTGACTATGTCGCGATCGTCGTCACCGACACCGGTTGCGGGATTCCCGCCGAGATCCTCGGTCGCGTGTTCGAGCCGTTTTTCACCACCAAGGACCGGAGCGGCGGCACCGGCCTCGGCCTTGCGATGGTGTACGGCTTCATCAAGCAGTCCGGCGGGCACATCAACATCCTTTCCGAGCCTGGGCACGGCACCATCGTGACCATGTATCTACCGCGGGCGGTCGATTCGGCGCTCACGGCCTCTCCAACGACGGCGCCAGCCGCGCCGCTGCGCGGCACCGAGACGCTGCTGTTGGTCGAGGACAACGAGGCGGTGCGGGATTTCGCCCGCCGCCATCTCGAATCCCTGGGCTATCGAGTGCTGCAGGCGGCGAGCGGTGTCGAGGCCCTGGAAATTCTCGCGGGACCCGGACATATCGATCTGTTGTTCACGGACGTCGTGATGCCGGGCGGTATCGGCGGTGCCGGGCTAGCCGAAGCCGCGCGCACGCGGCGCCCGGGATTGAAGGTGCTGTTAACGTCCGGCTATTCGGAGGACGCGATCATCCACCAGGGTCGGCTCGATCCGGGGATCCAATTGCTGTCGAAACCCTATCGCGGTGCTGAACTCGCGCTGCGCGTGCGGGATGTGCTCGATGCCCCGTGAAACCGGATCCTGCGGGGGACCCGGTGATCAGTGCAGGCGCAGCTTTCCGCCGTAACCCGTCAGCTCGAGATACCCATGGCCCGTGAGCCGGCCGTTCTCGAACGCGCGCACGGCGCCTTCCCAATAGAGCGCGCCACTGGTCGCGCGGCTGTCGTTCTCTTGATCGTCGATCAGGGGCTCGAGCGTGATGACGCGATTCCCGGCGTGCACGCGCCACGCGACCGGGTAGCGGACCGCGGTGCGCGGCGACAACCAATCGCGCAGCGGCCGGAAGCGCACGTCGCCCGGTTGCAGGGTCCGCGTGCGACCGTCGGCCGTGCGGATCGTGCCGCCGGCCCAACGGCTGGAGCCGTCCGCGGCCCGGATGCGGAAGGCCATCAAGGCGCCGCCGTCGCGCAGATTGATGCCGATCCAGTCCCAGCCCACCGCGGCCTGATCGAGGTAGGAACTGGACCACTCGTGGTCCAGCCAGGCGGTCCCGGTCACCGGGGTGCTGCGCCCCGCGCGCAGCACGCGCCCGCTGACCCGTAGCTGCGGGAGGCTGTAATACTCGCTGGCGGCGTTCTCCCCGGGGCCCTTGCGGCTGTAGCCGCCCGAGCCGTTCAGCAACGGCGCTTGGGTCGGCTCGAGCCGCAGGGACAGGGAGAAGTCGGTGCCGAAACAGCGGCCCGCATAGACACCGTCGCGCCGCTCGAGCCGCCAGCGCCCGATCCACACGTCGGTATCGCCGGTCGCCGCTTGTGCCAGGCCGAAGCCCGCACGCTCGATTGCCTGAGCCCGCCACAGGCGACCACGCTTCGGGTCGCTGATCGCGCAGTGCGCGATCAGCAATTGGCGCGGTGTGAACGCGCTGGGGTTGCCGCGCCAGATGTCCGGGCGGTCGCGAAAAAACGTGATTTGAAAGCCGAGAGGGGCGTGAGCGGCCGTGTGCAACCATCCGGTCACGTACCACCATTCCGTGCGAAACGCCGGATGGCTGCCGAAATCGGCGGGAAATGCGAGCGCGAGCGCCGGATCGACCGTGGCATAACGCGTGTCCGGCGTGCCACGGTCCGGCGCGCCGGCGAGCGCGCAGGCGCAGAATCCCGCGGCGAGCCAGGCCGCGCGCGCGGCGCCGCCGCCGCTCACCAATCCTCCCGCACGGCGCGCAGCGCGTCGCCGCCGACCGCCGCGCGGCCGCTCCACGCGGCGGTGACGGCGGCCGCGATCACGAGTATCGCGCCGAGCAGGCACAGACGCGCAAGCGGCACCGCGAGGTCGATGCTCCAGTCGAAGGACTGCCGATTGACGACGAACACCAGCACCAGGCTCAGTCCGAAACCGACGATCAAGCCATAGACCGCCCCCAGTGAACTCAAGATGATCCCTTCCTCGGCGAGCATCGCAATGACCTGGCCGCGGCGCATGCCGATGTGGCGCAGCATCCCGAATTCGGCGCGCCGGGCGATCGCGGTGGAGCTCATCGCGAACGCAACGCCGGCGAGGCCGATCAGCACCGCGATCGCTTCGAGCGCGTACGTGATCGTGAACGCGCGGTCGAAGATCGCGAGGGACCTCGCGCGCACCGTCGTCGAGGTGGTTATTTGTACCGCCTCCGGCGCGCCGAGGCGCGCGCGCAGGGCCTGGCCCACCCGATCCGCATCCGCATGGGGCGCGAGCCACAGCGAGGCCTCGGTCGCGGCGTTGTCGCCGGTGGCGGCGGCATATGCGGCGCGGCCGATCACGATCGCACCGGTGCTGCGCGCGTAGTCCCGCCACACGCCGGCGACGGTGAACGTTCGCCACCGCCCGCCGAGCGGCAGCCTCAGGCGCGCTCCGGGGGTGACGCCGTACCGGTCGACCATCGCCTCCGAGACCCAGGCCGGCGGCGGATCGGGAGGCGCGCGCACCGCGCTCTGCCGCAGGATCGGCAGCACGCGTGCCGCGGTGGCGCGGGAAATGTCGCGCGCGATCAGCGTGACCGGGGCTTGCCGTCCGTCGAGCGCGAGGTGCAGCGTGCGACGGAATTCGATTCTCGCGATGCCGGGCGTCGCGGCGAGGCGCCGCTGTTCGTCGGCGTTCCAGAACGCGGTGTCGGCGTTCGGCGGCACCCGCATCTCGATATCGGCCGGCAGCAGCTTGCCGAGCCAGTGCGCGAACGACTGCCGGAAGGAGTGCACCATGATCGCCATGGCGACCATCAGGCTGAAACTCACGATGATCGAGGCGAGGCTCAAGGTGGCGGCGCCGACGTTGTCGCGCAGCTGAGCGATTGCATTATCCAGCGTCACCCGGCCGGTGCGCGGCGCGGCCCGCAGCAAGGCGACGGTGACCGTCGGAACGAGAGATACGGCCGCAAACAAGAGTGCGGCGATGGAGGCATAGCCGAACAGGGGCAGGTGGGCGACCGGTGGCAGCCACGCGAGCGCGATTCCTAGCGCCCCGAGTGCGCAACCGAGACGCCAGCCGGTGCGCACCGTGGCCGCTGGATCACCCGCGCCGCCCTTCAAGGCCTGCGCCGGCGGCAGTTGGGCGGCGGCCTTGGCGGGAGCCCACGCGCCCGCCGCGGAGACCAGCACGCCGATCCCAAAGAATCCGGCGAGCGCCCACGGCTGCCAGGCGAGCGTCGCGCCGAAAACGCGCAGCTGCCCGTTGCCGAGATCGCCGGCGAGCACGCGCAGCATCGCGGTCGCGAGCACGGCGCCGCCGACGATGCCGATCAGCGCGCCGAGCGCGCCGAGGAACGCCCCCTCGGCGGCGAGCGCCCGCCGCAATTCGCCGCGGGTGACGCCGAGCGCGCGCAGCAGCGCGAGCGATCCGCGGCGCCGCAGCACCGACGCCGACTGGGTGGAAAACACCAGGAACGCGCCGGTCCACAGCGCGATCAGTGCGAGCATGTTGAGATTGACGCGATAGGCGCGCGTGACAGTCGCCGCACGGCCGATCTCGGTGCCCGGCGCCACCGGGAACACGCCGGCCGGCAGGCGTCCGACCAGCGCGGCGCGAAACGCCGCTGCGTCGGCGCCGTCCACCAAGCGTAGATCGACGCGGTTCAAGCGGCCGACCCGGTCGAACACCCATTGCGCGGACGCGATGTCCATCAAGCCCAGCGGTTGCGAATACGCGGTCTTCGGCATCACCCCCACCACCCGCAGGCGCGTCGGCCGGTCGCCGACGACGACCGTCAGGGGGTCGCCCGCCTTCAGGTCCAGTGCGGTCGCGGCGGCGGCGCTCAGCACGATGCCATCGGCTTGGAACAGATCCCGGGTCGCGCCGCCAAGACCTTCGATCAGCGCGTGTTGCAACTCACCGGCGCGAAACGGATCGATGCCGCGCACCGGCAACGGTTCCGTGCGCCCCGCGATCGCAGCGTCGACCTCGACGACGGGACTCGCCACGGCGACGGCGGGGTCGCGGGCGAGCCGTGCGAACAACCCTTCCGGGAAGCCGCCGGCCGGGCCGCGCACGATGACGTCGGCGTCGCCGACGAGCCGTCGCGTCGCCCCGGTGAACTGCGCGAGGGCGGCGCCGTTGACCAGAAAGATCGCGCTCGCGAGCGCGACCCCGAGCGCTATGGAGAGGACGTTGAGCGCGAGCCGTCCCGGTTGCTCGCGCAGTTGCGCGCGCAGCAGCAGGCGCCAGACGCGCCACGCGCCCATCTCAGCGACGCTCCTCGGCCGCGAGGCCGCGCGCATCGAGCGTGAGGATGCGGTCGGCGGTTTCCGCGGCCGCGCGCGAATGCGTGATCAGAATGCCCGCGCCCGCATGCGCTTTGACCTGTGCGCGCAACACCTGCAGCGTCTGAGCCGCGCTGCGCGGGTCGAGATTGCCCGTTGGCTCGTCCGCGAGCAGCACGCGCGGAGAATGCACGAGCGCGCGGGCGATCGCGATGCGCTGAATCTCGCCGCCCGACAGCTGCCGCGGCAGGCGCGCGGCGAGAGCCGCGAGCCCGAGCGCGTCGAGCATCCGCGTGGTTCGCGCATTACGCTCGACGGCCGGAACGCCGAGCAACTCGAGCGGCAGTGAGACGTTCTGGGCGGCGCTCAGATAAGGCAGCACGTGAAAGGCCTGAAACACGAAGCCGACGGCGCGGCGGCGCAGCCGCGTGATCGCATCGTCGTCCAGGGTGGATAAATCGACCCCGTCGAGGGTCACGCGGCCCGAGTCCGGAGAGTCCAGGCCGGCGAGCACGTTCAGCAGCGTCGACTTGCCGACGCCGGACTCTCCCATGACGGCCACGTACTCGCCCTCGACCAGTTCGAGGTCGATCCCGTCGAGCACCGCCGGCCGGTCGGCGGCGAAGCGCTTGCGCACCGACTCGAGGCGCAATACCACGGCACGGGTCGGTTGCGGCTCCTCAGCCACCGGCCGGCGCAGCCTTCAAGCCGCGTCGACTCCGATGACGGCCTTGACTTCGAGGAAGTCGCGCAAGCCGTGTTCGCCGTATTCGCGGCCGTTACCCGACATCTTGAATCCGCCGAACGGGGTCTTCCAGTCGCCCGAGGCGCCGTTGATCGCGACCTGGCCGGCGCGAATCCGCCCGCCGACACGGCGCGCACGCGCGTTGTCCTTGGACCACACATAGGCGGACAGCCCGTAGGGCGTATCGTTCGCGATCTCGATGGCCTGCGCCTCGGTCTTGTACGGCAGGATGCACAGGACCGGCCCGAAGATCTCCTCGCGCGCGATGGTCATCTGATTGTTGACGTTCGAAAATATGGTCGGGCGGACGTAATAGCCGGTGGCGAGACCGGCCGGCCGGCCGGGGCCGCCGACGATGACCTTCGCGCCTTCGGCGATGCCTTTTTCGATGTAACCCTGGATCCGCTCGAATTGAATCTTGGACACCACGGGACCGACGTTCGTCGCCGGCGACGCAGGATCGCCGACGATCACGTCGGCGGCGATGCGCTGGGCGAGCGCCTCGACCTCGGCGAGCCGGCTCTCGGGCACCAGCATGCGGGTCGGCGCATTGCAGGATTGCCCGGTGTTCTGGAACACGTGCAGCACGCTGCGCTTGACCGCGCGTTCGAAGTCCGCATCATCGAGCAGCACGTTCGGCGACTTGCCGCCGAGTTCCTGCTGGACGCGCTTGATCGTGGCGGCGGCGCTCTTGGCGATCTCGGTGCCCGCGCGGGTCGATCCGGTGAAGGCCACCATGTCGATCCCCGGATGCGACGCGAGCGGCGCGCCCACGCGCAGGCCGTCGCCGTTGATCAGGTTGAACACGCCGGGCGGCACACCGGCCTCGTCCATGACCTTCGCCCACAGGATCGCGCTGAACGGCGAGAACTCGGAGGGTTTCAGCACCATGGTGCAGCCGGCCGCGAGCGCGGGCACCACTTTGGCCGCGACCTGGTTCATCGGCCAGTTCCACGGCGTGATCAGCGCGCACACGCCGACCGGTTCCTGGACGATCCGGGTGGCCCCGCGAATTTCCTCGAACTTGAATGTCTTCATGACGTCGATCATGGCGGCGATATGGCCGACGCCGCACTGGGCCTGGGAACCCTTCGCGAGCGTGATCGGCGCGCCCATTTCGACCGACATGGCCTGCGCGATCTCCTCGTAGTGCGCGTTGTAGCGCTCGAGCATCCGCTCGAGCAGCGCGAGGCGCTCGGCGGGTTTCGTCTGGGAGAAGGAGTCGAAGGCGCGGCGCGCGGCGGCCACGGCAAGATCGACGTCCTTCGGACCGCCCATCGAAATCACGCCCGCGACCGTCTCGGTCGCCGGATTGATGACCTGGAATTCTTTCGGCTCGACCGGGTCGACCCATCGTCCATCGATATAGAACTGGCGCGCATCGTAGGTCATCGGCATATCCTCGAAAAGGCAAGGGAAGGTGATGGCGGCCATTGTACGCGAACGACGCTGTCGCCGCTCGCCGACGCCCTGCGGGGGTGCGCGCGCCGGGGATTGGATTTGCGTTTACACTGGCGCATCGAAGGCGTTTCGGGGAGAGCGAGAGAAATGCGGCGCATCGGCTCATGGTTGATGGTCATTTCATTGCTGGCGGCGGCCGGGGCGGCCGGAGCCGCGGAATTCAATCCGGTGCGCGTGCCGCCGATCCAGATCGGCCCGGAGGCGGGGCGCATCATCGTCGGTTTCCGCGCGACCGCGGCCAATGCACTCACGACCACGATCAGTTCGCGCACGCAGGTGCAAAGCGTGCGTGTCGTTCAAGCCCGAACCGGGCCGCAGGACGTTGCGGCGCTCGCGCAGCGGACCGGGCTCGTGATGGCGAAGTCCCGCCAGCTCACGCCGAGCATGCACGTGCTTATCCTACAAAAGACTCTCTACGGCGCCGATGCGCTCGCGGCGCTCGCCCGGCTGCGCGCGGACCCGGCGGTGCGGTTCGCGAGCGTCGACCATCGGCGCTATGCGCTCGCGGCCCCGAACGATCCGCTGTTTCCGGCGACGTCGACCGCCAGCTGCACGCCGGCGCTCGGCTGCACTCCCGCGCAGTCCTATGACAACGGCCAGTGGTACATGCGGGCGCCGCCGGCGGTGGCGACCACCGCGGACAACGACCTCGCGGCGACCGATGCGCTCGACGCCTGGGGCATCACGACGGGCAGTACCGGCGTGGTCATCGCCGATGTCGACACCGGCGTGCTGTTCGATCATCCGGATCTGGGACGCGCCGGCGCCGGCGGGCGCCTGCTGCCAGGCTACGATTTCGTCGGTCAGGATTTCGATCCGGTCAATGGCACCGCGCTAGGCACCTATTTGATCGCCAACGATGGCGACGGCTGGGATCCTGACGCTTCGGACCCCGGCGACTGGGTCAGCGCCAGCGATTTCACGATCAAGGATTCCCAGGGCAACGATCTGTTCCCGGCGGCGCAATGCGGCCAGCCGGGTGCGACCGCCGGCACGTACTTGCCGACCGACAGTTCCTGGCACGGTACCCGCGTGTCGGGCGTGCTCGGCGCCTTGACCAACAACGCTGCCGGGATCGCCGGCATGACCTGGGGCCCCTGGTTGTTGCCGGTGCGGGCGCTCGGCAAGTGCGGCGGCTATGACTCGGACATCATCGCCGGCATCCAATGGGCGGCCGGATTGCCGGTCAGCGGCGTGCCGACGAATCCCTATCCCGCGACGATCATCAACCTGAGCCTGGGCGGTTCGGCCGCCACCGGCTGCAACAACTCGGCCACCAGCGCGAATACCTGCTGCCCGGCGAGCTATCAGAGCGCCTTGGCGAGCGTCACCGCGGCGGGCGCACTGATCGTCGCCTCCGCCGGCAACGGCGGCAATCCAGGCAGCACGGCGCCGGTCGATGCGCCGGCCAATTGCAGCGTCGTCGTGCCCGGCGTCATCGCGGTCGCCGGACTGCGCAACGTCGGCACCAAGGTCGGCTACAGCAGCTCCGGGCCCGAGGTCACGGTGTCCGCGCCCGCGGGCAACTGCGTGCAGAACTCGGGGGCCTGTCTGCGTTCGATCGACACGACCGCCAACGACGGGCTCACCGTCCCCGGCAACAATATTTACACCGACCAGAACAACCCGAATCTCGGCACGAGCTTCTCGGCGCCGATCGTCGCCGGCATTGCCGGGTTGATGCGCTCGGTGAACGCGAACCTGACGCCGGCTGAGCTCGCCGCCCGTATCGCGGCGAGCGCGACGCCGTTCCCGGCGAACACCGCGAATCTGCCGGTGTGTCCCGCCTCGGATGCGGTCACCGGCGAATGCGCCTGTCCGCCCAGCGGTCAGTGCGGCACGGGGATGGTGAATGCGCTCGCCGCGGTCGACTCGGCGCTGCGGCCGATCGCCGCGGTCAGCCTGCCTGCCACCGTCGCGACCGGTCAGAACGCGAGCTTCGATGCGAGCGGCAGCGCAGCGTCCTGCGGACGTACGCTCGCCGCCTACCAGTGGACGGCGAGCGCCGGATTGCAGATCGTCTCGGGCGCGACCGCGGCTCAGGTCACGGTGATTCCCGGCGCGGCGGGCGGTACCTTGACGCTCACCGTCACAGACTCGAGCGGCGCCACCGACACCGCGACGATCAACGTGCCGGCGAACGGCGCGCCGACCGCGCCCGGCGTGCCGAGCTCGGCCGGCACCGGTGCGACCGCCTGCCCGGCGGCGATCGCGTTCACGCCGCAGCCGCCGACGGTGAGCGCGGCCTTCGCGCCCGCGAGCGTGGGGGTCAACGTCAATTCGATGTTGACGCTGACGTTCACGAACCCGAACGGCTACGATCTGATCCACTCGGCATTCAATTTCACGCTGCCCTCCAACCTGACGTTCGCGACGTCGCCGCAGGCGACGATCAGTTGCGGCGGTGCCGCGATCGCGCCGAACTACACGTCGACGACCATCACCCTGAGCGCGGCGATCATTCCGGCGAAGGGCAGTTGCGCGATCGTGATTCCGGTGGTGAGCGGCACCGGCGGTTCCTATGCCGTCTCGATCGCCGCCAACGCGCTGACGACGGTCCCGGCCGGCGGCAATGTCGCCGCGGCGCCGACGGCGACACTGACGGTGACAGCGCCGCACAGCGGCGGCGGCGCGATCGGCTGGCCGGAGCTGCTGGTCGGCGCGGCCTTGATCGCGGCCTCGGCGCGGCGGCGCGCGTCGCCGCGACCCGGCCCGCGCAGCCGCGCGTGAATCCGGTGGACTCCTTGGTGCGCATCGACACGCTGCGCGTGCACGGCGATGCACGCGGCAGCCTGTACGAGCCCGTGGACGACCGCGCGCTCGCGGCGCAACGGAACGTGCATGTGGTGTTGACCCACCCGGCCGAGGTGCGCGGCAATCACTTTCATCGCCGCGCGGTCGAAACGACGTCGGTGATGGGTCCGTGCCGCGTGCGCCTGAAAGAGGGGGATGCGGTCCGCGATGTCGACGTCCCGGCCGGCGAGGCGTGGCGCTTCACGATACCGCCCGGCGTCGTGCACGCCTATCAGAACACCGGCGACGGGCTCCTGGTGCTGGTCTCGTTCAGTTCGATCCCGCACGATCCCGCGGCCGGGGATACGGTTCGCGAGGTGATCCTGTAGCGGCCGCGCCTCAGGCGCCGCCGCCGGCGTCTACGATCGGCGGCAGGGTGATCTTGAAGCGCGTATTGAAGCCCGGTTCGCTCGCCAGCGCGATCTTGCCGCCGGCCTCGTCGACGTAGCGGCGCGTGAGCGACAAGCCGGCCCCGTGTGGCGGGCCGCCCGCTTCCGGCGGCAGCGTCGTGAAGCCGGCCTTGAAAATCAACTTGATCACCTGGCGTTCCGGCAGCAGCGCGGCTTCCTCCGCGCTCAGCAGCCGCTTTTCGACGGCGGTGCGGCGCACGAGGTCCGGATCCACGCCGCATCCGTCGTCCTGAAAACGCAGCTCATAGCCGCCGGTGGCCGCCGCCCGGAAGGCAAGCTTCAAGGTCGCGGCGCCGGACTTGCCGGCCTTGGCGCGCAATTCCGGCGTCTCGATGCCGTGGATGATGGCGTTGCCGATCAGCTGGATGGCGACGTTCTTGACGGTAGCCTGGTAGGGGGCCGGCACGTCGCCCAGTCCCTCGCATTCCAACACGACGGACTTGCCGTGCAACTCGGCGATGTGGGCGCAGAGGCTGGCGAGCGTGCCGTCGAGGCTCGCGGCCGGCGCCGAAGCCGGCCGCGCCCGCGCCTCGCGCATGCGCTTGATGAATTTCGGCGCATCGATGATCTGCGTGCCGTTGTCGGTCAGCGGCGTGGCGCGTTGCGCTGGCGCCGCCGCGGCCGGTGCCGGTACGTTCTTCGTCAGCGATCGCAACAGCGCGAACTGCCCGTAGAGTTCGTCCATCTTCACCGCGAGCGGCAGAAAGTCGCTGCCGCTCAAGGTCGCGCGGCTGCGCAGGCCATGCAGCGCGTCTTCGAACGCGCGCGCGCTGTGCTCGAGCGACGTGAGTTTCAGCGCCGCGCCTTCGCGGCGGATGCGGTCGACCTCCTCGAGCGTTTCCTCGAGCTTGTTGCGGAAGGCCGCCTGTTCGCGCGCGGGCTTCTTGAGAATGGCGTCGATGGCGCTCATCGCCCGGTCGGTCTTCTGCACGCTCGCGGCGAAACGCGCGCGTCCCATGCGCAACACGCTGCGCAGGATCTCCGACTGAATCCGCACCTCGCGGCGCAGGTCCTCCAAATCGTGGGTCTGCTGCAGGGCGGCCGTTTCATCCTGCAACAGCAGCAGCCAGCGCGGCGGATCGCCCGCGTGCGCCAGGGTGCGGAACTCCAGACGGCAGCGCACCGTCTCGAGCGCGCCGTCCGTGCGCGGCAATCGCAGCTCCACGTGTTCGACGGCCGGGCCTTGCGCCGCCCGCATCAGCGCATCGAGTATCAGCGCCAGTGATTTGTCTCCCGCGAGCGGCTTGAACAAATCCTGCAGACGCGCACCGGCGCGGACCGGGGCGCGCAGCAGCGCGGCGGCGGCCGTCGACAGCGGCGGCGCGACCAGATTCGCATCGTCCAGCACGAGAAATGCCTGCGGCAACTCCGCCAGCACGAGTTCGTGGGCGGCCGGATCGGCCGAAAGGTTTTGCGGCGCATCAGCGAGGCGCCTTCCGACTGAGGTGGACATGGAACGGAGGGTGCCAAAACCCGCTCAATATCGGGCTGATCGGCGTCACAACCTGCGCGCGGCGCCGCCGGGGCGCGTGAAGCGCGTCACGCTATTTCAGGCGACCGCGCTGATCGTCGGGTCGAGGTCGGCCAGCAATTCGTCGGCCGAGGCATAGCGTTCCTCGGGCCGCTTGGCCATCAACCGGTTCAACAGCGCCTGTTGCGCCGCTGCGGACGCGGGCAAGGTCGGGATCGGCGCGCTGCCGTGCTGGGCCATGATGGCCACCGCGCTGCGCCCCAGATAGGGCTTCCGGCCGGTGAGCATCTCGTAGAACATCACACCGAGGCTGTACAGGTCGGTGCGCGCATCGACTCTCTGGCCCTGTGCCTGTTCCGGGCTGATGTAGTAGGGCGATCCGAGCACCTGGCCCGCGCCCGTCATCGAGATCTCGTCGATGGAGCGCCGCGCGAGACCGAAGTCGATCAACACGGGCGCGTTGTCCTCGCGCAGCATCACGTTCGCGGGCTTCAGGTCGCGGTGCAGGATGCCGAAGACGTGGATGACCCGCAGAGCCTCGGCGATCGAGCGCAGGTAATAAAGGCTCTCTTCGGTGGTCAAGGGATTGCGCAGCCGGTCGCGCAGGTCCCCGCAGGGGAAATATTCCATTGCCAGGTAGAGGTGCTGCGGCCGGCTGCCGAAGTCGTAGATCTCGGCAATGGCGCGATGCGCGACGCTGGAGATGATCTCGTATTCCCGCTGGAACCGCTCCGCATCCTCCAGTTCCCGCGGGCTCGAGCCGCGATGCATGACCTTCAACACGACGTTGCGCCGCAAGCGTTCGGCCCGCGCCAGGTATACCGAGGAGAAGTTGCTCGTCGACAACTCCTTGATGACGGTGTAGCCGGGCACGTCGATGAACGGCGGATCGGAGTCGTTGGCGCCGAGCAACGCCGCCTCGCGAGCCGCTTCGGCGCGCCGCGCGTGCGCTTCGGCGATGGCCGCGAGCAGCGCGTCGCGCGTCAGGCGCGCGAGCGGCAGGTAGTCCCTGGCGCCGCTCTTGAGCGCCTTCACCGCCGACAGTTCATCGCCGTTCTCGGCGAGCACGATGCAATGAAGCGTGGGCCGCAGCTGCAGCCACTCGCGCATCGTGGCGAGACCGTGGGTCGCCGCCCCCTCGCTGCCGAAATCGATCTGCAGGACGAGCGCGTCCGGTTCCCCGGCCTCGAGTGCGCGCGTGCGCGTCGCGATGTCCCCCGGTGCCACGGTCGTCACCCGCGCGACCGGCCAATGGCTGGTTACATGGTGTGTGAGCCATTGCTGGCGCTTCGTGTCGCTGCCGACGAAGATCAGGTTGGGCATGTCTGGCTGGACGGTCATGGCATTGGATTCGATCGGCCGCTCACCCCTGCGTGCGGGGCGTCAATACATAATCTAACGCCTGCTTCATGAAAAAAATGCGCGTGGGTTCGCGAAAATATGAAACCAATCGGCCCCGCGGCCGGTCTGTAGGAGTGCTTCGGACAACACCTTACGGAAGGGGCGCATACCAATGGGTAGTATCAGAACTTGGACGCTCGCCGCCATGGCGTGCATTTTGGTGGGGGTCGTGCATCAGCGATCCGCCGCTTTCGCCGGTACGTTGTCGCCCGCCGCGGTCGCGCCGGCCCCGGAAGTCACCGGGCTGCCGGATTTCTCGTCGCTGGTTGCGCGAAACGGGCCTTCGGTCGTGAACATCAGCGTAATCGAAAAGCGGCGCGCGCCGACGATGCCGCAGTGGAGCGGCGGTGACGACAATCCGCTGTCGCAGTTCTTCCGCCAGTTTCAGCAAGCCCCGCAAAACATGCCGCCGGAACGGGCGATCGGTTCCGGATTCATCGTCAGCCCCGACGGCTACATTCTCACCAACGCGCACGTCGTCAATGGCGCATCCCGGGTCACGGTGAAACTCACCGACCGTCGCGAATTTCCCGCCAAGGTCATCGGACTCGACAAGCGCAGCGACGTCGCGCTGCTCAAGATCGCCGCGACCGGCCTGCCGGCGGTGCGCTTCGGCGATCCGTCGAAGATCAAGCCCGGCCAATGGGTGGTCGCGATCGGCTCGCCGTTCGGTTTCGAGAACACGGTGACCGCGGGCGTCGTCAGCGCCACGGCGCGGGCGCTGCCGGGGGAGGATAATTACGTTCCCTTCATCCAGACCGACGCGGCGGTGAATCCCGGAAATTCCGGCGGACCGCTGTTCAACATGAACGGCGAGGTCATCGGCATCAATTCGCAGATCTACAGCCGCACCGGCGGATTCATGGGCATGTCGTTCGCGATTCCGATCGATATCGCCATGAACGTCAAGGACCAGTTGATGCGCACCGGCACCGTGCGCCGCAGCCGCATCGGCGTGGAGGTCCAGGACGTCAACCAGTCGCTCGCCGAGTCCTTCGGGCTCGGCCGTCCCCATGGCGCCCTGATCAGCGGCGTCGATCCGAAGGGTCCGGGAAAGACCGCCGGCTTGCGGCCTGGCGATGTCATCACGAGCGTCAACGGAAGGCAGATCCAGCGTTCGCTCGACCTGCCGACGATCATCGCGGCGCTGACGCCGGGATCGGTCGCGCACCTCGGCATCTGGCGTGATCACAAGGGCATCGAGGTCGATGTGCGCACGGTCCTGTTACAGGACCATTCGACCGAACTGGCGCGCAGCGGCGCCACCGACGGCGCCGGCAAGCTCGGTATCGCGGTGCGCGAACTCAATCCCGACGAACGCCAGCAGATGCACACCCAAGGCCACTTGGTGATCGAGGCGGTCTCGGGACCGGCCTTGACGGCCGGGTTGCAGGCCGGTGACGTCGTTTTGGGGGTCAACGGCCGTCATGTCGACACGATCGCTCAGTTGCGGCACGAGGTGGATCGCTCGGGCCACAGCGTGGCGCTGTTGATTCAGCGCGACAATGCACAGATTTACGTGCCGATCGACCTAGGGTGAGCGGTCCAATCCCCCGGCCGGGTGTACTTGGCCGGGGGAATCCGCTTTAATCGCGGCGATGCAGACCGCCTCGCCGCTTTTCCTTCCCCCGGCGCGCACCGCCGCGCCCTTCCTGCCGATGAGCCGTGCCGAGATGGATGCGCTCGGCTGGGACCAATGCGACGTCATCGTGGTCACGGGCGACGCGTACGTGGATCATCCGAGCTTCGGCATGGCCATCGTCGGGCGGGTGCTCGAGGCGGCCGGATTCCGCGTCGGGATCATCGCGCAGCCGGACTGGCACAGCGCGGATGCCTTTCGCGCGCTCGGCGAGCCACGGCTGTTCTTCGGTGTGACCGGCGGGAACATGGACTCCCTGGTCAACCGTTACACTTCCGATCGGCGCGTCCGCAGCGACGACGCCTACACGCCGGGCGGGCAGGGCGGGCGGCGGCCCGACCGCTCGGTGATCGTCTATTCCCAGCGGCTGCGCGAGGCTTACCGCCGGGCGCCGATCGTGATCGGCGGGATCGAGGCGAGTCTGCGGCGCATCGCGCACTTCGATTATTGGTCGGATGAGGTCCGCCGCTCCGTGATCGTCGATGCGCAGGCGGATTTGCTGGTCTTCGGCAACGCGGAGCGGCAAATCCTCGAGATCGCGAGGCGCTTGGACCAAGGCGAGTCGATCGCGCAGATTTCCGATTTGCGCGGCACGGCGTTTCTGAGGCGCGAGCGGCGCGAGGGCTGGATCGAGATCGATTCGAGCGATCTGGACGACGTGGGCCCGCTGAATCCGCCGCAAGACCCCTATGCGGTCACAGCCTTCGGGTCGGGCGCCGCAGCCCCTGGCGCGGCGCCTGCGGCCGCTGCGGCCCCCGTCGACGTGGTCAGGCGCCGGCGCGACGTGCCGAACGCCGACCGCGGCCGCAGCGTGATCCGGATCCCGGCATACGAAGCCGTCCGGACCGATCCCGTGCTGTACGCGCACGCCTCGCGCGTGCTGCACCTGGAGTCGAATCCCGGCAACGCGCGCGCGCTGGTGCAGCGCCACGGCGGCCTGGATGTATGGCTCAATCCGCCGCCGCTGCCGCTGTCGACCGCCGAAATGGACGCGGTCTACGAATTGCCGTACGCGCGCCGGCCGCACCCGGCCTATGGCGACGCGAAAATACCCGCGTACCACATGATCAAATTCTCGGTCGCGATCCAGCGCGGCTGTTTTGGCGGATGCACGTTTTGTTCGATCACCGAGCATGAGGGCCGGATCATCCAGAGCCGGTCCGAGGACTCGGTGATCCGGGAAATCGAGACGATACGCGACCGCGTGCCCGGATTTACCGGGGTCATTTCCGATCTTGGCGGGCCGACGGCGAACATGTACCGCCTGCATTGCAAGAGTCCGGAGATCGAATCGGCCTGCAGGCGGCCTTCCTGCGTCTATCCGGGCGTTTGTCCGAACCTGAACACGGATCATGCGCCGTTGATCCGCCTGTACCGGCGCGCCCGTGCGGTCGCGGGCGTGAAGAAGATATTGATCGCCTCCGGCGTGCGCTACGACCTGGCGATCGAGTCCCCGGATTACGTGAAGGAACTGGCGACGCATCATACCGGCGGATACCTGAAAATCGCCCCGGAGGCGATCGGCGAGGGCCCGTTGTCGAAGATGATGAAGCCGGGGGTCGGCAGCTATTACCGCTTCAAGGAATTGTTCGACCGTTATTCGCGCGAGGCCGGCAAGGAACAGTACTTGATTCCGTATTTCATCGCGGCGCATCCCGGCACCCGCGACCAGGACATGCTGGACCTTGCGATCTGGCTGAAAAAGAACGGCTTCCGGGCCGATCAAGTGCAGGCGTTCCTGCCGTCGCCGATGGCGACGGCGACGGCCATGTACCATTCGGGCAAGAACCCGCTGAAACGGGTGTCGCGCGTCGGCGGCGAGGTCATCGTGCCGAAAGGCACGAAGGTGCGCCGGCTGCACAAGGCGTTCCTGCGTTATCACGATCCGGACAATTGGCCATTGCTGCGCGACGCGCTGAAGCGGCTCGGCCGCGCCGACCTGATCGGCAACGGCAAGCAGCACCTTGTGCCGGCCTACCAGCCATTGCGCGGTTCACGGCCGCCGGCTGCAAGGCCGCCCGCTGGGCGTCCGGCCGGCGCGGCGCAGCGGTTCCGGACCCAGCATACGGGCCTGCCGCCGGCGGGGACGGCGCGCCGTCCCGGGGCGAAGCGCCGGGGTGAACGGCCGCTCTGAGACTAGACGAACGGTCCGCCGCTGCGGCCGGCGAGCACCGCCTGGATCTGGGCAATGATTGCAAGCGCGATCGCTTCGGGCGAGGACGCGCCGATGTCGAGCCCGGCCGGTCCATGGAGACGCGCGCCAATGCCGCGCAGGGTTTCGCCCACGTCATGGAACAGCCGCTGCCTGCGGGCCGCCGGTCCCAGCAAGCCGATGTACTGCGGCGCCCGTTGCGCGAGCCAGCGCAGGTATTCGGCGTCCGCGGCGAGATGGTGACTCATGACGACGGCGGCGTCGAAGTGCCTGTCCCGCAGCCGTTCGGCCGCCTCTTCCGGCCGGGCGCAGACCACCTGTGCCGCGCCGGGGAAAGCGGCCGCCGTCGCGAACGCCGGACGATGATCGAACACCGTCACGCGCCAGCCGAGCGCGGCGGCAAAGCGGTGTACCGGGATCGCATCCGGTCCGGCGCCGCACAGCAGGAGGCTGGTCGGCAGCACGACGGGCGCGACGAACACCTCCAGTTCGCGTCCGTCGAACGGCAGTTTGCGCAAATCGCCGCGCCGCGACGGCGCCCCGGCGGCAATCCGCGCCAGCATGTCGCCGAGGCGGCTGTTCGGTGCGACGCCGGCAAAGCCGTGCGCGCCAAGTTCCTCCGCACGCGCCTCGCCGCCGACGACCGTCGCGACCACGCCGGTCGAGCCCGACTGCAGGCAGCCGCGCAGGTAGCGCATCAATTCGTACTCCGGCGGCCGGATCGGCTCCAGCCAGACGTCCATCGCGCCTTCGCAGCCCATGCCGATGCCGAACACCGGATCGTCGGACACCCGGGTGTCGAAGGCAATGCGCTGCGGCCGGTCGAGCGCCAACACCCGCGCGGCACGCTCCCGCAGGTCCGCCTCCAGGCAGCCGCCGCTCAATATTCCGCTCGCGCCGCCGTCCGGGTCGATCAGGACGCGCGCCCCGGTCTTGGCATAAGTCGAGCCCGCGGTCGCGAGCACCGTCGCCATGACCAAGGGCGGCGAGCGGCCCTCGACCTCGGCGAAGAAGCGGGCGAGGCCGCTCAGTGAATCGTCCATGGCGCACAGTCTAGCGGAATCGCTTGCTTGGCTCCGCCCCCTACGATTAAAGTTCCCGGCTGTCTAACGTGAACCCGCCGCCATTCATCCACCCGAGTGAGTTTATGGAAGTGCCGAAAGCGGCCGCCGCGGCGGCGGGCGAGGGCGAGTTATGAACCAATGGATCGTACATAAATTCGGCGGCTCCAGCGTCGCCGACGCGAGCTGTTTCCGGCGGGTTGCCGACATCGTCGAGGGTTCCGGCAATCCGCGCGAAGCGGCCGTGCTGTCGGCCTGTCGCGGCGTCACCGACGGGCTGCTCGGTCTGATCGGTCTCGCGGAACGGGCGGATGGGGACTACGCCGGGGCGCTCGCGGTGCTCGTGCGCCGGCACGTGGAGCTCGCCGAGGACCTGCTCGGGCCGGTTTCGCGCGACGAGTACGTCGCGAATCTCGAGCGCGACGCCGCCGACATCGCCGGCATGCTGCACACGGTGCGCTTGATCCGCACGGCGCCGCTCACGCTGAAGGACGTGATCGCCGGCTACGGCGAAATTTGGTCCACGCGGCTGTTCGCCCCGTTCCTGCGGGAGCGCGGGCGCGCCGGAACGGTGCAGTGGGTCGATGCGCGCGACGTGGTCGTCGTGGAATGGGGCCCCCTGGGCCCCGTCGTCGACTGGCCGGAGAGCGAACGGCGCATCGCGGCGCTGGTGCCCGCGGATTTCACAGGAAGGCTCGTGGTGACGGGATTTCTCGCGACGACCCGCAAAGGCATCCATACGACCCTGGGCCGCAACGGCAGCGATTTCTCCGGCTCGATCTTCGGGGCGCTTTTGAGCGCCGCGCAGATCCAGATCTGGACCGACGTCGATGGCGTGCTCTCCGCCGATCCGCGTCTCGTTCCCGACGCCCAGGTCATCGACCAGCTGTCCTACAGCGAGGCGATGGAGCTTGCGTATTTCGGCGCGAAAGTCATCCATCCGCAAACGATGGAGCCCGCGGTGGCGCGCGACATTCCGATCTACATCCGCAACACCTTCGCGCCGGAGAAACGCGGCACGCTGATCTGCGCCCATCCGACCTCGGTGCTGAAGGTCAAGGGCATCACGACGATCGAGCCGGTCGCGCTGATCAACCTCGAGGGCGCCGGCATGATCGGCGTGCCGGGAACCGCGAACCGGCTGTTCGGGGCGCTGCGCGACGCCGGCATCTCGGTGATCCTGATCTCCCAGGGCAGTTCCGAACATTCCATCTGTTTCGCGATTCCGGCCGCGCAGGCGGTCCGGGCCGAGGAGGCCGTGCGCCACGCCTTCGACACGGAGCTGCGCGCCGGCCACATCCAGAGCGTCGACGTCGAACTCGGCATGAGCATCCTCGCGGTCGTCGGCGACGGCATGGCCGGCACGCGCGGCGTCGCCGCGCGCGTGTTCGATTCGCTCGCGCGCGCGTCGATCAACGTGCGGGCGATCGCGCAGGGCGCGTCCGAGCGCAACATTTCGGTGGTGGTCGACGGCGGCGGGGCCGCGAAGGCCTTGCGGGCCGTGCATGCGGGCTTCTATTTGTCGCCGAATACGCTGTCGATCGGCTTGATCGGGCCGGGCACGGTGGGGTCGGCGCTGCTCGCGCAGATCGCCGGCCAGATCGCGCGTCTGCGCGCGCTCAACGTCGACCTGCGGGTGCGGGGGATCGCCGGTTCGAAGAAAATGCTGATCGAGGACGGCGCGATCGACCTCGCGCAGTGGCGCGGGCGGCTCGACGCGGCGGGCGTGCCGCTCGACCTCGCCAAATTCGTCGACGCCGTCCAATCCGACTACATTCCGCATACGCTGATCATCGACTGCACCGCGAATGCACAGGTCGCGACCCACTACGAGGAATGGCTCGCGCGCGGCATTCACGTCGTCACGCCGAACAAGAAGGCGAACAGCGGCATTCTCGACTATTACCGCGCCTGCCAGGACGCGGCCCGCGCGAGCGGCGCCCACTATCTGTACGAGGCGACCGTCGGCGCCGGGCTGCCGATCATCCAGACGCTGCGCGACCTGCGCGAGACGGGCGATGACGTCACCAGCATCGAGGGGATTTTCTCCGGCACGCTCGCCTACCTGTTCAACGTGTTCGACGGACGCGAGCCCTTCTCGTCCATCGTGCGCACCGCGAAGCAGAAGGGCTACACGGAGCCCGATCCGCGCGACGACCTGTCCGGCGTGGACGTCGCCCGCAAGCTCATCATCCTCGGCCGCGAGATGGGCCTCACGCTCGAGATGAAGGACGTGCGCGTCGAGGGCCTCGTGCCGAAGGATCTCGAGAAATGCACCGTGCCCGAGTTCATGGAGCGCCTCGCCGACTTCGACGAGGCGATGGCCGCGAAGTACGCCGCCGCGCGCGCCCGCGGGGAGGTGCTGCGCTACGTCGGACGCATCGATTCGTCCGGAGCGGCGACGGTCGCGCTGACCAGCATCGACGCCCGGCATTCCTTCGCCAACATCGCGCTGACGGACAACATCGTGCGCTTCGCCACGCGGCGGTATTGCGACAACCCGTTGATCGTCCAGGGTCCGGGCGCGGGCCCCGAAGTGACTGCGGGAGGCGTGTTCGCCGATATACTGCGGCTCACCGCGTATCTCGGCGCGCATCTGTAGTCTTGCAAACCTCGAGGAAGACAATTGCTCACTGAAGTCACCGCCTTCGCCCCCGCCACCGTGGCGAACGTGGCCATCGGATTCGACATCCTCGGTCATACGGTCGAGGCGATCGGCGATCGCGTCCGGCTGCGGCGAATCGCCGACCCGGTCGTGCGCATCGCGTCCATCGGCGGCATCGCGGGCGCGCTGCCGGTGGAGCCGGAACGGAACACCGCCGGGCGCGCGGTGCAGGCGCTGATCGAGGATCTGAACCTCGGCCATGGCTTTGAAATGGAGATCGACAAGGGGGTTCCGCTCGCGTCGGGCCTAGGCGGGTCGGCGGCTTCCGCGGTCGCGGCGGTCGTGGCCGCCAACGCACTGCTCGCCGAACCGCTGCCGCCGCTGCGTCTGCTCCGTTATGCGATGCAGGGCGAGATCGTCGCGAGCGGCTCCGCCCACCTCGACAACATCGCGCCCAGCCTGTTCGGCGGCCTGGTGTTGACGGTGGGCATCGATCACCCGCGCATCAAGCGCATCCCCGTGCCCGCGTCCCTGCGCTGCGTGCTCGTGCATCCGCACATGCACCTGGGCACGCGCGAGGCGCGCGCGATCCTGAAGACCGACATCAGCCGCTCGGATTTCGTGTGGCAGACCGCGAACCTCGCGGGGTTCATCAGCGGCTGCTATTCGGACGACCTGGAGATGATCCGCGATTCGTTCAACGACGTGATCATCGAACCGCAAAGGGCTTCGCTGATACCGGGATTCGCCGACGTCAAGCGCGGTGCGATGGCCGCGGGCGCGCTCGGCTGCTCCATCTCCGGCGCGGGCCCGACGGTGTTCGCGTGGGCGGAGGTGCAGTACGCCGAGGCGGTGCGCGGCGCGATGGTGGCCGCCTTCACGACGCACGGCCTCGCGTCGGATCAATGGATCTCCGCGATCGAAAACTACGGCGCTAGGGTGGTGAAGGCCTGATGTCGAAAATGACCTATGTGAGCACCCGCTCGACCGCCCCCGCGCTGTCGCTCTCCGGCGCGCTGATGCGCGGCCTGGCGCCGGACGGCGGCTTGTACGTGCCCTCCCGCCTGCCGACGGTCGATCCCGACTCTTTCGCCGGCGTCGCGGGGCTGCCGGCGCTCGCACGCCGCGCGCTGCGCGGATTCTTCGAGGGCGACGCGCTCGAGCCGATGCTCGGTGAAATCGCCGACGCCGCGCTCGACCTGCAGGCGCCGACCACGCCGGTACCCGCGAGCGCCGATCCTCTGTACGTGCTCGAGCTGTTCCACGGTCCCACCGCGGCATTCAAGGACTTCGGCGCGCGTTTTCTCGCGGAGAGCCTGCAGCGCCTGCGAGCGCCGTCCGAGGCGCCGCTGACGATACTCGTCGCGACCTCCGGCGACACCGGCGGCGCGGTGGCGGCGGCCTTTCACCGGCGCCCCTGGGTGCGCATCGTGATCCTGTACCCGAAGGGCCTCGTGAGTCCGCGCCAGGAGCAGCAGCTGACCTGCTGGGACGACAACGTCGCGTCGCTGCGGGTCGACGGCTCCTTCGACGATTGCCAGCGACTCGTCAAGGAGGCCTTCCTGGATCCGGCGCTCGCGCGCAAGCATCGCTTCAGTTCCGCCAACAGCATCAACATCGGCCGGCTGTTGCCGCAGATGGTGTACTACGTGGGCTCGAGCCTGGAGATCAAACGGCGAACCGGCGAGCACGCGAACTACGTGATACCGGCCGGCAACCTGGGCAACGCGTTCGCGGCCGTCTGGGCGCGCGCGATCGGATTGCCGATCGGACGCATCCTGCTCGCGCACAATGCGAACAGGGCCGTTCCGGACTATCTGCGCTCCGGCGCCTGGGAACCGCGTCCCAGCATACCGACGCTCGCGTCGGCGATGGACGTCGGCAATCCCAGCAACATGGAGCGGCTGCGGGCGCTTTTCCCCACCTGGGAAGGTCTGCGCGGCCAGCTCGACGCGGACAGCATCGACGATGCGGCGATCCAGACGCGCATTCGCGAGGATTACCGCAAATTCGGCCGTGAGTGGTGCCCGCACACGGCGACGGCCGCGGAAGCCTACAGCCGCCTGCCCGCCGCCGAGCGCGCCGACAAACCGTGGGTGCTGGTGGCGACCGCGCATCCGGCGAAATTCAACGAGATCGTCGAGCCCCTGCTCGGCAAGCCGGTCGACGTGCCCGAGAGCCTGGCCCGATTGCTCGGCCTGCCTCAGCGGCTCACCGACGTAGCACCGGAACTGCCGGCCGTGGCCGCCGCGATCGAATGAACACGCCGCGCGATCCGGCGCTCTGGCTTTGGGCCGCCGCGGCGGCGCTCGCGCTGTTCGCCGCGGCCGGCGCGACCATGCGCGTTTACCGCCGCCGGTCGCGTCGGCGCAGGCTGCTCGAGCGCCTGGAGCGGATCGCCTACGCCACGGAGCACCAGGTGCAGGTGCCGGACGGAATGGGCGGCTACTTTCACGTCGATCACCTGTTGCTCACGCCCCGTGGGGTGTTGATCCTCGACACCCGCCGCGTGCCGGGGTTGATCTTCGGCGGCGATCAGATGAGCGAGTGGACCGTCATGGCGCGGGGCCGCCGCTATACGTTCGAAAATCCCCAGCCCGCGCTGTACGACCGGATCGCCGCGGTCAAGGCGCTCGTCGGCGAGACGCCGGTGGATGGCCTGTTGGTGTTCTCCAATCTCGGCAAGTTCGCCAAAGGCCGGCCCAAGGCGGTGATCATGCTCGACGCCCTGGAGGTGGAGTTCCCCGCGGTCGAGCGCGAGTCCGAGGCTGGGACGGCCGCCGCCGGCTACCGCGATGCGTGGACCGCGATGGTGGCGCAGTTGCGGCCGAGCCCGCACGAATTCACGAATCTTTAGCGGAGAAGCCGAACAGGCGACGGGCATTGCGCGTCGTCGCCGCGGCGAGTTCCTCCGGGGATTGCGCGCGCATCGCGGCGACCACCCGGGCGATGTGCACGAGCATCGCCGGCTCGTTGCGGCGCGAGGCCGGTTTCGCCGCCAGGTCGCGGGGAAGCAGGTAGGGTGCGTCGGTTTCCAGCATCAGGCGGTCGGCGGGAATCAGCGGCACGGCCTCGCGCAGAGCGGCCCCGCGGCGTTCGTCGCAGACCCAGCCGGTGACGCCGATCGCGAGCCCAAGCGCCAGATACCGCTCCAATTCCGGCGGTCCGCCGGTGAAGCAGTGCGCGACACCGCCGGCGAGCCGCGGCGCGTAGTCGGCCAGGATCGCGCTGAAGTCTTCGTGCGCGTCGCGTTGGTGCAGAAACACGGGCTTGCGCGTCAGCACCGCGAGTTCCAGCTGCGCGACGAACGCCGTGCGTTGCGCCGTGCGCGGCGAGAGGTCGCGATGGTAATCGAGGCCGCACTCGCCGACCGCGACGACCTCCGGGCGTGCGAGCAGTTCGAGAAAATCCTCGATGCGGCAGGCGGCAAAGCCGGCAGCGTGGTGCGGGTGGACTCCCGCGGTGCCGAACAGCGTGCGCGGGTGCAGGGCGGCGAGCAGGGCGGCGCGCCGCGAACCGGCCAGATCGGCGCCGGTAACCACCTGCTGCACGACGCCCGCCGCCGAGGCGCGCGCGATCACCGCGTCGAGGTCGGATGCGAAGCTCTCGTGGGTCAGGTTGGAGCCGATATCGATCAACGCGAAACTCAAGATGTTCACCGGATTGTGGTACGTTCCGGGCGCATTGTAGCCGCGGCGATCGAGGCCGCGAACCATTGGAGCGAACGGACGATGAATCGGATGCGGACGGCCCTGTTTTTGGCGGCGGCGGTGGTGGCGGGCACTTGTGTCGCGCAGCGCGGCGGCGACATGCAGGCGCAGATCCTCTACGCCTACCAGACGGAGGACATCAACCGGCTGCGCGATCTAGTGCAGGGCCTGGCCGCCCAGCTGGCGGCCGGCGGCGGCGGAGCCGCGCTTCGCTACGATCTGGCACACGCCGATTATCGCTATGCGGAACTCGAGCTGGCGCACCACGACGCCCGTGCCGAGGCGGCGGCGGCCGATTGTGCCGGCGAATTGAAGGCGTTGCTGGCGCGCTCGCCGGGAAGCGTGGAGGCGCTCGCGCTGCAGTCGGCGTGCGATTCGCAGCTGGCGGGTCTGCGCCGCTTCGAGGCGGTGTTCTACCGCCACCGGGCCGCTCGGCTCCTGCGCCGCGCCTACGGCCTTGCGCCGGACAATCCGCGGGTGAACTTCCTCATGGCGCAGACGCAGCTGGCGCGGGCGCGGCCGGGCTCGACGCAGTATGCGCAGGCGCTGGCGCGGCTGCGCACCGCCGCGGGCTTGTTCACGCGGTCTCCGGCGACGCGATCCGACGCGCCCGGCTGGGGCCATGCGGAGGCGTACCTGGCGCTGGGTCGCGAGCTGTTGAACGCGGGCGACGTGCTCGGCGCCCGCAACTGGATAGAGCGGTCCTTGATCGCGGCGCCGGATTACAAGGCTGCCCGGCGGGAGCTCGCGCGGCTGCAGGCGCGCTCCGCCGGCGCGGGGCGATAACCCTGGTATCATTTCCGCGCATGCAGTTGTCGTTGTTCGATACCAGGGCCGCAAGCGAACCGTTCGCCGTGCGCGTGAGCGCGCGCGCGCGGCGGCTGACCGCGCGCGTGCACGTCGGCGGGCGCGTCGAGATCGTGGTGCCGGTGGGCGTGGGACCGAAGACGGTCCTGGATTTCGTGCGCCAATACTCGCCGTGGATCGACCGCAAGGTGGCGGCGATGCGATGTGCGGTCCGGCCCGCCGAAGCGGTGCCCGCGGACGTCGCCTTCCCGTTGAGCGGCGAGCGTTTCACGGTCGACTGGCGGCCCGGCGCGCGCAGCCG
>JAJXYR010000271.1 GCA_021780475.1 Pseudomonadota bacterium
ATCGCCCGGCAGGTGGCCGAGCGGCACGCGCTCGACCGGCAACGAATCTACATCGCGGGATTTTCGGCGGGGGCCGCGATGGCGGTCGTGCTCGCGGACGCCTATGGGGATCTGTTTGCGGCGCTGGGCGTGCACTCGGGAATTCCCTTCGCGGCGCGGCCGCGCGCCGCGGCGACGCATGCGCTTCCCACGATCGTGTTCCATGGCGATGCCGACGCGAACGTCAACGTCGCCCAGGGCGCCGAGATCGTGCGGCAGGCGGCCGCCCGGGAGGAAATCGACGGCGGTGCGTTGCGCGTCACGACCCGTCGATCGCGCGCGGCGGGCGGCCTTGACTGCACGGTGACGTCGTATCGCCGGGACGCGTCTCGCCCGCGGATCGAATTCTGGCTGGTACACGGCGCGGGACACGCCTGGTTCGGAGGGTCGCCCGCCGGATCGTACACCGAGGCGCGCGGCCCGGACGCGTCGGCCGAGATGGTGCGATTCTTCGGTCTCAGCGCTTAGCCAGCCACTCCGCGATCGCCCGCGGCACTTCGCGCTGCGCGCGGGCGCTGATGTACATGCCGATGTGGCCGAGATCGAATTCAATCGCCGTGTAGTCGTCGCTGCCCACGAGACTTTTGAGCGCGGTTGACGCCGCCGGCGGCACCAGATGATCGCGCTTGCCGATCAAATTCAAGATCGGCATTTGAAGCTTCTTCAGATCGACCTGGCGGCCGGCGATTTCCAGGCGGCTCTTCACCAGGCGGTTCTCCTGGTAAAACCATCGCACGAATTCCCCGAAAGCCGAGCCGGCCTGGTCCGGGCTGTCGAAAATCCATTCCTCGACGCGCATGAAGTTCTCGATCGCCTCGGACCCCGTTTCCTGTCCGGAGCCGGCGACGCTTGCGAGCAAGTGGACGTATTTCTGATGCGCGAGCCGGAAGGGCATCAGCGACACGAACAGGGCGTTGAGCGCGTCGCCCGAGACGTTGCCGTCGGCGACGAAGGCGTCGATGTCGATTCCGTCGACCCATTTCGACAGGAGATCCGCCGGCGTGCGAAAGTCCACCGGCGTCACCATGGTGATGAGATTGCGCACGCGCTCGGGGTGCAGCGCCGCGTAGCACAGACTCAAGACCCCGCCCTGGCACACGCCGAGCAGCGTCACTTGCGGTGCGGCGTGTGCGGCGAGGATCTGCCGCACACAGCCGTCCAGCTGCCCTTCGATGTAGTCCGCGAGCGCGGTGAACCGGTCGGCGCCGTCCGGATATCCCCAATCGATCAGGTACACGTCCAGCCCTGCGGACAGCAGGCCGCGGATGAGCGAGCGGTCCGGCTGCAAGTCCATCATGTGGGGCCGATTCACGAGCGCGTAGACGATCAGAACGGGCACCGACACGGCAGGCCGCGCAATCGGACGATAGCGATACAGCGCGAGCTTGCCGCTTCGCCACACGAGGTCCCGGTCCGAGCAGCCGTTGCTCATGGTGTCTTTTTGCCGCGCGACCGCGGCGCCCGCGGCTTCGGGGCGCGCGATGGAGTTGGAGGTGCGCGCAGGTTCGCCTCGACGGCGCTGATTCGTTCTTCGGCGGCGCGCAGTTGCCGATGCAGCGTATTGAGTTCGGCGCGCGTTGGTAGGTCGAGCAGCGCCGCGGCGTGCAGGGCGGTTTCCCGCAGTTCGCGCCGCCAGTCGCTGGCGGCATTCACGCTGTCGGCGAGCGCCTCGCAGAACGGCGCGCCATGGGCGATCCGTGAATAGGCGTCCTCGGCACAATCGATCCACGCGTCGTACAGTGCGCGCACAGCGGCGGCGCCTTCGACGGGCGCCATGGGTTCTTCGAGCCGGTTCATGAATGCGGCACCGGCATCGCGCAACGCGTCGAGCCATAAGCGCTGCAGGCGCCGATGGGCTTCATCCAGTCGCCGCGCCGCCGCGGCCAGGCGCTGCGCCCGCAATTGGTGTTCGCGGCCCGCGCCGAACGCGGGCGGGTTGGTCAGAAGATCCGCGGGGCCGAGTGCGGTGGTTGTTCGAGCGCCGGTGAATGACGGCTGCAGCGGTGCGAACAGATCGCGCAAGGCCTCACTGAAGGCTTGCGCAGCCTCGCCGGGCGGGGTGGGCGGCTTCCCGGAGGCCGTGCCGGTCGATGCGTCGAGAAAGGAGCGGGCGAGGCGGTTGAAACGATCCGCCAAGTCCGATGGCGGTGCGCAAGGCGCCGCAGCGGTGAACGCGTGCCATTGTTGCCAGGGATCAGTTTCCACATTCCGCCCATCCGTATGCGTCGCAACAAGATATCACCAGGGTATCCACTTCCCCAAGATCCTCAAAAAGAACACTAGTAACTGATTGTTTTATATACATTTTAGAAAAATCTTTTTGCGGCCTCTCGCTCCGTGGTCGCGCTGCGGGTTGTGCAGCGCGAAAGCTTGACCTAGGATGATGGCCCAACTTCGGATCCTCCATGCAAACAGAACGCCTCATTCGCAAGTACGCCAATCGGCGTCTCTATGACACCGTCGCGAGCCGCCACGTCACCCTCGAGGATCTGCGCAAGCTGATCGTCGCGGGCGAGAAAATCAAGGTCGTCGACGACAAGTCCAGCGAGGATCTGACGCGCGGCGTCTTGCTGCAAATCATTTCCGAGCAGGAACAGTTCGGCGCACCGGTGCTGGGGTCGGAGTTGCTCGAGATGATCATCCGCTTCTACGGCCGCCCGTCCCAGGCGCTGCTGAGCCGATATCTCGAACAAGCCTTCACGACGATGCTGCGCCAACAGGAATCCATGCAGGCGGAGATGGTCAAGGCGCTGCAGACGCCGTTCGCGCCGTTGAATGACCTGGCGCGCACGAACATGGAGTTATGGGAAAAAATGCAGGCCGCGACCCGCGAGGCTTTCATGGGCCGCGGCCAGGACGACAAGCCTTCGGGCGACAAACCAAAAGAGTAATCAGGCAACATGGAAATTCAGGGCAAGACAGTGGTGGTTACGGGCGCGGGCCGGGGCATCGGCCGTGCGATCGCGCTACAGATGGCGGGTTGCGGCGGGAACGTCGCGCTGTTCGACTTGAACCAGGCCGATCTCGACGAGACGGCGGCGCTTTGCAGGGCCGAACGGGTTCAAGCCCGCGGTTATTTGGTGAACGTCGCCGATGAGGCGCAGGTGTGCGCGGCGATGACCCAGGTAGTCGGCGACTTCGGCCGGCTGGACGTGCTCGTCAACAACGCCGGCATTTTGCGTGACGGGCTGTTGGTCAAGGTGAAAGAGGGCGCGGTGGTCGGGCGCATGACGCTGGATCAGTGGAACGCGGTCATCGGGGTGAATCTCACGGCCGTGTTCCTATGCGGGCGCGAAGCGGCCGCGCACATGGTCGAGCTTGGCAACGGCGGCGTGATCGTCAACATCTCCAGCATCTCGCGCGTCGGCAATGCCGGACAGTCCAATTACAGCGCGGCCAAGGCCGGCGTCGAATCGATGGCGGTCGTCTGGGCGAAGGAGCTCGCGCGTTACGGGATTCGCGTCGGTTCCATCGCCCCGGGCTTCACGCATACCGAAATCCTCGCCGCGATGCGCCCGGAAGTGTTGGAGAAGCTCACCGCGCCCGTGCCGCTGAAGCGCCTCGGCAGGCCGGAGGAGATCGCGCATTCGGTCCGGTTCATCGTCGAGAACGACTTCTTCACCGGCCGCTGCCTGGAACTCGATGGGGGGCTGCGCCTGTGAGGGGTGATCCGGGCTCTTGCGGCGCAAATTGACGAGCCGCGTTATTTTTACATATATTTATATTAATTGTTAATAAACAATGCGTTACAAATCATCTCTTGCCGCAAGCGGCGTCAGAACATTCTTCTTGCGCTGCATACAAAATCGGTTATAATGGCGCCGTGCCCAAGTTAACCCCCCTTTGAGGAGCCCCCCCATGAGCGATTCCCCTTTTGATCCGAAGACCATTTTCGATGCCTACCGCAATGCCTTCGCGCCCGCGCTGAAAGCGCAGCAAGAAGGGATCCAAGCGATCGACCGCCTGGGTCACTATCAGTACGCCGTGGCCGGCGACTACATGGAGTGGAGCCTCGCGCACGCCAAGGCGGCGATCGGTGCGCAGACGCCGGCGGAGTTGGTGGCGCGGCAGGTTGAACTCGCGACGGCCCTCAGCGAGAAGCTGCGCGTCCGTGCGCAAGAGTTCGCCGCCCTGGCGACCGATGCGCAGGCGAGCTTCACCCAGGTGGTGACCGAGGCGACCACGAAGGTTGCCGAACTCAGCAAGGAAGCGGCCGACAAGGTCGTCAACGTCGCCAAGAAGGCGGCGGCCTGAGTGCCCGGCCGGGCCGGCCTTGCGCCGGCCCGGATCACTTCGACGTGAATACCGATTCCACGCCAAGCCGGGATTCCGATGAGTGGGCCCGCGCGCTGCGGGTACAACTCGCGACCATTTCCGGGGGCCTCGCTCCCGATGTGTACGTCAATGCGTGGTGGGACTGGTACCTGAACCTCGGCGCCGCGCCCGCCAAACAAGCGAACATTGCGCAGGATGCGTTCGCGAAGGCGCTCGACAGCTGGAGCTTCGCGCTGCGCGCGGCGAGCGCAGAGACGCTCGCGCCGGCGCCTGGCGACCCTCGCTTCGCGGGCGAAGCCTGGTCGAAGTGGCCTTACAACGTCATCGCCCAGGGCTATCGAAACACCATCGACTGGTGGCGCGATTCCCTGGCCGGTGTTCCGGGCGTTGCGCCGGAGAATGCCCGCACGCTGGAATTCATGGCCCGCAACGCGGCCGAGTTGATCTCGCCGGCCAACTACCTTCCCAGCAACCCGGATTTGCTGGAGGCGACCCGCGTCGAGTCGGGACAGAACCTGGTGCGCGGTTTCAAGCACTGGGTCGAGGATGTCGAGGCGGCTCTGACCGGCAAGACTTCGGCCGATCTTGATCGGTTCGTCGTCGGGCGCGACGTCGCGGCGACGCCGGGCAAGGTCGTGATGCGCAACGATCTGGTCGAATTGATCCAATACACGCCGCAGACCGAGCGGGTATTCGCCGAGCCGATCTTGATCGTGCCGGCGTGGATCATGAAGTATTACATCCTCGATCTGTCGCCCGCGAATTCCCTGGTGAAATACCTCGTGTCCCAGGGGCACACGGTGTTCATGTTGTCCTGGAAGAATCCCGACGCCGGCGATCGCGACCTGGGTATGAATGACTACCTGCGGCTGGGAATAGCCGACGCGGTCGACGCGGTCGCGCGCATCGTGCCGGGCAAGGGCATTCATGCCGTGGGCTATTGCATCGGCGGCACGTTGTTGTCTATCGCGGCCGCCGATTTCGCGGCCGCCGGCGACCGGCGCCTCGCCAGCGTGACGCTGCTCGCCGCCCAGCAGGATTTCAGCGAGCCGGGCGAATTGTCGCTGTTCATCAGTCCGAGCCAGCTCGACATGCTCGAGGCGGTCATGCAGCGTGCGGGCGTCCTCAAGAGCGAACAAATGGGCGGCGCCTTCGCATTGCTGCGCGCGCGCGACTTGTTGTGGGCGCCCGCCGTCAACACCTACCTGCGCGGCAAGCGGGATGCGCCGAACGACCTGATGGCCTGGAATGCCGACGGCACACGCATGCCTTGCCGCATGCACTCGGAGTATCTGCGCGGCCTGTACCTCGACAATGCGCTCGCGCGCGGCGAGTTCCGGGTCGACGGCCGCCTCGTCGATTTGAGCCGGATCACGGTGCCGATGTTCGTCGTCGGCACCGAGACCGATCACGTGGCGCCGTGGCGGTCCGTGTACAAGGCGCGCGAGTTGACCCGCAGCGACGACTACACGTTCCTGCTCACATCCGGCGGCCACAATGCGGGAATCGTCAGCGGTCCGGCGCACCCGCGCCGTCGGCACCGCGTGCGCACCTGGTCCACGGCCGGCGAAACCCTGCCGCCGCAGACGTGGTTCGACACGACCGCGCCCGAAGCCGGGTCCTGGTGGCCGGTCTGGCAACGCTGGCTCGTCAAGCATTCCGATCCCGAACTCATCGCACCCCCCTCCCTGGGCTGCCCCGCGGCCGGCCTCCCGCCGCTCGCCGACGCGCCCGGTACCTACGTCCTGCAGAAATAGCGCCTTCCCCCACGGGGGTCTGGCGCGCTGCGGGCGTTCGGATAACAATCGGGGCATGCGCGCCGGCTTCGCGCACCCGAAACATCTAAGGAAGGGGGAGTTTCATGGCGAATACCAAGAGAGTCGCGCTCGTCACCGGCGGCATGGGCGGACTCGGCGAAGCGATCTGCATCAAGCTCGCGGCAATGGGCGACACGGTGGTCACCACCTATTCGCCGGCGAATCAAAAGGCGAAGGACTGGCTCGGCGCGATGGCGGAACGGGGATTCCATTTCCACGCCTATCCTTGCGACGTCGTCGAGTGGGATTCCTGCCGCGCCTGTATCGCCGCCATCACCGCCGACCTGGGGCCGGTCGACGTGCTCGTCAACAACGCCGGCATCACGCGGGACATGACGTTCCGCAAGATGGACAAGATCAACTGGGACGCGGTGATGCACACGAACCTGGACTCCTGCTTCAACATGACCAAGCAGGTCTGCGACGGCATGGTCGACCGGGGCTGGGGCCGGGTGATCAACATCTCATCCGTCAACGGCCAGAAGGGCGCGTTCGGCCAGACCAATTACTCGGCCGCCAAGGCCGGCATGCACGGCTTCACCAAGGCGCTCGCGCTCGAAGTGGCGCGCAAGGGTGTCACGGTCAATACGATCTCCCCCGGCTATATCGGCACGAGCATGGTGACCGCGATTCCGAAAGAGGTCCTCGACACCAAGATCATCCCGCAGATTCCGATGGGCCGGCTCGGCAAGCCCGAAGAGGTGGCGGGGCTGGTCGCGTATCTCGCGAGCGAAGAGGCAGCGTTTCTCACCGGCGCCAACATCGCGATCAACGGCGGCCAGCACATGCATTAGCCGGCTATTCGCGCTCCATTCCGAGTGCGAAGGCTATCGCCGTCGCCGCTTCACGCAACTTGGCTGCGGGCAATTGCGTGATTCGGCCCCCGATCTGCTTCTTCGGAATCGTCTGCAAATTATCGAAATTCACCGCGCAGGCGTCCGGCAGGCCGTCCTCCGAGGTCAGCACCAATTCCGTCGGGATGTTGCGGATCGTCGAGGTGATCGGTGCGACGGTAACGGAGTTCAACACGCGGATCGCGGAGTCCCGGGTGAGTATCAACACGGGTCGGCGTTTATCCGGTG
This sequence comes from Pseudomonadota bacterium, assembly GCA_021780475.1. Classification (GTDB taxonomy): domain Bacteria; phylum Pseudomonadota; class Gammaproteobacteria; order Steroidobacterales; family Steroidobacteraceae; genus Bog-1198. The sequence continues at coordinate 7,214 of JAJXYR010000271.1, forward strand.
TATTGAACGAGTACCAGCGAATCTCGCCGCGGTTCACGATGAGCCCCAGTCCTGTTCGCCCAGCCAGACGTCGAACTCACCCGGCACCACCGGTTGGCGCGCATATCCATCGCTGTGCCGGGCTTCGTCGGCGCGAACGCGTTGGCGACGTAGTTCGGCCTCGAGCGCCTGCCGTATGAATGCGGAGCGGGTCGTTTTCTGGGCGCGGCTCGTCTTGTCGACCAGCCGCAACAATCGCTCGTCGATGGTCATTTGAATCGTTTTCATGGCTGCGGCCACCAATGTTTATGCCAATCCACAGTATTATACATATGAAAATGTGGAGCTAATTGCCGAAGGCGCAGGGCGTAGTCAGGACATCGCGCATGGGCGACGTGCCAGGGACCGGGGGGGGCGGCGTGGCGGTGCTTTCCGGTACCATTCGGGGAAACGGCCGCGCGGGAGGGCATCATGGCGACATTGGACAATCCGATGGGCACTGACGGCTTCGAGTTCGTCGAATACACGGCGCCCGATCCGTCCGAACTGCGGGCGGTGTTCGAGCGGATGGGCTTCCCAGCCGTCGCGCGCCATAGGTCGCGCAACGTGACCTTGCACCGCCAGGGCGACATCAATTTCGTCATCAACGCGGAACCCGGCAGCTTCGCGCAGCGATTCGCGCACGAGCACGGCGGTTCGATCTGTGCGATGGCCTTCCGGGTCAAGGACGCGGCCTTCGCGTTCCGACGGGCGCTCGAACTCGGCGCCAAGCCCGGGCCGCAATCGGCCGGGCCGATGGAATTGAACATCCCGTCGATCGAGGGAATCGGCGGCAGCCTCATCTACCTCGTCGACCGCTACGGCGATCGCAGCATCTATGACGTGGACTTCGTTCCGGTCAACCCCGCGGGCACGACCGAGGGCACCGGACTCACGCTGCTCGACCACCTGACCCACAACGTCAAGCGCGGCAACATGGACGTGTGGGCGGGCTTTTATCAGCGGCTGTTCAACTTTCGGCAAGTCCGCTATTTCGACATCGAGGGCAAGGCGACCGGGCTCCTCTCGAAGGCGATGACGAGTCCCTGCGGGAAGATCCGTATTCCGATCAACGAATCGCAGGACGACAAGTCGCAGATCGAGGAGTATCTACGGCGTTACCGCGGCGAGGGAATACAGCACCTCGCGCTCGCGACGGACGACATCTATCGCACCGTGGACCTGCTGCGTGGCCGCGGCGTCGTCTTCCAGGACACGCCGGACACGTATTATGACGGCGTGCGGGGCCGGGTCGCCGGCCATCGGGAGGACTTGTCGGAGCTGAAACGCCGGCGCATCCTGATCGACGGCAGCGCGAAGGATGGCATTTTATTGCAGATCTTCACCGCCGATGTGCTGGGCCCCATCTTCTTCGAGATCATCCAGCGCAAGGGCAACGAGGGTTTTGGCGAGGGAAATTTCCAAGCGCTGTTCGAATCCATCGAGCTCGACCAAATCCGCCGCGGAGTCATCTGAACGCCATGCTGCCCCAGCGCGATAGCGATACCCGATCTGCGCTCGAATACCTGAGCGGTTTTGGATCCGAGTTCGCGACCGAGGCGCTGCCCGGCGCGCTGCCGGTGGGCCAGAATTCGCCGCAGCGCTGCCCATACGGGCTGTACGCCGAGCAGTGGTCGGCGACCGCGTTCACCGCGCCGCGCCACTCGAATCGCCGCTCGTGGCTCTATCGGATCCGGCCGGCGGCGATGCACGGCGCGTTCTCGCGCTACCAGCAGCGCAGACTGGAACCCGCGGCCGACGGCGAACCGCTGTCCCCGAATCCGCTGCGCTGGGACCCGCTGCCGATGCCGACCGAGGCGGTGGATTTCGTCGACGGCCTGGTGACGATGGCGGGCAACGGCTCGCCGGAAGCGCAGAGCGGCTGCGCGATCCACCTCTTTGCGGCCAATCGTTCGATGCGGAATCGCTTCCTCTACGACGCGGACGGGGAACTGCTGATCGTGCCGGAGCGGGGGCGGCTTCGCATCGCGACGGAACTGGGCCGGCTCGACGTGGAGCCGCAGGAGATCGCGGTCCTGCCGCGCGGCCTCAGGTTCCGGGTCGACCTCAAGGATTCCGAGGCGCGCGGCTACGTGTGCGAGAATTTCGGCGCGCCGTTCCGGTTGCCGGACCTGGGTCCCATCGGCGCGAACGGCCTCGCCAATCCGCGGGATTTTCTCGCGCCGGTCGCCTGGTATGAAGACCTCGACACGAATTGCGAGTTGATCGGCAAATTCCTGGGCCGCCTCTGGTCCGCCCGGATGGATCACTCGCCGCTCGACGTGGTCGCGTGGCATGGCAATTGCGCGCCGTACAAATATGACCTGCGCCGGTTCAATGCCATCGGCTCGATTTCATTCGATCACCCGGACCCGTCGATTTTCCTGGTGCTCCAGTCGCAAAGCGACACGCCGGGCATCGACAACATCGACTTCGTGATTTTTCCGCCGCGCTGGCTCGCGATGCAGCACTCCTTCCGGCCGCCCTGGTTCCATCGCAATGTCGCGAGCGAATACATGGGGCTGATTCACGGCGCCTACGATGCGAAGGCCGCGGGCTTCGTCCCGGGCGGCAGTTCCCTGCACAATTGCATGACCGGTCACGGCCCGGACGCCGCGACTTTCGAGAGCG
>JAJXYR010000205.1 GCA_021780475.1 Pseudomonadota bacterium
GTACAGCCGGAACGGGTCCTCGAGATGATCGAGCCGCTCGCCGGTCGCCTCGTCACGGCTGTCGACGATCCAACGATAGGCCGCGAGCAGCGCCGCCGGCCCGAGATAGCGATCGCTGTTCCACCAGTAGCTCGGGCAGCTCGTCGAGCAGCAGGCGCAGAGGATGCACGCCGACGGCCGGTCGACCTTTTCCTGATCCTCCTTCGTCTGGCGCCGCTCGCCGTCCGGCGGCGGCGGCGTGCGCGTCTGCAGCCAGGGCTTGACCGAGGCGTATTGGGCGTAGAAATCGGTCAGGTCGGCGACCAGGTCCTTGATCACCGGCATGTGCGGCAGCGGGTAGATCTTGACGTCGCCGTCGATGTCGGCGCACGCGTTGATGCAGGCGAGTCCGTTGCGGCCGTCGATGTTCATCGCACAGGACCCGCAGATGCCCTCGCGGCAGGACCGGCGGAACGTGAGCGTCGGATCGATCTCATTCTTGATCTTGATCAACGCGTCGAGCACCATCGGCCCGCAGTTGTCCATGTCGATCTCGTAGGTGTCCAGGCGCGGATTCCCGGCCACATCCGGATCGAAGCGGTAGATCTTGAACACCCGCACGTTCCGGGCCCCTTCGGGTGCCTTGAAAACGCGGCCGTCCTTGCGGACCTTCGAGTTCTCGGGCAGGGAAAATTCAGCCATCGATCCGTCTCCTCAATACGTCCGCGCCTTCGGCGCGACCGGCTCGACCTCGTCGGTCAGGGTGTTCAGGTGCACCTTGCGGTACCCGATGCGCGCGCCGCCGCCCGCATCGACCCAGCACAAGCTGTGCTTGAGCCAGTTCTTGTCGTCGCGCTCGGGAAAATCCTCGCGTGCGTGCGCCCCGCGGCTCTCGGTGCGGTTGGCCGCCGAATGCATCGTCGCGACCGCCTGCGCCAGCAGGTTTTCGAGCTCCATCGTCTCGATGAGATCGGTGTTCCACACGAGCGAGCGGTCGGCGACCTTGACGTCGCTGAAACTCCCGACGACCTCGGCGAGCGCGCGCTTGCCCTCGCCCAAGGATTCACCGGTGCGGAACACCGCGGCGTCGCGCTGCATCGTTTTTTGCAGCGCGAGGCGGATCTCGGCGGTCCCCTTCGCGCCGTCGGCGTGGCGCAGCTTGTCGAGGCGCGCGACCGCGGCGTCGCCCGCGTCGGCGGCGAGCGCCCGCTGCCTCGCGCCGGCTTTGACGGTGCGGACGCAGTGCCGGGCCGCGGCGCGGCCGAACACGACCAGGTCGAGCAGCGAATTCGAACCCAGCCGGTTGGCGCCGTGCACCGACACGCAGGCCGCCTCGCCCACCGCCATCAGACCGGGCACCACGGCATCGCCGCCGTCGGATCCCAGGCTGACGACGTCGCCGTCGATCGTGCACGGAATGCCGCCCATGTTGTAGTGCACCGTCGGCAGCACCGGAATCGGCTCCTTGTTGACGTCGACGCCGGAGAAGATCCGCGCGGTCTCGGCGATGCCCGGCAGCCGCTCCTTGATGACCTCCGGGCCGAGGTGCTCGAGATGCAGATGGATGTGATCCTTGTGCCTGCCGACACCCCGCCCCTCGCGGATCTCGATCGTCATGGAGCGGCTGACCACGTCGCGCGAAGCCAGGTCCTTGGCGTTCGGCGCGTAGCGCTCCATGAAGCGTTCGCCGGCGGAGTTCGTCAGATAGCCGCCCTCGCCGCGCGACCCCTCGGTGATCAGGCAGCCGGCGCCGTAGATGCCGGTCGGGTGAAACTGCACGAACTCCATGTCCTGAAGCGGCAGACCGGCGCGCAGCACCATGCCCCCGCCGTCGCCGGTGCAGGTGTGCGCCGAAGTGCAGGAGAACCACGCGCGGCCATAGCCGCCGGTCGCGAGGATCACCCGCTGCGCGCGGAACCGGTGCAGCGTGCCCTCGGCCATGTCGAGCGCGACGACGCCGCGGCACTCCCCGTTCTCCATGATCAGGTCGAGCGCGAAATACTCCACGAAGAACGTCGCCTCGTGCTTCAGCGACTGTTGGTACAAGGTGTGCAGCATCGCGTGGCCGGTGCGATCGGCCGCGGCGCAGGTGCGCTGCGCGACGCCCTTGCCGAACTCGGTGGTCATGCCGCCGAACGGCCGCTGGTAGATCCGGCCGTCGTCGGTGCGTGAAAACGGCACGCCGTAATGCTCCAATTCGATCACCGCGGCCGGCGCTTCCTTGCACATGAACTCGATCGCGTCCTGGTCGCCGAGCCAGTCCGATCCCTTGACCGTGTCGTACATATGCCAGCGCCAGTCGTCGGCCCCCATGTTGCCGAGCGCGGCGGAAATGCCTCCCTGCGCGGCGACGGTGTGGCTGCGGGTCGGAAACACCTTGGTCAGGCAGGCCGTGCTGAGGCCGGCCTCGGCGAGACCGAAGGTCGCGCGCAAGCCGGCGCCGCCGGCGCCGACGACGACGACGTCATAGGTATGATCGGTGAACTTGTAGTCTGTCATGATCCGAGTGTTCCGAGGGTCAGGCGCAGCAGGGAGAAGACACCGGCGCCGCCCGCGAGGACGTGCGCGAATCGCAGCGCCAGCAGCGACACGAGCTTGGACGCCGGACCATGCACGTAGTCCTCGACCACGACGACCGTGCCGAGGTAGGAGTGATACGCGAGCGTGGCGACGCCGAGCGCCGCGAAGAAGGCGTCGACGGGGCGCGACAACCAGGCGTGCACCGTGGCGTATCCCCAATCCGGCAGGGCCAGCAGGGAGATCAGGAACCACAGCGTGAGCGGCACGAGCGCCACGGCGCTGACGCGCTGCGCCCACCATTGCGCGGTGCCGTCCTTGGCCGAACCGAGACCCGACACCCGGCCGAGCGGACTGCGCAGGCTCATGGACGGATCCCCGGAGCGACGATCCACGCGACGGCGGTCAACAGGCATGCGCCGATCAAAACCGCCCACCCGCCGGCGCGGCGTCCGCGCCGTTCGAAACCGCGGCCCGTGTCCCAGACCAGGTGCCTGATGCCGTTCAGCAGATGGTAGAAAAACGCGAAACCGAAGCCGGTGAGCACCACCATGCCGGCCGGACCGCGGAGGCCGCGCATCGCGCCGGCGTAGCGGGCGGGTCCGGCGGCCAGCGCCGCCAGCCAAACCACCAGGCCGACGAGGCCGACCGACAGCGCGACGCCGGTCAGCCGATGCAGAATCGACAGGCTGTTGCTGATCTGCCAGCGGTAGACCTGAAGATGCGGGGACAAGGGCCTGGCGCGTGCGGGCATAATCGATCCTCGGAATGGGACGGTGTCGTGCAAGGGTCGCGGGCTGTTCAAAAGTCGATGCAGCGCCCGCGAAGTTCCCAATCGCCGTAGCGCGTGGGATCGGGTCCGTCGCGGCCGCCGACTTCGCGCGGCGGGCGCGGCGCGGGTGTCGGCGCGTGCGTCGATGGCGCCTCGGTGGCCGGATCGGAGGGGACCCCTCCGGGCGGATGATCGTCAGTGGAAATCACGGCTCGAATTTTGCCAGAAAACGGGTGCGTATAACCATCGCGGGGCGCGGATATCCGGAAAAACGTCGCCTCGCTGCCCGATGGGTTGACTTGCCGCCGAAACTACGGCCTTGATACGCGGATGATTTACACCTCCGGAATCTTGCCGCACCTCGGCGCGCTGCGCTTCGCGGGAGCCGACAGCGTCGGGTTTCTTCAGGGCCAGATCACGAACGACGCGCGCCGGCTCGCCGCCGGCCGGCCGCTGCTGGCGGCGAGCGCGACCAATCAAGGACGCGTGCTCGCGGTGCTGCATCTCCTGCCGCACTCCGGCGGCATCGTCGCGGTGCTGCCGCGCGAACTCCTGGCGCCGATCCAGGAGCGCATGCGCAAGTTCGTGCTGCGCGCGAAACTCTCCATCGAGGATGCCGGCCCCGGACTCGCGGTTGCCGGCCACCATGGCGAGTCCGGCCTGCGCGCGGCCGGGCTCGCGGTTCCCGACGAGTCCCAGGCTTATGCGGAAACGGCCGGGATCGGCGTCGGCCGGGTCGCGTCGGACCCCGGGCGGTTCTGGATCCTGGGAGAGCCGCGGCAGCTGGCCGAATGCGGACTCGGCGGCGAAGCGGCCGCCGCGGAGCGGATCGAGCGGGACTGGCGGCTCGCCGACGTGCGCGCAGGCCTTGCGCAGATATACGCGGCGACGAGCGAACAATTCGTTCCACAAATGCTGAATCTCGATCTGGTCGACGGCATCAGCTTCACCAAGGGCTGCTACACCGGCCAGGAAATCGTCGCGCGCACGCAGCATCTCGGCAGGATCAAACGCCGGTTGGCGCGGGTCGCGCTGCGCGACGACGGCCGGCGGATCGGCGCGACGGTGACGCTCGCCGACGGCCGCGGCGGACGCCTGATCGAGGTGCAATCGACCGACGGCGGCGCCGAGGGACTCGCGGTGTTGGGCGTGGACGCGGACGAAGGCGGCGCGGCGCAGGCGGACGCGACGCTCTTGCCGCTGCCCTACGCGGTGACCGGCGGCGCCTAAAGGTCGATGATCTCGATGTCGTCGGCCGCGAGCGTCCGGCCGAAGAAGCGGCTGCCGACGCGCGCGAAGCGCGCCGCACCGTCGGTCGCGAGCCACACGACGCGGCCCGAGCCCCTGCCGCCCGCGCCCCCGGCGCCGCCCGCGCCGATCACGGCGGCGACGGCGGCCGCGGTGGTCGCAGCCGAATCGATGACGCGCACCCCCGGCGGCAGGACCGCGCGGATCGCCGCGGCGAGCACCGGGAAATGCGTGCAGCCGAGCACCAGCGTGTCCGGCGCGGCGGCTCCGTCGAACATCCCGTCTAGATAGCGGTGCGCGACCGCCTCCGTCAACGGGCCTTCGGTCCAGCCCTCCTCGGCCATCGCGACGAACAAGGAACAGGCGCGCGTGCGCACCTCGGCCGCGGCGCTCAGGCGCCGGATCGCAGCCTGATAGGCGCCGCCGGCGATCGTCCCCTCGGTCGCGATCACGGCGATGCGTTGCGTGCGCGACGCCGCGACGGCCGCCTGCGCACCCGGCTCGATCACGCCGATGATCGGCATCCGCGGGAAATCCCGTCTCAGGTCGGCCAGCGCGAATGCCGAGGCCGTGTTGCACGCGACGACGAGCGCGCGGATCCCGCGGGCGACCAGCGCGCCTGCGCATTGCGCGGAGTAGCGCGCGACGGTCGTCGCGCTCTTCGTGCCATAGGGCAGGCGCGCCGTGTCGCCGAGATAGATGAAATCCTCGGCCGGTAGCGCCGCATGCAGCGCGCCGAGCACCGTGAGTCCGCCGACCCCGGAGTCGAACACGCCGATCGGCGGCGGCGCGTCCAAGGGGGCGCTCAAGTCTCCGGGCGCATGTGCGGGAACAGCAGCACGTCGCGGATCGACGCCGAGTCGGTGAAGAACATCACCAGCCGGTCGATGCCGACGCCGAGGCCGCCCGCGGGCGGCATCCCGTACTCCAGCGCGCGCACGTAGTCCGCGTCGTAGTACATCGCCTCTTCGTCGCCGGCGCTCTTGCGCTCGACCTGTTCGCGGAATCGCTGCGCCTGATCCTCCGCGTCGTTGAGTTCGGAGAAGCCGTTCGCGTATTCCCGTCCGCCGATGAACAACTCGAAGCGGTCGGTGATGAAGGGATCCGCGTCGTTGCGGCGAGCGAGCGGCGACACCTCGGCTGGGTATGCGTAGGCGAAGGTCGGCTGAATCAGGGTCTGCTCGCCTGTCTTCTCGAATATCTCGATTTGCAGCTTGCCGGCGCCGTCGCCGTCCTTGTATGGAATGTGCAGCCCGTCGCACACGCCGCGCAGGTAGGCCACGTCACGCAGGCGCCGCGCGTCCAGCTGCGGATTGTTCGCGAGCAGGATCTGTTCGATCGTCAGGCGCGCGAACGGGCCGCCGAGGTCGTAGTCACGGCCTTGGTAGACGATCTTGCGCGAGCCGATCAGCGTGTCGGCGATGCCGTGGAACAGGCTCTCGACGATGCGCATGATGTCGGCATAGTCGGCATAGGCTTGGTACAGCTCGAGCATCGTGAACTCGGGGTTGTGCTGCGTCGACAGGCCCTCGTTGCGGAAATTGCGGTTGATCTCGTACACCCGCTCGAAGCCGCCGACCGTCAGGCGCTTCAGGTAGAGCTCGGGCGCGATCCGCAGGTACATGTCCATGTCGAGCGCGTTGTGGTGCGTCTTGAACGGCCGCGCCGCCGCGCCGCCGGGAATCGACTGCAGCATCGGCGTTTCCACCTCGAGAAAGCCCGATGCGTCGAGATAATCGCGCAGGAAGCGCACGATGCGCGAGCGGGTCTCGAACACCTTGCGGCTGTCCTTGTTGACGATCAGGTCGACGTAGCGCCTGCGGTAGCGCAGCTCCGTGTCGGCTATTCCATGCCATTTGTCCGGCAGCGGCCGCAGGCTCTTGGCGAGCAGCCGCAGCCGCTCGACGCGCACCGACAGCTCCCCGGTCTTCGTGCGGAACAGCGTGCCCTCCGCGCCGACGATGTCGCCCAGGTCCCAGGTGCGAAAATCGTCGTAGTCGGCGCCCAGCGTCTCGCGCTGCAGGAAGACCTGGATCGCACCGCTCGAATCCTCGACGTGCGCGAAGCTCGCCTTGCCCATGATGCGCTTGGCCATCATGCGCCCCGCGATGCAGACCCGCACCGCCTCGGCCGTCAGGGCCTCGTCGGACCGCGCCCCATAGGTGTCCAGCAGGTCCTGGGCGAGCGCGTTGCGGCGGAAATCGTTCGGAAAGGCCCCGCCCCGCTCGCGCAGCTTCGCGAGCTTGGCGCGGCGCTCCGCGATCAGATGGTTCTCGTCGGTTTCGTTCATAGTCCCTGCTTCAGGCTTGCCTGCAGAAATTCGTCCAAGGCCCCGTCCAGCACGGCCGTGGTGTTGCCTATTTCGACGCCGGTGCGCAGATCCTTGATCCGCGATTGGTCGAGCACGTAGCTGCGGATCTGGTTGCCCCAGCTGACGTCGGACTTCGAATCCTCCAGCACCTTCGCGGCCGCGTTGCGCTTGTTGAACTCGAGTTCGTATAGCTTCGCCTTCAGCATCTTCATCGCGGTCGACCGATTCTTGTGCTGGCTGCGTTCGCTCTGGCACGCGACCACGATGCCCGTGGGGGTGTGCGTGATGCGGATCGCCGACTCGGTCTTGTTGACGTGCTGGCCGCCGGCGCCGCTCGAGCGGTAGACGTCGACGCGCAGGTCCGCCGGATTGATCTCGATGTCGATGTCATCGTCCACCTCGGGCGACACGAACACCGAGGCGAACGAGGTGTGGCGGCGGTTTCCCGAGTCGAACGGGGACTTGCGCACCAGGCGGTGCACGCCGGTCTCCGTGCGCAGCCAACCATAGGCATGGTCGCCGGTCATGCTGATCGTCGCGCCCTTGATGCCCGCGACCTCGCCGTCGCTCTGGTCGATGATCTCGGTGTGGATGCCGTGCGAATCGGCCCATTTGAGATACATGCGCAGCAGCATCGCGGCCCAGTCCTGCGCCTCGGTGCCGCCGGCGCCGGCCTGGATGTCGAGAAAGGCGTTGTGCGAGTCCATCTTGCCCGGGAACATGCGCTGGAACTCGAGGCGCTCCACGTCGGCGTTCAGTCGCTTGACGTCGGCCTCGACCGCGTCCGCGGCGCCGAGATCGCCTTCCGCCGCCGCAAGATCCAGCAACAGGCCGGCGTCTTCGAGGCCCCGGCTCAGCGCGTCCAGGCCGCCGACGACCTGTTCAAGCCGGGCGCGCTCGCGGCCGAGCTCCTGCGCCCGCTCCGGCAGGTTCCAAACTCCGGGTTGTTCGAGCTCGCGCGATACTTCCTGCAGACGCTCGTTCTTGTTGTCGTAATCAAAGATACCTCCTCAAGGACTGCACACGCTCCTCGAGATCTTTGATGAACCGCTTGGCTTGATTGATTTCCATGGGCGCGAATCCTAGCACATCGCCTCACAGCCGCCGCAGGTGCTGACAGTTCAGCTGCAGCCGCGTGCGGCCGTTGTATTCGTTCACTTCGAGCCGGAACGCCGTGGCCACGCGCGCGCCCGACGGCGGCGGCGCGCCGGCCGCGGTGCCGTCGACGAATCCGAACGCTATCGCATCGAACGAATCGGCGGCCCCGTCGGCCGGGCACAGGCGCAGCTTCAGGTGCCGCTCGCCGACGACGCGGGCGTCGCGCACTTCGAATTCTCCGTCGAACACCGGTTCGGGAAATCCCTGGCCCCAGGGACCGCCGTCGGCGAGCGCGCGCGCGGTCGCGATCGACAGGTCGGCCGCCGCGATCGCGCCGTCGGAGTGGATCACCCCGTCCATCGTCGCCGGATCGGCCCGCGCCGCGACCTCCGCGGCGAAGGCGGCGCGGAACGCCTCGAGGTTCTCGAATCGCAGCGTCAATCCCGCCGCCATCGCGTGGCCGCCGAACTTTTCGATCAATCCGGGATGGCGCACCGAGATGCCCTCGAGCGCGTCGCGCACGTGCACCCCGGCGATGGAGCGCGCCGAGCCGCGCAAGGATCCGTCCGCGGCGCGGGCGAACGCGATCACCGGCCGGTGGAGCCGTTCCTTGATGCGTCCGGCAACCAGCCCGACCACGCCCTGATGCCAGCTCTCGTCGAACAGGCACAAGCCGAGGGCCGCTTCCGTCGCGGGCGCGGCCTGCATCGCCGCGGCGATGTCGACGGCCTCGAATTGCATCCGCCGCTCGATCTCGCGGCGCTCCTCGTTGAGCCGCGAGAGCTGCGCGGCGAGCGCGGCAGCCCCGGCATCCGTGTCCGCGAGAAGGCACTCGATCCCGATGCGCATGTCGGCGATGCGCCCGGCCGCGTTCAGCCGCGGCGCCGCGGCGAACCCCAGGTCGGCGGCAACGATCTGTTCCAGGCGCCGGCCGCCCGCGGCCAGCAGCGCGCGCAAGCCCGGCACGCAGCGGCCGGCGCGGATCCGGCGCAAGCCCTGGGAGACCAGTATCCGGTTGTTCCTGTCGAGCGGCACGACGTCGGCGACGGTGCCGAGCGCCACCAGATCGAGCAGGTCCGCCGGATTGAAGCCGCAGGGCGGCAACGCGCGCGCGAGCGCGGCAATCACGTAGAAGGCGACGCCGACGCCGGCAAGGGCCGGACTGCCGAAGCTCGAGCCCCGCAGATTCGGATTGACGATCGCATCGGCGGCCGGCAGCTGCGGACCCGGCAGGTGGTGATCGGTGACCAGCACGGCGATGCCGGCCTCGCGGGCGGCGGTGACGCCGTCCAAGCTCGAGACGCCGTTATCGACGGTGACGATCAGCGTCGGCCGCAGCGTGGCGGCGCTCGCGACGATCTCGGGCGTCAAGCCGTAGCCGAAGCGGAACCGGTCGGGCACGAGGTAATCGACGTGCGCGAAGCCGAGCGCGCGCAGCGCGCGCACCATCAGTGCGCTGCTGGTCGCGCCGTCGGCGTCGAAATCGCCGACGATCAGCACCCGCCCCGCTTCCCGATGGCGGGCGAGCAGTTGCACCGCCTCGTCGACGCCCGCGAGCGAACCCACGGGCAGCAGACGGCCGAGCGACAGGTCCAGATCGTCGTCGTTCGTGAGCCCGCGGCTCGCGTAGACACGGCGCAGCACCGGATGCAGCGACGGCGCGAAGCCGCCTGAGGAAGCGGCTTCGCGGCGCACGATGCGCGCGCCGCTCAAGCGAGCCGCTCCCACCACGGACGCCGGCGCCGCCACAGGCGCAGCCGCCCGGCCGCACCGAGGCGGAACATACGCGCGCCGACCGACAACTCGATCGCATCCAGGCGCCGCGCGCCGGGCACGCCGAGCGCGGCAAGGGCCGGCACGAGCCAGCGGCGCTCGACCTCGGGCCAGTCGCCCGAACCCGGCGT
>JAJXYR010000258.1 GCA_021780475.1 Pseudomonadota bacterium
CGGCGGCTGGCCGCCCGCCTGGTTCGTCACGCAGTTGGGGGCGCTGATGTTCGTGGTCGTCGCCGTGAGCGGCCTCGACTATGTGCTGACTTATGCCGGCAGGGCCGCACGGCAACCGCGGCGCGATGGCGGGGATTCGTGAAACAGCTCGCGCTCGGCGTGAAATTCCGCGACGACGCCGATTTCGACAGCTTCGTGATCGGCGCCAACGCCGAACTGGTCGCGGTGCTGCGGGCCGCGACGGCGCCGCTGCTCTGGCTGTGGGGCTCGCCGGGATCCGGCAAGACCCATCTGCTGCAAGCCGCCTGCGTCGCGGCGGGCGCCGGCGTCGCCTATCTGCCGCTCGCGCGCGATGCGGGACTGACCGCGGACGCGCTCGCGGGCTTCGAAACGGCCGGTGTCTTGTGCATCGACGATGCCGATGCGGTCGCCGGCGATCCAGCGTGGGAGCGGGCGCTGTTCGGTCTGTTCAACGCGTCGGTCGAACTCGGCACGCGCTTGATCGTCGCCGCGGCCGCCGCGCCGCGCTCGCTGCCCTGGGTGCTTCAGGATTGGCGCTCGCGGGCGGCGGCCTGCGCCGTCTACCACGTACGCGAACTCGATGAGTCGGGCCGCGTGGAGGTGCTGCGCCGGCGTGCGCGGCGGCGCGGATTGGAATTGCCGGTGGAGACGGCCGAGTACCTCATGAAGCGCACCACCCGGGATTTGTGCTCGCTGCTCGCGGTGCTCGATGCGCTCGACGATGCGTCGCTGGCCGCGCAGCGGCGCCTGACGCTGCCGTTCATCCGCGCTGCGCTCGAGAAGTCCGGAGGTAAGCCACCATAGCGCAGAACCAGGCGAAGACCAGCAACAGGCTCGCGCCGGCCACCCATCGGGCCGCCGGATTGGACAGAATCTCGGTCAGCGCGAACATGAGGTAGGGGATCGCGAACAGGGTCGCCCACGCGTAGGTATGGCGCCGACCCTGCACGAGACCCCGCAGCGGCGCGAGCAGCGGCAGCGCTGCGGCCGCGCAGATCAGCCACGGATAGCCGGCGAGAATCCACGTGAACAGGCTGGCGACGAGCGCGGCCCACAAACCGATGGTCAGGCGGCGAAACGCCTGCGCGCGCTTACTCACGCGGCAGCAATTTCGCGGCCAGGTTCGCAACGCGCGCGCCGAGCGCGCGCGCGAGCTCGCGCTCACTGTCCGCGAGTCCGCCCGGTCCGCCGACGGCGGCGACGTGGCTCGCTCCGTACGGCGTGCCGCCCGCGCGGGTTGTGCCGAGGGCCGGTTCCGAGAATGGCAGCCCGACCAGGTACATCCCATGGTGCAGCAGCGGCAGCATCATGCTGAGCAGCGTCGATTCCTGACCGCCGTGCATGGTCTGCGTCGAGGTGAACACCGCGGCGGGTTTGCCGACGAGCGCGCCCGACACCCACAGGCCGCTGGTGCCGTCGATGAAGGACTTCAGCGGGGCGGCCATGTTCCCGAAGCGCGTCGGGCTGCCGAGCACGAGTCCGGCGCAGGATTCGAGGTCCGCAAGCTCCGCGTATGGCGGACCCGCCGGGGGCACCGGCGGATCGAGGTGCTGGGTCGTCGGGCCGACCGGCGGCACGGTGCGCAGTTTGGCGCGCATTCCCGCCACGCTCTCGACGCCGTGGCACACGTGCCGGGCGAGTTCCGCGGTGCTTCCTTGGCGGGAATAATACAAAACCAGAATTTCATTCATCGTGGTCTCGCTCGAAATATCGCCGTCGTTGTGCTTGCTTTGCAGCGCCGGCGCAACGATTCATCATGGCCGCGCCGCATTGTAGCCCGAGGGCCGCGTTTGACGACCTCCGCGGCTGTTGCTAGTGTCGCGATCGACCATGCCCCGATCGATCGCATTGTTGCTCGGTATCTTGTGCCTCGTCGGTTGCCGCGGTGCGCCCGTCCAAGAGATGAGCGACGCCCGGCAGGCCATCGAGGCGGCGCGGGTTGCCGGTGCGGCGGAGCGGTCTCCGCAGGATCTGCAAGCCGCGCAGCAGGAGATCGCGAGCGCCCAAAGGCATCTGGAGGCCCAGGAGTACGCCCGTGCCCGCGATGCCGCCCTCGAGGCGAAACGGCGCGCGGCGATGGCCTTGTCGAACTCCGAACACGGCCCCGAGTCCGAGGACAATCCCTAGAAGCGCCACGCGCGCTGCCATCGGGACATCACCAGTTCCGGATAGCCGATGTGGCCGTCGCTGCCGTTGTAGCGCTCCAATGCGCGGATCCAGTCGCGGTGTTCGGCGCGCAGGTAGTAGCGCAATATTTCACAGCCGATCCGGATGTTCGCGCCGATGCGCACCAGACGGTTGGCGACGCCGAGTTTTTTCGGCCAGAACGGCATCACCTGCATCAGCCCGACCGCGCCGACTCGTGAGACCGCGAATTGGTTGAAGCGGCTCTCGACCGCGATCATCGCGAGGATCAGGTCCGGCGGCAGCTGCAGGCGGGGGTCGCGCTTCGCCTCGCAGTACACGTCGTCGAGTATTTCGATGCGCTCGGCGTACGAGCGCACGTAGGGCCGCAGGCGCGGCTCCATGCTCTTGTGCCAGACTTCGGCGTCGAACTTGTCCGCATAACATTCCGGGCTCGCGAGGATCCTGCCGAGCAGCGCACCGAGCGCGGGCTCCGTCCCCGGATCGGCGGCGAGCGCGCCGGCCGGCCGGCCCGCCGCGGACAGCACCAGCGCAAGAGCCAGCGCCGGAGCCGTTCGCAGGCGGAAGCCTCGAGGCATCGCCGCCGCGTCAGGCCGTCGACTTGGCGCGGACGAAGGCGACCGCCTCGGCGAGAGGAACTTCGGTCGGCGCCGCGTCGCGGCGATGGCGGTACTCGACCAGGCCCGCGGCAAGGCCGCGATCACCGATCACGATGCGGTGGGGGATCCCCAGAAGCTCCGAGTCGGCGAACTTGACGCCGGCGCGGGCATCGCGGTCGTCGAGCAGCGGCTCGAGGCCGGCCGCTTCGAAGTCCCGATAGAGCGCGTCCGCCGCCGCCCGCAGGGCCTCGGATTTTTGATAATTCAGCGGCACCAGCACCACCTGGAACGGCGCGATCGCCTGCGGCCAGACGATCCCGTTGGCGTCGTGATTCTGTTCGATCGCCGCGGCGACGACCCGCGTCACGCCGATGCCGTAGCACCCCATGTACATGGTGACGCTCCGGCCCTGGTCGTCGAGAACGGCGGCGTTCATCGCGTCGCTGTATTTGCGTCCGAGCTGAAAAATATGACCCACTTCGATGCCGCGGGCGATTTGCAGCGTGCCGCGGCCGGTCGGGCTCGGGTCGCCGGCGATCGCGTTGCGCAGGTCGCGCGCTTCCGGCGGACCCACGTCCCGGCCCCAATTGGCGCCGGTGAAGTGCTGGTCTTTTTCGTTGGCGCCGCAGACGAAATCTGCGAGACAGGCGGCCGCGTGATCGACGTAGATCTTGCCGCCGAAACCGATCGGCCCGAGGTAGCCCGGTTCCGCTCCGGTCGCCGCACGCACGCGCTCGGCGCCCGCCATGCGCAGCGGACTCGCCACCCCGGGCAGCTTTTGTGCCTTCACGGCGTTCAATTCATGGTCGCCGCGCAAGATCAACGCGACCACTCCGCCGTCGTCGCCGTCCACCAACAGGGTCTTGACGCATCGTTCCGGCGGCACGTCGAGGACACGGCAGAGCTCCGCGATCGTCCGGGCACCGGGGGTGGCCACCTTGGTGAGCGGCAGCGCCGGCGCGGCGCGCGCGCCCGGAGGAGCCAGCGTCGCCGCCATTTCCAGGTTCGCCGCGTAGTCGTCGCCGTCCGAGAACGCGATCGCGTCCTCGCCGGAGTCGGCGAGCACATGAAATTCCTGCGATGCGTTGCCGCCGATGCTGCCGCTGTCGGCCTGCACCGCGCGAAATTTCAGGCCGAGGCGCGTGAAAATCCGCGTATAGGCATCGTGCATTTGACGGTACCCTTCCGCCAGGCTCGCCTCATCGACGTGGAACGAGTAGGCGTCCTTCATCAGGAACTCGCGGGCGCGCATGACGCCGAAACGCGGGCGGATCTCGTCGCGAAACTTGCTTTGAATCTGGTAGAAATTGACCGGAAGCTGCTTGTGGCTGCGCAGTTCCCGGCGCGCGATGTCGGTGATGACCTCCTCGTGGGTCGGCCCGTACGCGAATTCCCGGTCGTGGCGGTCCTTGAACCGCAGCAACTCGGGACCGAATTGGTTCCAGCGGCCGGATTCCTGCCACAATTCGGCCGGTTGGACCGTCGGCATCGACAATTCGAGCGCGCCGGCGCGGTCCATCTCCTCGCGGATGATGCGTTCGACCTTGCGCAAGGTGCGCAGGCCAAGCGGCAGCCAGGTGTACATGCCCGCGGCCAGGCGTCGGATCATGCCGGCGCGCAGCATCAGCCGGTGGCTGACGACTTCCGCATCGGCGGGAACTTCTTTGAGCGTGAGGATCGGATATTGAGATAGGCGCATACCCTCCTATCTTACATGATGCCCCCTGGTATCATGGTGCCGGATGGACGAAGAAATCACCAACGACGAGGACGGTCAGCCCGCCCGGCCCCGCGGGGTTTACTGGCTGCCGAATCTGCTGACGACCGGCGCACTGTTCGCCGGCTTCTACGCCGTCGTCGCCGCGATCGACCTGCACTTCGAGAACGCCGGAATCGCCGTGTTCGTGGCGATGATATTCGACGGCCTGGACGGGCGCGTCGCGCGCTGGACGCATACGGAGAGCGCGTTCGGCAAGGAATACGACAGTCTGTCCGACATGGTCTCCTTCGGCCTCGCGCCGGCGATCGTCACCTACCAATGGGGCGTCGCGCGCATCGCCGAATATGGACCCGTGTGGCGCCGGCTTGGGTGGCTGGTGTGCTTCTTCTACGCCGCGTCCGCCGCGTTGCGCCTGGCGCGGTTCAATTCCCGGCTCGCGACCCGCGACAAGAACTATTTCGAGGGCCTGCCCAGCCCGTCCGCGGCGGCGGTGGTCGCCGCACTCGTGTGGCTGGTCAGCGACCGGACGAACATCGGCCTGCCGGGCTTGATCCTGGCGTTCATCGTCACCGCCTGTGCCGGCGCACTGATGATCAGCCGGTTCTCGTTCCACAGCTTCAAACAGGTCGATCTCGGCGCGCGCGTGCGCTTTCCGCACATCTTGTTCGTGCCGCTCGCCTTCGTGCTGCTCGCGGTCTGGCCGCCGGTCACGCTGCTGCTGACCTTCGGCGGCTACGCCCTGTCGGCGCCGTCGATCTGGGCCTACCGCAAACTGCGCCGGCGCGCGCGCGGGCCCACGCCACACGCATGAATCCGGCCTCGCGCAGCGCATACCTCCGGGCCATGCAGGTCGATTCCTGGACGCTGCGGCGGCCGTCGTGCGAACCGGCGGCGCCGCGGGTCGACGACTGGACAGGGCTCGAGGGCGAGGTGGCGGGCTGCGAGCGCTGCGGCTTGTGCCGCGGCCGCACGCAGACGGTGTTCGGCGTCGGCGATCGCGCCGCCGACTGGTTCGTCATCGGCGAGGCTCCGGGCGCGGAGGAAGACCTGAAAGGTGAGCCATTCGTCGGCCGGGCCGGCCGCTTGTTGAACGAGATGCTGCGGGCGATCGGTCTCGCGCGCGAGCGGGTGTTCATCGCCAACGTGCTGAAGTGCCGTCCGCCCGGCAATCGCGATCCGGCGGCGGCGGAGACGGCCGCCTGCCTGCCTTATCTCGAACGGCAGATCGCGCTGGTGCGGCCGAAGATCCTGCTGGTCGTCGGACGCATCGCCGCCCAGAGCCTGCTCGCCTCCGTCGAACCGATCGCGCGGCTGCGCGGCCGGGTGCACGGTTTCGGTCCGGAGCGCGTGCCCCTGGTGGTCACCTACCATCCGGCCTATCTGCTGCGCAGCCCGGCGGAGAAGCGCAAGGCCTGGGAAGACCTTAAATTCGCGCGCAGGGTGTTCGCCGGTGTCAAGTGAACCGCGCCGGGAGGCGGTGACCGCGGCGACGCTGCGGCCGATGCATGAATTCGACGTGCCGGTCGTGGCCGCACTGGAGCGCGCCGGTTATCAGTTCCCGTGGAGCGAGGGAATATTCCGCGATTGCCTGCGCGTCGGCTACATCTGCCGGGTCATCGACGTCGGCGCAACGATGGCTGGATACGGCATCATGTCGGTCGGCGCGGGCGAGGCGCATATCCTGAATGTCTGCATTCGCGGCGAGTTTCGGCGGCTCGGGCTCGCGCGGCGCATGATGACGCATTTGATCGAGCGGGCGCGCGGCTGCGGGATGCGCGAGGCCTTCCTCGAGGTGCGTCCGTCGAACACCGTCGCGAGTCATTTGTATGCGTCGCTCGGATTTCAACAGGTGGGCACGCGCCGCGGCTATTATCAGGCCGCGAACGGCCGCGAGGACGCGGCGGTTCTGCGGCTAATCTTGAACTTCGACCCGAACTGACCCCTATGATGACCGATACAGCGCGTGAAATATCACGCCGGCGCACTTTTGCGATCATTTCGCATCCCGACGCCGGCAAGACCACCCTGACGGAGAAGCTGCTGTTGTTCGGCGGCGCGATCCAGATGGCCGGGACCGTCAAGGGACGCAAGGCGACCCGCCACGCGACCTCCGACTGGATGCGGCTCGAGCAGCAGCGCGGCATCTCCGTGACCTCCTCGGTGATGCAGTTTCCGTACGACGGGAACATCGTCAATCTGCTCGACACGCCGGGTCACGAGGATTTCTCCGAGGACACCTACCGCACGCTGACGGCGGTCGATTCGGCGCTGATGGTCATCGACTGCGCCAAGGGGGTCGAGGAGCGCACGATCAAGCTGATGGACGTGTGCCGGCTGCGCGACACGCCGATCATGACGTTCGTCAACAAGCTCGACCGGGACGGCCGGTCGCCGATCGAGCTGCTCGACGAGATCGAACGGGTGCTGCGGATCGAGTGCGCGCCGGTCACCTGGCCGATCGGCATGGGCCGCGAGCTGTTGGGCGTATACCATCTCCTCGAGGACCGGATCCACGTCTATGTGCCGGTCGAGAAGGGCCGGGTCGGCAGCCACGAGACGATCGACGGCCTCGCCAGCGCGGAGGCGCGCGAGTACCTGGGCGCGCGCCACGCGCAATTCGTCGAGGAGGTCGAGCTCGTTCGGGGCGCGAGCCCGACGTTCGAGCTCGGGCGGTACCGGGCCGCGAAGCAGACGCCGGTGTTCTTCGGCTCGGCGGTCAATAATTTCGGCGTGCGCGAGCTGTTGGGGGCGTTCGTCGCGCACGCGCCCGGCCCGCAGCCGCGTCCGACGCTGCAGCGCATGGTTGAACCGACGGAGCCGAAGCTCACCGGCTTCGTCTTCAAGATCCAGGCGAACATGGATCCCGGCCACCGCGATCGAATCGCCTTCATGCGCCTGTGCTCGGGACGCTATGTCAAGGGCATGCGGCTGCACCACGTGCGTCTGCGCAAGGACGTGCGCGTCGCCGATGCGCTCACGTTTCTCGCCGCCGATCGCAGCCAGGCGGAGGAGGCCTTCGCCGGCGACATCATCGGCCTGCACAATCACGGCACGATCAACATCGGCGACACGTTCAGCGAGGGCGAGGCGATCACGTTCACCGGCGTGCCGAATTTCGCGCCCGAGATGTTCCGGCGCGCGGTGCTGAAGGATCCGCTGCGGATGAAGGCGCTGCAAAAGGGCCTGTCGCAGCTATGCGAGGAGGGCGCGACCCAGTTGTTCAAGCCCCTGCGCAACAATGACCTGATTCTGGGCGCCATTGGACAGCTGCAATTCGAGGTCGTGGCGTTCCGCCTCCAGGACGAGTACGGGGTGCAATGCGTGTTCGAAGCCATCAACGTCGCGTCCGCGCGCTGGATCGACACCGCCGATCAGAAGATGCTCGCCGAGTTCCGCGACAAGGCGCACGACCATCTCGCGCTCGACCACGCCGGCGAGCTCGTATACCTGGCGCCCACGCGGGTGAATCTCGAATTGACGCAGGAGCGCTGGCCGCAGATCCAATTCAGAAAGACGCGGGAGAACGTGGCGGCTTGAACGCGCGTACGGCGGCCCTGAATGCGCGCACGCGGCCGGGCGGCGGTTCCCGGCCGTAGCGAAGCGCCGCGTACTCGCGGCACAGCGCCTGCACGCGGGCGCCGAGATCAGGCCGCGCGGCGGCGACGCGCCGACCGTAATCCTCCGGACCCTCGTGCGGCCGGCGCGCGAGGCCGCGCGCCGCAAGCTTCGCGCCGAGCCGCGCATAGGAGCGCGCGGGCTCCGCTCGCGGCCGCGGCGCGAGTTCGCGCCGCATGCTGACCGTGAGCCCGGCGAGCGCAAGTCCGAGCGCCGCGGCCAGCAGCGCCGCGAGCTTGCGGCTGTCCGGGTGCGGAATGCGCATCGCGCCGAGCAGCGAGCGCTGCGCGCCGCTGTCGTAGTGCAACACGGCCTCGCGCCACCACAAGCGCATGGCGTCGAACCGCAGCGCGATGCCGGCGGCCCATGGCGCGCGCAGCCCCAATCCCGCGGAAAACGCACCGTCCTCCGACGCCTCGTCCAGCAGCGAAGGATCGACCCGCTGCGGGGCGATCGCCGCGGTCGGATCGACGCGCAGCCAGCCACGGCCGCGGATCCAAATCTCATCCCAGGCGTGCGCGTCGCTTTGCCGGATGATCCAGTAGCCGCCGTAAGGATTGTATTTGCCGCCGAAATAGCCCGTGACCACGCGCGCCGGAATGCCCGCGGCGCGCATCAGCACCGCAAACGCCGACGCGTAGTGTTCGCAGAACCCGCGTCGCGTCGCGAACAGGAAATCGTCGACCGAGTCGGCGCCCGGCAACGGCGGCGGCGTCAAGGTGTAATAAAACGCGTCGCGATGAAACCACGCGAGCACCGCGGCCGCCAGCTCGCCGTCCCGCGGGTGCGCGCGCCGCAGCGCGAGCGCATAGGCGCGCGTGCGCGGATTGCCGGCCGCGGGCAATGCCGTGTCCTCGCGCAACGTCGCCTGCGCGAGCGCCACGGGCGGCGGCGGCCCGAGATCGGATTCCACGGCAAGATCGATCGGCAGCGCGCCCGCCCGGGCGCGCATCAGCACACCGTCGTCGCTGAGCCGCGTGCCCGGCAGGTCCGCGGCGCGCGGCCGATCGAGCGCCACCAGCCAATGGCGCGGCGAGGGCTCGAGGTTCAAGCGGTAGCGGTACACGTCGCGTCCGGGGGCCGCGACCGGCGTCGCGGCGAATCCGCGGTCCCGCCGGCGCCAGACGCGTCCATCGAACACGTCGAGCACGGGACCGCGCCAGTACAATTCCCGGTGCGGCGGCGTGCGCCCGTTGAAATGCGCCCGAAAGGCGATTTCATCGGACAGCGCGAGATCACCGATGTCGCCGGGACTCATCGTATCTCCCAAGCCGCTCACCGCGCCTCCGGCCGGCGGACCGATGCGCCACAACGGCGTCGCGAGCCGCGGAAAGAACAGCCACAGCGCGAGCGCGATCGGCAGGGCTTGGACGAGCACCCGCAGCGCGTACGCGAGGCTCGACGCCGGCGTTTGTCCGCCGGCGGTTGCATCGATGCGCAAAGTCGCCGTGGTTGCGAGCCACGCCACGCCCAGCAGGTAGGGGATCGACCAGGGAGATGCGCTCGCGAGCAAGGCGGCGAGGCCGAGGAACAGCGCGATCAGCACCAGTACGTACAAATCGCGGCTCGTGCGCGTTTCGAGGAACTTCAGTCCGGCGGTCAACGCAAGCAGCGCCGTACCGGCATCGAGACCGCTGAACGTGCGGAAACGCATGAAAAACCAGCCGAGCGCCAGCGCCGCGGCCGGCAGGCGCAGCGCCGCGGCAGGCGGA
>JAJXYR010000172.1 GCA_021780475.1 Pseudomonadota bacterium
ATCGGTGATCTGCCGCAGGCCCTTGGCCGCGATGATCGCGTCGGCGTCCAGGCTCTCCGACCACATCGCCTCGAACACGTCCTTGGCGATCTTGCCGGAAATCGTGTCGTCGACGATGCGCGCGAGCAGCCCCGCGAGCGCCGCCGGCGCGACGCGCGACTCCGGGATCTCCAGCCCGTCCCGGTTCAACGCGCTCGACAGTTCGCCCATGATCCAGTTCGCCGCGAGCTTGGCGTGGGCCGCGCCCACGAGCGCGGTGACCGCTTCGAAGTAGGCGCCGAGTTCGCGGCTCGCCGACAGCACGCCGGCATCGTAGGCCGACAGATGGAAATCCGCCGCGAATCGCGCCGCCTTCTGGTCCGGCAGTTCCGGCAGCGTCGCGCGCACCGCGTCGATGAAGCGATCGTCGACCTCCAACGGCAACAGGTCCGGATCCGGGAAGTAGCGATAATCATTCGCCTCCTCCTTGGAGCGCATCGACCGGGTCTCGTCCTTGTCCGAATCGTACAGCCGCGTCTCCTGCACGACCTTGCCGCCGCCGTCGATCAGCTCGATCTGGCGCGCAACCTCGTACTGGATCGCCTTCTCGACGAAGCGGAAGGAGTTCAGGTTCTTGATTTCGGCGCGCGTGCCGAACTTCTGCTGCCCGCGCGGCCGCACGGAGACGTTGGCATCGCAGCGGAACGAACCTTCCTGCATGTTGCCGTCGCAAATCTCGAGGTAGCGCACCAGCGTGTGCATCTTCTTCATGTATGCGACGGCCTCCTTGGCCGAGCGCATGTCCGGTTCCGAGACGATCTCCAGGAGCGGCGTGCCGGCGCGGTTCAAGTCGATTCCGGTCGCATGGGCGAGCCCTTCGTGCAGCGACTTCCCGGCATCCTCCTCGAGGTGCGCGCGTGTGACGCCGATGCGCTTCGACGTGCCGTCCTCGAGAACGATCTCGAGCGCGCCCGGGCCCACGATCGGATCCTCGTACTGACTGATCTGGTAGCCCTTCGGCAGATCGGGATAGAAATAATTCTTGCGCGCGAAAATCGACCGCCTGCCGATGCGCGCGCCGATCGCGAGACCGAATTTCACCGCCATGCGCACCGCCTCGGCATTCAGCACCGGCAGCACGCCCGGGTAGGCCAGATCGACGAGACAGGCCTGCGAGTTCGGCGGCGCGCCGTACGCGGTCGGCGCACCGGAGAAGATTTTCGACTTGGTCGCGAGCTGCGCGTGGATCTCGAGCCCTATGACGACTTCCCAGTCCTTCATTCTGCGTATCCCGGGGCCGCTTTATTGTGCCAATCGGTCGCCAGCTGAAATTGATGCGCCGCATTCAACAGGCGGGTCTCGGCGAAATGCGGCCCGATCAGCTGCATACCCATCGGCAGGCCGTCGACGTAGCCGCAGGGCGCGGAGAGGGCCGGCAGCCCGGCGAGATTGGCGCCGATCGTGTAGATGTCGTTCAGGTACATGGTCACCGGATCGTCGATTTTCGCGCCGATCGGGAACGCCGGCGTCGGCGTCGTCGGCCCGAGCAGCACGTCGACCCGCTCGAACGCCGCGCGGAACTCGTCGGTGATCAGCTGGCGCGCCTTCTGCGCCTTCAGATAATAGGCGTCGAAATAGCCGGCCGACAACACGTAGGTGCCGGTCATGATGCGCCGCTTGACCTCGGCGCCGAAGCCCTCGCCGCGCGAACGCTTGTACAAATCCATCAAGTCCTTCGGGGCGTCGCAGCGGTGCCCGAAGCGTACGCCGTCGAACCGCGACAGGTTCGACGAGCACTCCGCCGGCGCGACGACGTAATAGGTCGGCACCGACAGCGGCAGGCTCGGCAGGCTGACCTCGGACGTCTCGGCGCCGAGCGCGCGGAACACCGCGACGGCCGCGGCGAGCAGCGCGGCGTTGCCGGCCTCGAGCCCGTCGGCGAATTCCTTGACCAGTCCGATCCGCAGGCCCCGCAGCGGCGCCTGCAAAGTCGCGCAATAATCCGGCACCGGCAGGTCGACGCTGGTCGAATCCTTGGGGTCGAAGCCGGCGATCGCCTGCAGCACGATCGCGGCGTCCGCGGCCGAACGCGCGAAAACGCCGGCCTGATCGAGGCTCGAGGCGAACGCGATCATGCCGTGGCGGGATACCCGCCCGTAGGTCGGCTTGATGCCGGTCGTGCCGGTGAGCGCCGCCGGCTGGCGGATCGAGCCGCCGGTGTCGGTGCCGGTCGCGAACGGCGCGAGCCGCGCCGCGACGGCGGCGGCGGAGCCGCCCGAGGAACCGCCGGGCACCTTGTCCTTGTCCCAGGGATTGCGCACCGGTCCGTAGAAGCTGGTCTCGTTCGACGATCCCATCGCGAACTCGTCCATGTTGGCCTTGCCGAGCATCACCGCGCCCGCGTCCCGCAGCTTGGCGACGACCGTCGCGTCGTATGGCGCGACGAAATTGTCGAGCATGCGCGACCCGCAGCTGGTGCGCACGCCGTCGGTGCAGAAAATATCCTTGTGGATGAGCGGGATCCCAAGCAGGGGCCCGCTCGCCCCCGCCGCCCGTCGCCGATCGGCGACAGCCGCCTCGGCGAGCGCCTGCCCGGCGGTGAGCGTGATCACCGCGTTCAACGCCGGATTCAGCGCCTCGATCCGCGCGAGGAAGTGACGGACGAGGTCGACGCTCGAAATCTCGCCGCGACCCAGGGAATCGGCGAGTTCGCCGATGGAACGGTTATGCCACATCGTATCTTGGACCGCCTGAACCTTATTCGATGACGCGCGGCACGAGATAGAGCCCGGCTTGAACCGCCGCGGCATTCGCCTGGTACTTCTCGTGGCAGTCGGTTTCCGTGACCTCGTCGGCACGCAGCCGCTGCGTCTGGCCGGCCAACGGGTGCGCCATCGGCTGGACGGCGCCGGTGTCGGCCTTCGACAATTGGTCGACGAAGGCGACGATGGACGACAGGCTGTCCACGTACACCGGCATCTCCTGCTCGGTGATCGCCAGGCGCGCAAGGTGCGCGATCTTTTCGACGTCTTGACGGGTAAGGCTCATACGGATGCCTGGTGGGCGGCGCAAACGCGTGAAAATAAGCTCCCCGAATGATACACGTCGCCTTGCTGAAAGTCCTGTCGGTTGTTACATTAGCGAAACTTTTTTCACCCTCGATTCCCACCAGAAAACCTTCGTATGTTCAAACGTCTCAGGGGTTATTTCTCGAATGACCTCTCCATCGATCTTGGCACGGCGAACACGCTGATCTACGTGCGCGAGCGCGGGATCGTGCTGAACGAGCCGTCCGTCGTCGCCGTTCAGGACGAGCCGAGCCGCGGCGGCAAGATCATCGTCGCCGTCGGCGTCGACGCCAAAAACATGCTGGGCCGCACCCCCGGCCACATCACCGCGGTGCGGCCGATGAAGGACGGCGTGATCGCCGACTTCACCTACACCGAGAAGATGCTGCAGTACTTCATCAAGAAGGTGCACGGCAACCGGTTCCTGAGTCCGAGTCCGCGCGTGCTGGTCTGCGTTCCGTTCGGATCGACGCAGGTCGAGAGGCGCGCAATCAAGGAATCCGCCGAGGGCGCCGGCGCCCGCAGCGTCGACATCGTGCCCGAGCCGATGGCCGCGGCCGTCGGCGCCGGCCTGCCGGTACAGGAGGCGCGCGGCTCGATGGTGCTCGACATCGGCGGCGGCACCTCCGAGGTGGCGGTGATCTCGCTCAACGGCATCGTCTACGCGTCCAGCGTGCGCATCGGCGGCGACAAGTTCGACGAGGCCATCACGAACTACGTGCGGCGCAACTACGGCATCTTGATCGGCGAGGCGACCGCCGAGCGCATCAAGCTCGAGATCGGCTCGGCCTATCCGGGCCAGCAGGTGCGGGAGATCTCCGTCAAGGGGCGCAACCTGTCCGAGGGCGTGCCGCGCAGCTTCACGCTGAACTCGAACGAGATCCTCGAGGCGCTGCAGGAACCGCTGCAGGGCATCGTCGGCGCGGTCAAACAAGCGCTCGAACAGACGCCGCCGGAACTCGGCGCCGACGTCGCCGAGCGCGGAATCGTGCTCACCGGCGGCGGCGCGCTGCTGCGTGATGTAGACAAACTGCTGATGGAAGAGACCGGTCTGCCGGTGGTCGTTGCCGATGATCCGTTGACCTGCGTCGCGCGCGGCGGCGGCCGAATCCTCGAGCTTACCGAGCAGCACGGGCCCGGTATTTTCGGACTGGAGTAATGCAGTCGACTGGGGAACCCGCCGCCCATGGTCGCGTTTCGTAGTCACGACACCACCGGCCGCACATCGGGGCTGTTGCTCCGCAGCGTGCTGTATGCACTGCTCGCGCTCGGCCTGATCGTGTTCGACAAGCGTTACGATCAACTCGGGCGGATTCGACGCACCTTGTCGATCGTCGTCTACCCGATCGAACTCGCGGTGACGAGTCCCTTCGAGGGTTGGTCCTGGCTGCGCGCGAGCGTCACGACGCGCGACGTACTGCGCGCCGAGAACGCCCGATTGCGGGCCGAACTGCGCACCGACCAATTCCAGCTGCAGCGCCTCGCGGCGCTCGAGGCCGAGAACGGCCGCCTGCGCGCGCTGCGCAAAGCGACCGCCGGCGTCGGCGGAAAATTCCTGGTCGGCGACATCATGGACGTCGATCTCGACGCGTTTCGCGAGCGCGTGCTGGTCGACAAGGGCGCCCGCGACGGCGTCTACGTGGGACAGGCGGTGCTCGATGCGAGCGGGGTGTTCGGCCAGGTCGCGCACGTCGACGAACGCACCAGCGACGTGATCCTGATCACCGACGCCACCAACGCCATTCCGGTCATGGTCAACCGCACCGGCATGCGCACCATCGCCGTCGGCACCGGCGAGCCGAACCGCCTGAAGCTGCCGTACCTGCCGATCACGACCGATGTCGTCAAGGGCGATCTGCTGGTCACCTCGGGTCTTGGCGGCGTGTTCCCCGAGGGCTATCCGGTCGGCACGGTCGGCGACGTGAAGCGCGACCCGGCGCAATCGCTCGCGGACGTCGATGTGCGTCCGGCGGCGGCGATCGACCGTTCGCGGGAGCTCTTGTTCGTGTGGTTGACGCGCAAATGACCCGCGACCAGCGCATCGGCCGCACCCCGGTCGTGCTGTCCGCGTTCGTCGCGCTGACGCTCGCGATCGTCCCGTTGCCGCGCGTGCTCGAACCGCTGCGGCCGGACTTCCTGGTGCTGGTCGTTTTCTATTGGTCGATCGAATCGCCGCGCGCCGGGGGCCTCGCGCTCGCGTTCATCGCCGGCCTCGCGATCGACGTCATCAAAGGCGTCGTGCTCGGCGAACACGCGCTCGCGCTCGTGTTGACGGCGGCGTGGGCGACCCACCTGCGCCTGCGCCTGCGGTTGTTTTCTGTATTGCAGCAATGCGTGACGATATTCGTGCTGCTCGCGGCCTACCAGTTCGTGCTGTTCTGGGTCGACGGCGCCACCGGGTATCCGGTGACCGCCTGGGCGCGCTGGCTCGCACCGGTGATCGGGGCGCTGGTCTGGCCGCTCGTGACCGGCACCCTGAGCCGCCTGCATGAGCGCTGAGCGCGCCGGAGCCGGCTAGCTTGGTCCGCCGCGTTCGCATCAAGGACCACTGGGGCGAGAGACGCATATTCACGATCCGCGGCATCGTCGCCGGTGTGATCGTCGCCATGTCGCTGCTGACGGTCGCCGCGCGACTCTTTTATCTCCAGGTCGTGCGCTACAACTATTACTCCGAGCTGTCCCAGGGAAACCGGGTGCGCATCGAGCCGATCCCGCCGAGCCGCGGCTTGATCCTCGACCGCAACGGCGTCGTCCTCGCCGACAACATGCCCGCCTACCAGCTCGAGGTGGTGCGCGAACAGGTGGGTGACACGGCGCAGCTCAATGCCAGCCTGAAGCGGCTCGTCGCGATCGGCCTGCTCGACGCGGACGACCTGCCGGACATCAAGCGCACGATCATGTCGCACCGGGTCTACGAAAGCGTGCCGATCAAACTCCAGATGACCGACCAGGAAATGGCGGTCTTCGCGCTGCATCGCTTTCAGTTCAGCGGCATCGACATCCATACGCGCCTGTCGCGGCACTATCCGTTCGGCCCGCTTGCCGTGCATGCGCTGGGATACGTGGCGGCGATCAGTGCGCGGGACCTGAAGAAAATCGATCCGGCGACTTATGCCGGCACGACGCTGATCGGCAAGCTCGGGGTCGAGGGCGCATATGAAAGCCAGCTGCACGGCACGCCCGGCTATCGCGAGGTCTTGGTCAATGCGGCCGGCCGGCCGGTGCACAAGGAGGGCGCCTACCGGCCGAAGCTGAAGATGCGCCCGCCGGTGGCCGGCAAGGATCTCGTGCTCGGCATCGACATTCGCGCGCAGCTCGCCGCCGAGAACGGTCTCGCGGGCCTGCGCGGGGCGGTCGTGGCGATCGACCCGCGCGACGGCGACGTGGTCGCGCTCGCGAGCACCCCCGGGTTCGACCCGAACGAGTTCGCGCGGGGCCTGACCGACAAGCAATATGCCGCGCTGGAAAACGATCCCGACAAGCCGCTGATCAATCGGGCACTGCGCGGCGCCTACCCACCCGGCTCGACGGTCAAACCCTACTATGCGCTCGCTGCGCTGCACTACGGCGTGATGACGCCGGACGAGACGATATTCTGCCCGGGGTACTACCACCTGCCCGGCAGCAGCCACCTGTATCATTGCTGGCGACACCGCGGCCACGGCAGCATCTCCATGCGCCGGGCGATCGAACAATCCTGCGACGTCTACTTCTACAATGTCGCCAACAAGCTCGGCATCCAGCGGATGCACGACTTCATGAGCGCCTTTGGCTTCGGGCGCTTGACCGGAATCGACATTTCCGGCGAAAAAAGCGGATTGATGCCGTCCCCGGCGTGGAAGCGGCATGCGTACAAGGATGCCGCGAACCAGGTGTGGTTTCCGGGGGAGACGTTGATCGTCGGCATCGGCCAGGGTTACATGCTCGCGACCCCGCTGCAACTCGCCCACGCGGTCGCCACGCTGTCGGAACGCGGCATCGCATTCAAGCCGCGCCTGGTCATCGGCATCCGGCCGCCGGGCTCGACGCGGCTGGTCCGGCTTCCCGTCGACAAGGAACCGGGCATCGCCGGCATCACCCCGGACCAATGGGAGGTCGTCGATGAAGGGATGGAGGCGGCCGCTCAGCCCGGCGGCACGGTCGCCAATATCAGCGTCGGCGCTCCGTACCGGATCGCCGCGAAAACCGGCACCGCCCAGGTCTTCTCGCTGCACCAGAACCAGAAATACAATGCCTCGCAGATCGCAGAACGGATGCGCGACCATGGCCTGCTGATCGCTTTCGCGCCGGTCGATCATCCGAAGCTCGCGGTCGCGGTGTTCGTCGAGAACGGGGAACACGGCGGCACGATCGGCGGACCGATTGCGCGCAAGGTGCTCGACGCGTATCTATTGCCCGACAAGGCGGCGCCGCCGCGGACCAAACCCATGACAGGACCCGCGCCATGATGCTCGACGAACTTTCGCAGTCACGGGCGCGCCGCACCTTGACGGCGGGCAGCCGCACCCTGCGCGCGCTGCGCCTCGACGGCCCGCTGACCGGCGTGCTGTCGCTGATCGTCGCGATCGGGGTGCTGGTGGTCTACAGCGCCTCGGGACAGAACGTCAGGATGGTCGAGCATCACCTCGGCAACATCGCGATCGCGGTGGCGGCGATGATCCTGCTCGCGCGCTTCTCGACGCCCCAGTACCTGCGGCTGTTCGCGCCGCTCGCCTATGTGATCGGCGTGCTGCTGCTGATCGTCGTCGACGTCACCGGGCACATCGGCAAGGGGGCGCAGCGCTGGCTCGACCTCGGTTTCGTGCGCTTCCAGCCGTCGGAGATCATGAAGCTCGCCGTGCCGATGCTCTGCGCCTGGTACATGCACGAACGGCCGCTGCCGCCGACGTTCAAGGATCTGGTGATGATGGCCCTGTTCATCGCGATCCCGACCGCCATGGTGATCGTTCAGCCGGATCTGGGGACGGCCCTGC
The DNA here is from genome assembly GCA_021780475.1 of Pseudomonadota bacterium. GTDB lineage: Bacteria > Pseudomonadota > Gammaproteobacteria > Steroidobacterales > Steroidobacteraceae > Bog-1198. The sequence continues at coordinate 8,021 of JAJXYR010000172.1, forward strand.
TGATCGCCGCGTCGGGATTGATCGTGATGCTGCTCGCGGGCCTGCGCCTGTCCATCATCCTGCTGTCGATTCCGCTGCTCCTGGCCGCCGCCTGGGGCGGCTGGCATTACATTCACGGCTACCAGCGTCAGCGGATTCTGACGTTTATAAACCCCGAGAGCGACCGCCTCGGGGCCGGCTACCACATCATCCAGTCCCAAATCGCGATCGGCTCGGGCGGGGTCTTCGGCAAAGGGTACATGCACGGCAGTCAGGCGCAGCTCGACTTCCTGCCGGAGCGCTCCACGGACTTCATCTTCGCGGTCATCGGCGAGGAATTCGGCCTGCTTGGCCAGCTGCTGATTCTCTCGCTCTACGGCTTCGTGATCGGACGCGCGCTGTACCTGGCGATGCAGGGCCAGGACACGTTCTCGCGGCTCACCGGCGGCGCCATCGCCCTGAGCTTCTTCGTCTACGTGTTCGTCAATTCCGGCATGGTGAGCGGGATCCTGCCGGTGGTCGGCGTGCCGCTGCCGTTGATCAGCTATGGCGGTACGTCGATGGTGACAATCATGGCCGGATTCGGCATCCTGATGTCGCTGCATTCGCACCGAAAGCTCGTCGGATCCTGAAATAGTGCACCATCTCCGAAGGCGCCACGCGCTGATACTCGCTTGTTGCCTGCAGGGCGCCCTCTCGACGCCGGCCGCCGCGCTCGACACCCATCGCGCCGACGTCGAGAGTTTCATCGCACACATGGTCACGATGGACTCGTTCGACGCGAAGACGCTGCGCAAGCTCCTCGGCGCCGCCACGTCGCAGCCGGCGATCATCGCCGCGATGGACAAGCCCGCCGAAAAGACCCTGTCCTGGTACCAATACCGGCCGATTTTCCTCAACGAGCAGCGCATCCAGGAAGGAGTCGACTTCTGGCGGGCGCATCGCCGCGACCTCGAGCTCTCCAGCGCCCGAACCGGCGTCGCGCCGCAAACCGTGGTCGCGATCCTCGGCGTCGAGACCTACTACGGGCGCTTGACCGGCAAATATCGCGTGCTCGATGCGCTCTCGACGCTCGCGTTCGACTATCCGGCGCGTGCACCGTACTTTCGTCGCGAACTGGAACAATTTCTGGTGCTGGCGCATGACCAGGGCATCGACCCGCTGAAGGCCCTTGGATCCTATGCGGGCGCGATGGGCGCGCCCCAGTTCATGCCGTCCGCCTATCTGCGCTACGGCATGGACGCGAGCGACGACGGTCACGTGGACCTCTGGGCGAACTGGCCCGACGTGTTCGACAGCGTGGGTTATTTCCTCAAGGAGCACGGCTGGGTCACCGACGGCCCGGTGCTCGACAAAGCGCACGTGGCCGCGGGCGGGCGGCCGTCGCCGGCCGGCCCTGACCTCGCCCTGTCGTCGACGGTGGGATCCCTCGAGGCCGAGGGCGTGCACATCGACGACGCGCCGGCCTCCGACACGCCGGCCATGCTGATCGCCGCCGACGAAGCGGATGGTGTCGCCTGGCGCGTCGGCTACGCCAACTTCCACGCCATCACGCGCTACAACCACAGCCCGCTGTACGCGATGGCCGTCTGCGACCTCGCCGCGGCGCTTAGGCAACGGGTCCAAGGACCGCCATGAGCGCGCGCTTCCCCGGGTTGCGCCGCGTGCGCGCCGGCTGCCTGCTCGCGCTCACCGCGGCGGCGCTCGCCGCCTGCCAGGGCACGGCACCGCTGCGTCCCGCGGCGACGCCCCCTCGGTCCATCC
>JAJXYR010000293.1 GCA_021780475.1 Pseudomonadota bacterium
CCCGCGCCGTCGCCGGTGCTCGCGGCGCTGCGCGCGGTCGACCCCGACGCGATCAGCCCGCGCGAGGCGCTCGATCTGCTCTATCGGCTGCGGCGGCTCGACGGCGGCGGCTGAGGCGTCGCGAGGAATTTGCCCGCCCGCAGGAACGCCGCGGTCTGCGCGACGACCGCGTGCGAGAACAACATCCCGGAGTGGCGCACATCGAGCACGAGGTGCGCGCGCGCGCCGGGGAGTTCGGTCTCGGCGACTTGCACGACGCCGTCGTTGGGCGGTTCGAGCCGGGCGACCAAACGACCCGGGCCGCCGGGCGTGCGGCCCGCGATGATGCCGAGGTCGCGCGTCCCGTGCCAGACCCGCGGGCCGGCCGCGAGCACGCCCTCGGCGATCGCCCGGCCGAGTACTTTCCGGCCGAGCGCCCAGCGCGCAAGGCCCGTGGCGGCGCGGCTGCCCTGGATCGGCGACCCGAGCAACACCACGCGCCCCGGCGGCAGTCGCGGCGGCGGGTCCCGCTCGAACAGCTTCAGGATCACGATGCCGCCCAGACTGTGGCCGACCAGATGCACCGGCTCGGCGTCCAGCCCGGCAATGAACGCGCCGAGCGCCGCCGCGCTGTCGGCGAGCGGCGCGACCACCGAACGATAGGGAAAATTGACGTCGCGTGTGCCGAGTTCGCGCGCCAGGTGACGGCGCAGCCAGAACGCTTCGTGACCGGTGAACCACAGACCATGGACGAAGACGACGGCGCCCGCGCCGGCCGTCGCCGCGTCGGCGCGGCGTCTCGTCAACGCCGCAATCGCTCGATGACCGCCCGGTTCGTGTGCGAGGAGACGGTCGCGACGGCTTCGGCCGCCGGCTGCCAGGCGTAGCGCCGGTGTTCGCTCGGACTCAGGCGCACGTCGACCCGCCCGGCGAGGCGCAGCGAGAACGCGTGTTCCCGATTGTGGGTGATGCCCGCGGGATAGACATGGCCGAATTGCGGCAGGATCTCATAGACCTGGGTCCAGTGCAGATTGGTCAGAATGCCGCCCGCGATCCCGGTCTCCTCCCGCACCTCGCGCCGTGCCGCATCGTCCGGCAGCTCCTCCCACTCGAGGCTGCCGGTGACGCTCTGCCAGAAACCGGCGGGCTTGCAGCGCTCGAGCAGCAAGAACTCGTCCTCGTCGGTGTAAATGACGATCAACACCGACTCCGGCCGCCGCGAGCGCGTCACGCCTTCTACTCGACCTTCACCGGCACCCGCACACGGATATGCAGCTCGCGCAGCTGCGCCTCGCCGACTTCGGTCGGCGCATCGGTCAGCGGACACGCGGCGGTCTGCGTCTTCGGGAAGGCGATCACGTCGCGGATGCTGTCGGCGCCCGCCATCAGCATGCACAGGCGGTCGAGGCCGAACGCGATGCCGCCATGGGGCGGCGCGCCGTATTTCAACGCATCGAGCAGGAAGCCGAACTTCGCGCGCGCCTCGTCGGGTTCGATCCCCAGGAGGTCGAATACCGTCGCCTGCAGCTCCTGCAAATGGATGCGCACCGAACCGCCGCCGACTTCCGAGCCGTTCAGCACGAGATCATAGGCCTTGGCGATCGCCTCGCCGGGACTCGCGGCGAGCGCGGCGTAGTCAAGATTGGCCGGGCTCGTGAACGGATGATGCATCGCCACCCAGCGTTTTGCGTCCGCGTCCCATTCGAACATCGGGAAATCGACGACCCACAGCGGCCGCCAGCCCGGCTGGACGAGCTTCAAGTCCTGGCCGATCTTCAGGCGCAGCGCGCCGATCGCATCGCTGACCACTTTGGCGCTGTCGGCGCCGAAGAAGATCAGGTCGCCGTCGCGCACGCCGGTGCGCGCGAGGATGCCGTCGATCGCCGCGTCGCTCAAGAATTTCAAGATCGGCGACTGCAGTCCGTCGCGCCCCTTCGCGAGCTCGTTGACCTTGACGTAGTCGAGGCCCTTCGCGCCGTAGCGCGCGACGAATGCCGTGTAGTCGTCGATCTCCTTGCGCGTGAGCTTGCCGCCCTGGGGGACGGCGAGCGCCGCGACCCGTCCGGCGGGGTCCGCCGCGGGTCCCGCGAACACCTTGAAATCGCAGCCCTTGACCAGGTCGGCGACGTCGACGAGCTCGAGCGGCACGCGCAGATCCGGCTTGTCGGAGCCATACCTTCGCATCGCCTCGGCGTAGCTCATCCGCGGCAGCGGGCGCGGCAGTTCGACGCCCATCACGGTGCGGAACAGGTCGACGAACAGCCCCTCCATCAGATCCAGGATCTGTTCCTGGTCGAGGAACGAGGTCTCGATATCCAGCTGCGTGAACTCGGGCTGGCGGTCCGCGCGCAGATCCTCGTCGCGAAAGCAGCGCACGATCTGGTAATAGCGGTCGAACCCCGACACCATCAACAGTTGTTTGAAGATCTGCGGCGACTGCGGCAATGCGAAGAATTTGCCGGCGTGCGTGCGGCTCGGCACGAGGTAGTCGCGCGCCCCCTCCGGCGTCGCCTTCGTCAACATCGGCGTCTCGATGTCGATGAACCCCGCGGCGTCGAGGTAGCCGCGCATCGCGCGGGTGATCCGGTGGCGCAGCAACAGCCGCTCGCGCATTTCCTCGCGGCGCAGGTCGATGTAGCGGTAGCGCAGCCGCAGTTCCTCGTTGACGGTCTCGTCGAGCTGGAACGGCAGCGGCTCGGAGCGGTTCAGGATCTCGATGCGCCGCGCGAGCAATTCGACCTTGCCGGAGCGCAGGTGCGCGTTTTCGGTCCCCGCGGGCCGCGCACGCACGACGCCGGTGACGGCGAGCACGAACTCGTTGCGCACCCGCTCGGCCTGGGCGAACACCTCGGCCGCATCCGGGTCGAACACCAGCTGCAGCAAGCCGGCCCGGTCCCGCAGGTCGATGAAGATCACGCCGCCGTGGTCGCGCCGCCGATGGGCCCAGCCGGCCACGGTGACGACCTGGCCGATCAACGGCTCACCAACCTCACCGCAATAATGGGTACGCATCAGTTTGAGGCACGAGTTACCTAGGGAAGCGCGCGATGCTAAGGCTTGGCGCGCGCCCCGGCAAGCCTTCGGGGTGCGGTTTCAGCGGCGGCGGGCGGCGACTTTCTTGGCCGCTTTCTTCGCCGGCTTCTTGGCCGCCCGCACGGGCTTCGGCGCGGCCCCGCCGCCTTTGGGCTTCGCCGCCGCGCTCGAACCCTTGGCGGGCGCCGCGGGCTCGCTCTTCGCCGGCGCCTTGTCGGCGGACTTCGCGGCATCACCCTTCGCGTCGCTCTTGTCGGCCTTGACGGAGTCGGCCTTCGCCCCGTCGGCCTTCGCCGGCTCGGCGCTTTCCGGCCGGTCGGCGAGATTGCGCTTGCCCTCCTGGTCCGACTTGAAATCGGTCTCGTACCAGCCGCCGCCCTTCAGACGGAACACCGGCGCCGACATCAGGCGCTCGAGCGCGGCCTTCTTGCACACGGGACACTTCGTGAGCGGCGCGTCGTGGACTTTCTGCATGGCCTCGAGATGGTGGCCACATTTCTTGCATTGATATTCGTAGAAAGGCATGTACGTCCTCGGATGAATCGAAAAACCACGGGGCGCCGCCCGGCATCCCTAGCATACCGAAATGCCCGGCGGCGTCCCAAGACCTCAGTGCAGACGCTCGCGCTCGAAGATGAGCTCGGAGCGGCGCAGCTTGCCGACGATCAGGTCGCCGGCGGCGAAGTCCCCGCGCAGGATCGCCTGCGCGAGCGGATTCTCGATCTGCGCCTGGATCGCCCGCTTCAGCGGCCGCGCGCCGTACACCGTGTCGAAGCCCGCCTCGCCGATCTTGTCGACCGCGTCGTCGTCGAGGCGCAGCTGGATTTCGCGCTCGGCGAGCCGCTCGCGCAGGCGCCCGAGCTGGATGTCGACGATCGCGCGGATCTCGGTCCGGCCGAGCGGATGGAACACGACGATCTCGTCGACCCGGTTGATGAATTCGGGGCGGAAATGCTGGCCCACGACCTGCAGCACCGCCGCCTTCATCTTCGCATAGTTCGCCTCGCCGGCGAGCTCCTGGATCACCTGGCTTCCCAAGTTCGACGTCATGATCACGATGGCGTTGCGAAAGTCCACGGTGCGGCCCTGCCCGTCGGTCAGGCGGCCGTCGTCGAGCACCTGCAGCAGCACGTTGAACACGTCCGGATGCGCCTTTTCGATCTCATCGAGCAGGATCACCGAATAAGGCCGCCGCCGCACCGCCTCGGTGAGGTAGCCGCCCTCCTCGTAGCCGACGTAGCCCGGCGGCGCGCCGATCAGGCGCGCGACCGAGTGCTTTTCCATGAATTCCGACATGTCGATGCGCACCATCGCCTCTTCGGTGTCGAACAGGAACTCGGCGAGCGCCTTGCAGAGCTCGGTCTTGCCGACGCCGGTGGGCCCCAAGAACATGAACGAGCCGGTCGGCCGGTTCGGGTCCGAGAGCCCCGCGCGCGAGCGGCGGATCGCATCGGCGACGGCCTTGACGGCCTCCTGTTGGCCGACGACGCGCGCACCGAGCACGTCCTCCATGCGCAGCAGCTTGTCGCGCTCGCCCTCGAGCATCCGCGACACCGGAATGCCGGTCCACTTGGAGACGATTTCCGCGATTTCGGTCTCGGTCACCTCGTTGCGCAACAGCTGGGTCGGCTTTTGTTCGGCTTCCAGCGCCTTGGCGAGGCGGTGTTCGAGGTCGGGGATGCGGCCGTATTGGAGCTCGGACATGCGCCCGAGGTCCTGCGCCCGTCGCGCGGCATCCAAATCGGTGCGCGCGCGCTCGAGTTCTTCCTTGATGTGGGCCGCACCCTGCACCGAGGCCTTCTCGGCCTTCCAGACCTCCTCGAGGTCCGAATACTCCTTCTCGAGCCCCTTCAAGGACTCCTCGAGCGTCGCCAGGCGCTTGCGCGACGCCTCGTCGCCCTCTTTCTTGAGCGCCTCGCGCTCGATCTTCAGCTGGATGATGCGGCGGTCGAGTTTGTCGAGCGCCTCCGGCTTGGAGTCGATCTCCATGCGGATCAGCGCGCCGGCCTCGTCGATCAGGTCGATCGCCTTGTCCGGCAGCTGCCGGTCGGCGATGTAGCGGTGCGACAGCGTCGCCGCGGCGACGATCGCCGGGTCGGTGATCTCGACGCCGTGGTGCACCTCGTAGCGCTCCTTCAAGCCGCGCAGGATCGCGATCGTGTCCTCGACCGACGGCTCGTCGACCAGCACCTTCTGGAAGCGCCGCTCGAGCGCCGCGTCCTTCTCGATGTATTTGCGGTACTCATCGAGCGTGGTCGCGCCGACACAGTGCAGTTCGCCGCGCGCGAGCGCAGGCTTCAACATGTTGCCGGCGTCCATCGCGCCCTCGGCCTTGCCGGCGCCGACCATGGTGTGCAGCTCGTCGATGAACAGGATGACCTGGCCTTCCTGTTTCGCGAGGTCGGTGAGCACGGCCTTGAGGCGCTCCTCGAATTCGCCGCGGAATTTGGCGCCGGCGATCAACGCGCCCATGTCGAGCGCCAGAATGCGCTTGTTGCGCAGCCCCTCGGGGACTTCGCCGTTGACGATGCGTTGCGCGAGGCCCTCGACGATCGCGGTCTTGCCGACCCCCGGCTCGCCGATCAGCACCGGATTGTTCTTGGTGCGCCGCTGCAGCACCTGGATCGTGCGCCGGATCTCGTCGTCCCGGCCGATCACCGGGTCGAGCTTTCCCTGGCTCGCGCGCTCGGTGAGATCGATGCTGTATTTCTCCAGCGCCTGACGGTTCTCCTCGGAATTCGCATCCTCCACCTTCGAGCCGCCGCGCACCTCCTCGATCGCCTTGTCCAGCGCGCCGCGCGCCGCGCCGCAGTCCTTGAGGATGCGCCCGAGCTCGCCGCGATCCTCGCACGCGGCCAGCACGAACAGCTCGCTCGAAATGAACTGATCGCCGCGCTGTTGCGCGAGCTTGTCGGTCATGTTGAGCAGCTTGTTCAGGTCGTTCGACAAGAGCACCTCGCCGCCCGCCCCCTCGACCTTCGGCAGCCGGTCGAGCGCACCGGCGAGCTCCGAGCGCAGCTTGGCGACGTTCGCACCCGCCTTCTGCAATAAGGGCCGCGCGGTGCCGCCCTGTTGGTCGATGAGCGCCGCCATCAAATGCACGGGTTCGATGTATTGATTGTCGCGGCCGACCGCGAGCGACTGCGCATCGGAGAGCGCCGTTTGTAACTTCGTCGTCAGCTTGTCCATTCGCATGGTGCACCCTGGAGGATTCTTTCTTGATGCACCTTGTGTGGGGGTAGCCGCGCGTTAATTCAACCGAGCCAGATCAGGCTCGCCTGACGGCCGCAGGGCGCCTCCCGCCGATGCGAAAAGAAATGATTCGCATCGGCGTAGGTACAGTCGGGACTCGCGTAGACCCGACCGACCCCTTGCGCCTCGAGCCGGCGGCGCGCGAGCGCCGGCAGATCCGCGAGAAAGCGCCCCGACGCGCTCGGCTCGAACGCCGCCTGCGCGTCGGGGTCGGCCCGTAGCAGCGCCTCCCGCACCTCGGCGCCCACCTCGTAATGCCGGGCACTGATCCCGGGGCCGATCCAAGCCGCGAGGCGCGCCGGCGGCACGCCGAGCGCACGCACGGTCGCCTCGAGCACACCGGCCGCGAGCCCGCGCCAGCCCGCATGCGCCGCACCCACCGCCTCGCCGCCGTCTGCGGCGAACAAGACCGGCAGGCAGTCGGCGGTCAGGATCGCGCAGACCCGCCCCGGCCGGCGCGTGACCGCCGCGTCCGCCTCCGGCGCCATCCGGGCATCGCCCTCCGCGCCATCGAGGTCGGCGACACGGGTGCCGTGCACCTGGCGCAGCCACACCGGCTCCGCCGGCAATCGCGCGGCCTCGCGCAGCGCGCGGCGGTTGGCCGCGACCGCCGCCGGCTCATCGTCCACATGATCCCCGAGATTCAAGGCCGCATAGCGGCCGACGCTGACGCCGCCGACGCGCCAGGTCGACAGCGCGTGCACCGACGCCGGGACGGGCCAATCGGGCGCGAGCCAATGCAGCGTCACGACGCGTCCCCGCCCCCCTGCAAGTCGCGGCGCAGGACCCCGATCAAGGCCTTGAAATCGGCCGGCAGCGGACTTGCGAAGGACTGTCGGCGCCCGCTGCGTGGGTGATCGAAGGCGAGATTCGCCGCATGCAGCGCCTGGCGCCGGAAGCCGCGCAAGGCCGCGACCACGTCCGTCCCCGCCCCACGCGGCAACACCAGGCGCCCCCCGTAGACCGGGTCGCCGACGATGCCGTGCTGGGCGTGGGCGAGGTGCAGCCGGATCTGGTGCGTGCGGCCGGTTTCCAGCTTCACGGCCAACAGGGCATGGGCGCGAAAGCGCTCGAGAATCCGATAGTGCGTGACGGCCGGGCGGCCGCCTTCGCGCACCGCCATGCGCAGGCGGTCGGTGCGGTGCCGCCCGATCGGCAGGTCGATCGTGCCGCCGCCGGTCGGCAGCCCGCGGCACAGCGCCAGATAGTCGCGCTCGACGCTGCGGTCGGCGAGCTGGCGGGTGAGCGCCGTATGCGCCTCGAGCGTGCGGGCGACGACGAGCAGGCCGCTCGTATCCTTGTCCAGCCGGTGCACGATACCGGCCCGCGGCACCGCCGCGAGCGCGGGGTCGAACCCCAGCAGCGCATTTTGCAGCGTGTGGCGCGGGTTGCCGGCCCCCGGGTGCACGACCAGCCCCGCCGGCTTGTCGATGACCAGACAATCCCGATCTTGATGAACGATTTGCAGCGCGATCGCCTCGGCCTCGACGGAGGTCTCCGTCGCGGGCGGCGCGCCGTGGCGGATCCGCACCCGGTCCCCGGCATCGACTGCATCGCTTGGTTTGCCGCGGCGCCGGCCGATCTCGACGTCGCCGGCGTCGATCCAGCCGCGGATCCGGGTGCGCGAGTGCTCGGGCAACAGGCCGGCGAGCGCCCGGTCCAGCCGCTCGCCGGCCCAATCGGGCGGAATCACCAAATCGATCAATTGGAACTCCACGCTCATCGGGTGCTCGAAGTGAAGTCGGACGCTTCGGGTATACTGCCGCGCTCCGTCGGCCCCGACCATTGTAAGGAATCGCTTGTGAGACCGCGCGATCTTAAGAAACCCGCCCGCGCCCTGGTGATTGCCGTGCTGGTCGCCGTGCTCGGCACCGGCTGCCGCTCGCATCGGGGCGACGAGGATGCCAAATCCGGACCCGAGACCCTCTATCAGCACGCCACGAAGAGCATGAATGACGGGGATTTCGCGGCGGCGATCAAGCAGTTCCAAGCGATCGAGGCGCGCTTTCCGTTCAGCGCCGAAGCGCACCAGGCTCAGATCGACCTGATCTACGCCTATTACAAGAGCCGGCAGACCGATCCCGCGATCGATGCGGCGGACTCCTTCATCCGCGAAAACCCGACCAATCTGCGCGTCGACTACGCCTACTACATGAAGGGCCTGGTGTATTTCTCGCGCCAGCGCAACTTCATCGAGCGCTATTTCCACGCGGACCTGTCGGCGCGGCCGCCGACCAACACCGAGAAGTCCTTCGATGCCTTCGGCTTGTTGCTGAAGAAATTCCCGAAGAGCCCGTATGCGCCGGATGCGAGGCAGCGCATGATTTACCTGCGCAACCGGCTCGCGAACTTCGAGATGCACGTCGCCGACTACTACATGCGCCGCGGCGCCTACGTCGGCGCGATCGACCGGGCCAAATACTGCATCTCCCACTACGACGGCGCGCCGGCGGTGCAGCACGCGCTGCAGGTGCTGGTCGAGGCCTACAAGCGCCTGGACATGCCGGACCTTGCCGCGAGCGCCCAGCGCGTCTACGACGCCAACTACACCGGCGTGAACGCCCCGCCGCCGCCGCCCCCGAAGAAGCGCTGGCACTTCTGGAAGCTCTGGTAGCGCCGATCGCGCGGGCGGCGGGCACCCCCGCTCCGCCCCGCGCGGCACCGCACTAACCCGTGCGGTAGCCGCTCGTGATCGGGTAGCGCCAATCGCGGCCGAACGCCCGGCCGCTGACGCGCACGCCCGGCGGCGCCTGGCGGCGCTTGTACTCGTTGCGTTTGACGAGGTCCAGGATCCGGCCGACGACCGCGCGGTCGAAGCCGCGCGCGGCGATCTCGTCGACCGACAGGTCCTCTTCGATGAACGCCTCCAGGATCGGGTCGAGGATCTCGTACGGCGGCAGGCTGTCGGTGTCCTTTTGATCGTGGCGCAGTTCCGCCGACGGTGCGCGGTCGATGACCCGGTCGGGGATGGCGCGCCCCTGGGTGTTGCGCCAGCGCGCGAGCCGGTACACGAGCAGCTTGCTGCAATCCTTGATCGGCGCAAAGCCGCCCGCCATGTCGCCGTACAGGGTCGCGTAGCCGACCGACATCTCGCTCTTGTTGCCGGTCGTGAGCAGCATCTTGCCGGTCTTGTTGGAAATCCCCATCAACAGCACGCCCCGGCAGCGCGATTGGATGTTCTCCTCGGCGGTGCCGGGCGGAAAGCCGGCGAACTCGCCGGCGAGCGCCGCGAGCGTCGCCTCGAACATGCCCTCGATCGATATTTCACTGTGCTTGACGCCGAGCGAGGCCGCCTGCAGCGCCGCGTCCTCACGGCTCATCGCCGAGGTGTAGCGCGACGGCATCGACACCGAATGCACGCGCGCCGCGCCGAGCGCATCGACCGCGATGCACAGCGTCAGCGCCGAATCGACGCCGCCCGACAGGCCCATGACCACGCCCGGGAAGCGATGCTTGTCGACGTAGTCGCGGGTGCCCAGGACCAGCGCCCCGTAG
>JAJXYR010000135.1 GCA_021780475.1 Pseudomonadota bacterium
AGACGCGGTCGGCGGGCGCGAAAACCGAGGCAGCCGCCGCGCCGGCATAACCTGCGCTGCCCGTCAGCGTCAGGCTCGGAAAGATCGCGGCACGCGCCGCGGCGATGTTTGCATTCGCCGCCCGCAGCCGCGACTCGGCCGCGGCCACGTCAGGACGGCGAGCCAGGAGCGCGGCCGGCAATCCCGGGTAAACCGGCGGCTCCTTGAGATCGACCAGCGAGCCGCTCCCGACAGTGAGTGCTTGCGGCGGGCTGCCTACCAGCACCGCCAGCGCGTCCTCCGCTGCGCGCAGCTGCTGGCGCAGCGGCGGTATCGCGGCGCGCAGCGCGGCGACCGTGGCGGCCTGCTGCGCCACGTCGAGCGCCGTCGCGGTGCCGACCCGCGCCTCGAGTTCGAGGTCGTCGAGGACGTGCTGGGCATTCGACCAGTTGTCCTGCGCCACCCGCAGCCGATCCCGCAGCTCGAGCGATTGGAAGTACGTGAGCGCGACGCTCGTCACCACGGTGAGCGCGACGGCGTGTCGGTTGTACCGGCTGGCCCGCAGCTCGGCCACGGCGGCACGGCGCAGCGATCGATTCCTGCCCCAAAAATCCAGCTCGTAGCTCGCGGTCAACAGCGGAGCGTATTCGGTGTGCGCCGCGCTGGTCGTGCCCGAAAACGGCGAAAAGGACTTCTGACGGCTGGCCGTCGCCTGCAGCGCCACGGACGGCAACAGCGGCGCCCCCGCGATGCGCGCGTCCGCATCGGCCTCGTGAACCTGCGCGATCGCCGCGGCGATGTCTTGGTTGTGCGTTTGCGCCGCGGCGATGTAGCGATCGAGCGGCTCCGAGCCGAAGCCGTGCCACCACCCGGGTTTCGGCCAGGCCGGCGCCGCCGCGTGCGCGATTGCCCCGGGGGTCGGACCGGGTGTCATCACCCAGGCCCGCGGCGCGGGATCGATCGGGTGGTGAAACGCCGGTCCCAAACTGCATGCGGACATCAGCATGCCTGCGCTGACACCCAGTGCGACGAGGACGGCAGATTTGAAATTCAGGTTTTGCACAGTGCCGGTGTGTGACGGGACAAGGGCGCGGAGCGCAGGTGGGCCGGGTCGGCGTCACGCCTCGCGGTCAACATTCCCTACTGTCACACTGGCTATCGGCGGCCGTCAACCTCCCCAATGGGATTATTGATTATTGCGCGCTCGCGACTCATTGGTTATTCAGGGCGCCGAACACGCGTTTGATCAGCGAACTGCCTTGATGCAGTGGATCCCGTCGAATCGCCCGTTCCTCGTCGGCAATCGCCGAGAACAGGCCGTCCAAGGCCTTCCTCGTGACGTAGTCGTTCAAGTGGGCGTCATCGGCCTTGACGAGGCCAAACCGGGCGGCGTTACCGGCATATTGGTCGTAGAGCGTCGCCAGCCGCACCCTGGCGGTCGCGGTCGCGACGATGGGCTCGAATTTCCGTCGCAGCGAGTCGCCGGTCGTTCGGCGAAAATACTGGGTGACCGAATCATCGCCTCCGGTCAGGATGCCCTTGGCGTCATCGATCGTCATGTGCCGCAGCGCTTGCTCGAGTATCGGCTTGGCGTCGGCGACCGCCGACTCGGCGGCATGATTCATGGCGACGTCCAGCGCATCCGCGTCCCCGCCCATGCCCACGAGGCGCAATCCCCGGTCGATCTTCCGGAGTGCCGGCGGAAGCGGAATCCGGACTTTCGGATTCGACAGAAATCCGCCCGGCACGCCGAGGTGTGCCACGGCTTGGTCGATTCCCCGGCCGAGCGCCGCACGGAGTCCGCCGGAGGCTTCTCTCGAACTCAGCGCATCCAGGGATCCCGCGTGCGCGGCGACGGACCAAAACGCCACGGGAAGGATCAGCAACAGCACGGCGAGGGCGCGGCGCGCGGGCACGAAAGCAATGGACATGGCACGTCTCCTAATCGAATCGGTTGACTCTGAATTCATGCGCGAGGCGGTAATTGGTCGCAGTTCGTCGGCGCCGGGCGGCCCGCGAAAGCGACGGCGCGCAGCCACGGGCGACCCCCGCCGTACCATGTGCCCATGCAATGACGGGCCATCACCGGCATGCCTTCCGCAGAGCGGGACAGGTACGCAATGCGCACGGCACGCACACCGGCCGGCAGATCGTAGGTGTCGACCGACTCCGACCGAATCAATGTCCCCGGTGGCTCAGGCGGCAACGGCACGGGACTCCGGTAGAATTTCGTGATCGGCAGCGCGTCCGCCCGCTGCGCTCGAAGCGCGGCCTCGGCCACGCCCGCGCCCGCGTGAGCGCTCGTAACCCCGACGGCAAGAAACGTAAGAGACGTTGCGACCCGCTTCGCGAGTCGGCGGAATGGCGGGATTTCCAGCAACACAGTTTCTCCTTGGTACAAGCTGGTCACGAGCCTAACGGAGTCGCCGACGATGCGCCCGCGCCGATCAAGCCCCAGAGATCGGCGGCGAGGCCGCGGATCGCGAGCCGCTTGTAGGGGCGGGACTTCCTCGACGGGATGCCTCGGCCGACAGCACGGCGGGGAGCGGATCGTACTCGACGTCGATCGCGCGCACCGCCGCGCGCGCGGGCCGAATCTATGCGGAGGATCCGCGCATGCGCGTGCGGGCTCAACAGCAGCGTGGCATGGACCATGCCGGAGAAGCGCATGTCAGAGCCGAACGCGAGATCGTCGCCCGCCTTGCGAACGGCATCTGATGCAGGATACCGCCCGCCGACATATTTGAATCCGGTCACGATGGCCGGATCATAGTCGCCCACGGACCTCGTGCCTAGCGACCGGCGGTTCCGCGAGAGCGGATGGCGCGATCGAGAATTGATCTTGACCGGTAGCAGCCGGCGCTGACCGCGGTTACCATGCGCCGATGCGCACCGTCCCGCCCCCGACGATCGTTCGATGCCTCGGCGCGCGCCTGGACATGCGAGGGTGACGTCATTGGGACGTCAGAGCAGCCGATTCAGCCGAATCGTGCTCCGGCGCGATGCGCTCGGAAGTCTGGAGCAGACGGCTGGCCGGGAATGGCTGTGCACGAACGGCATCGGCGGATTCGCCGCCGGCAGCCTGAGTCTCATGAATACGCGGCGCTATCATGGACTGTTGTTCGCGGCGCTGCGACCGCCCGTCGACCGGGTTGCGCTGGTGGCGAAGCTCGACGTCACGGCGCGCTACGGCGGTGCGTCGTGGCCGCTCGCGACGAACGAGTTCGCGGACGGCACGATAGCCCCGAGGGGCTATTGCCACCTGGAGTCCTTCCGGCTGGAGGGCCTGACGCCGGTGTGGACCTGGCTGCTCGCGGATGCACGGCTCGAACAGCGCATCTGGATGCGTCACGGCGAGAACACCACGTACGTTCAGTTCACGCGCATCGGCGGGACCCTCGACCTGAGCTTGTCGATCGATCCGCTGTGCACCTGCCGCGACTATCACCGGCAGCTGCGCGGCGCGCAGCCGTTCGGAGTCGAAGCGGTTGTGGATGGCGTCGAGATCCGCGCGCCCGCGGATGCCCCGCCGTACCGGCTGCTGTGCGCCGGCGCGCAGGTGCAGAACCAGCCGCTATGGTATTGGAATTTCCGGCATCGCGAGGAGAGCGCGAGAGGGCTCGATGACCTGGAGGACCTGTTGCGCCCGGCGAGATTCGAATTCACCCTCGCACCCGGCCAGACCAATGCGCTGATCCTGACCGCCGAATCGCACGAGCCGATGCCGGCGGCGCCGGCGTCGGCGGCGGAATTGGCCCGTCAACGCGACATCTGCGACGCCTTCCGCAAAGCGTGTCACCGGGCCCCGGCCGACGGCGACTCGGAACCGCTCGAGCGGCTCGCGCTGGCGGCGGATCAGTTTCTGGTCGAGCGGCGCGACTCAACTGGACGGACCGTCGGCAACACGGTCATCGCCGGCTATCCCTGGTTCAGCGATTGGGGCCGGGACACGATGATCGCGCTCGCGGGACTGACGCTCGCCACGGGGCGCGGCGCGATCGCCGCGAGTGTGCTGCGCACCTTCGCGAAGTTCGTGAGCCAGGGAATGTTGCCGAACCGCTTTCCGGACGCGGGCGAAACCCCGGAGTACAACACCGTGGATGCGAGCCTGTGGTATTTCATCGCCGTCCACGACTACCTGCGCGCAACCCATGATAGTGCGTTCGCCGCGGAGATCTATCCGATCCTCGCGGACATGCTCGAGTGGCATGTCCGCGGCACGCGGTTCGGCATCCGGGTGGACCCCGCGGACGGCTTGCTGCGCGCGGGCGAGGAGGGCGTGCAGCTGACCTGGATGGATGCGAAGGTGGGCGGCTGGGTGGTGACCCCGCGCATCGGCAAGCCCGTGGAAGTCAATGCGCTCTGGTACAACGCGGTGTGCATTCTGCGCGATCTCGCCGGCGATCTCGGTCATGCGCCGGCACGTGCCGATCTCGCCGCCCGAGCCGCCACGATCGCGGCGAGCTTCGCCGCGGCGTTCTGGTTCGAGGCCGGAGGCCACCTATACGACGTGATCGACGGGCCGGAAGGCGATGTGGATGCCGGCGGGCGACGCCGCGATGCGAGCCTGCGGCCCAACCAGGTGTTCGCCCTGTCCCTGCCTCACACCTTGCTGAGCGGCGAGCGCGCGCGGCGCGTGCTCGACGTGTGCGCGGCGCAGCTGTGGACGCCGATGGGACTTCGGTCGCTTGCGCCGCGCGATGGCCGCTACAAAGGCCGCTATGAAGGGGACGGCGCCGCGCGCGACGGCGCGTATCACCAGGGGACGGTGTGGGCCTGGCTGCTCGGGCCCTTCGTGACGGCGCATTATCGCCTGCACGCGGATTCGGGCGCCGCCCTGGCATTTCTTCGCGGCATTGCCCCGCATCTGCGGGAGGCCGGCGTCGGCCAGGTCAGCGAAATCGCCGATGGTGATCCGCCGTTCGCGCCCCGCGGCTGTTTCGCGCAGGCGTGGAGCGTTGGCGAGATACTCAGAGCCTGGAAGGAAATCCACGAAGCGGAAAATCGCCGAGGCCGCGAACCCGGGGCCTCGGCGCATCCCATCAAGGCGGCATGAACCGGTCGACCCACGCCATCATCCGCTGTGCCATGTCTTTGAGAAAGCTCGGGCGCTCGAAGACGTGATGCTGATCCGGATAGACCACCAGGCGCGCCGGTACGCCGAGGGTCCGCAACGCCTCGTACATCTGCTCGCCACCGTTGATCGGTACGTTGAAATCCTTGGTTCCGCCGAGGAACAGGGTCGGTGTGTGGATGCGGTTCGCATGGAAAAACGGATAGGAAACCTTCATCCACAACGCGGAATTGATCCACGGCGGACCGAGTTCGTGGTTGTACTGCAGCACGTATTCGTCGCTGCCGTACATCGCGATCTGATCGGCGCTGCCCGCGCCCGCGATCGCGACCTTGAAGCGTCCGTCGCTCGCGATCGTGTAGTCGGTGAGTATGCCGCCGTAGCTCCAGCCGCCAACCGCGAGTCGCGCAGGATCGGCGATGCCGCGGCGCACGAGGTCATCGACTCCCGCGAGTAGATCCTTCACTTCCTTGTCGCCCCAGTCGGCGTAGATCGCCTTCGCAAACGCGATTCCGCGCCCGCTGCCGCCACGGTAGTTCACGCGCAGCACCACGAACCCCTTCGCGGCGAACATCTGCGGCTCGAACTGATACCCGTCGAGCACGAACGAATGCTCGTCCTGGCCGTTCGGTCCGCCGTGAATCCACAGCAGCGTCGGGTACCGGCGACCCGTCACGAAGTTCGGTGGCTCGACGACGAGCCCATGAATCTCTACGCCGCCTGGATCCTTGAATGAGACATCCTTCACCGCGCCGAGGCGAAGACCCGCCAAAAACGCGTCATTCTGGCCGGTCAGCTTGCGCAGGCGCCCGTGATCGAGCGCGTACACCTCGGCCGGGGCGCGATCGTCGGTGTAGAGCAGCGCGGTGTGGCCGCCCGCCGCCGACAGCGCGGTGGTGACGTAGGGGCCCGGCGCGCTCAGCCGGCGAATCGCTCCGCTCGCCAGGTCGACCATCGACGGATACTCGGTGCGATCGTCCTCGACGGTGATCTCCATGCCCTTGCCGTCCGCCGTGAACGCGTACGACATCACGGCGCGGTCCAGCTTGCCGGTCAGAGGCCGGGCGGTGCCGCCCGCCGCAGGCACGACGAACAGGTGATCCTGCATGTACGCGTAGTACTTCGGTTCCAAACCCTGGAGAAAGGCGATCCGGGTGCCGTCGGGGCTCCAGGCGAGCATCTGGCTGTTCGGTGCGAACGGGCGCACGAGCATGCGCGGCGCCGATTTCGGGCGCGCATCGACGACCTCTATCGACTCGCGCCCATCCTCGTCGGCGCCATGCTCGCGCGTGCGCACGAACGCAATGCGTCGTCCGTCCGGAGACCAGGCGGGCAGGGTGTCGTTGAATCCGCCTTCGGCGGTCAATGGTTCTACGCGCCGGTCGGCGACGTCGATCAGATACAAGCGCCAGGTGCGGCCCGCGCTCAGGTAGCCCGCGGCGTCGTCCTTGAAGTGCAGTGCGTCGATCACCATCGGCTTCGCCGCCGCGCCCGGATCCGCCGGCTGCATCGTGAACACGATGGACTTGCCGTCCGGCGACCACGCATAGTCGCCGATTTCCCCGCTGACTCCGGTCAACGCCCGGGCTTCGCCGCCACGCCGGTCGAGCAACATGATCTGCGTCGACGTGGCTCCCCGTGGTTTGCCGAGGAACGACAGATAGCGGCCGTCCGGACTCCATCGTGGACTCGACGCGTCCGCCGCCGGGGTCGTGAGTTCGACGTTCTGGCGGCCGTCCCAACTGACCATCCAGATCGCGCTGCGCGCCTCGTCGGGCGCGCGCTCGTTGGTGGTCGCGACATAGGCGACCCAACGACCCTTCGGGGAGACCCGCGGGTCGCTCACGTCGACGGCCCGGTAGAAATCGTCCGGGGTCAGCGTGCGGCCGGCTCCGACCGGCGCGGACGACTGCGCGCGCGCCGCACACATCGGCAGCAGGATGCCCGCCACGCACAGGCGGACGAGTTTCGCGCCCGTCATCGGCCACCCTGGCCGGCGGCCTTGCCCCAGCGGTACGAAACGCGCAGGCCGAACACGCGTGGCTCGTTCCGGGTCTGTCTCAGGTCGAAATTGCCCTCGTTGGTGTAGATGACCGCGTTCTTGTTCGTGAGATTCGTGATGTAGAACTCGGTGATCCAATGCGAGTCGGTCTGTTCGATGCCGAAGCGCAGGTTCATGACCGAATACCCGGGCTGCAGCACGCGCGGCAGGCCGTTGCTGCCCGAGGTCTGCAGCGCGTTCCACATGTCGCCCTTGTGCGAGACGTCGTACTGCAGGTAGCCGTGCAGCGCGCCCTGGATGGGCACTTCGTAGCGCGCGTTCGCGCCATAGCTGAAATACGGGTCGTACGGCAGCCGTTCGCCGGGCGCCACGGCGAAGCTCGCGTTCTGGAAATTGTTGGTTCGCATGCGCGCGTCGTTGTAGCTCGCCGACAATGACAGGCTCAGAGCCGCAGTCGGGTGGTACTTCAGGTTCGTTTCCATGCCGTAGACGCGCGCGTCGCCAACGTTCGCGCTGAAGCTGCTCGACGGGCAGATTGACGGATCGAACACGAGCGTCTGGAGTTGCTTCCACGGCATGTAATAGACGGCGCCGTTCCAAAGCAGGCGATTCTCGAGCCAGGTGGTCTTCCAGCCGAATTCGTAGTTCGTCAAGGTGTCGGGCTTGAATTGTGTCGGGACCCCGTTCGTCGTGCAGCCGCTTGGCAGGCCGCCGTTCACGCCGCCGTCGCGAAAACCCTGCGCGGCGTCTGCATAAACGAACGCGTGGGGAGTCACGTTGTAGCTGATGCCGACCTTGCTGTCCCATTTGTTCGAAGATCCGCCGTAGGTGCTCGGGCTCTGCGGCGCGTACCAGAATCCGCCGTATGTGGACGTCGAGAAGTTCGAGTGGAAGTGAACGGTGCCCAGTTCCAGGTGCAGCTTGGGCGTGACATCGAAGACGACGTTCGCGAATTCGGTGGTCTGGAGGTAATCGGAGCGATCGTTGTAGCTGTACCAGTCGTCGGGCGTCGGCGGCAGCGCACCCTGATTGTAATAGTAGGCGGTGGTCGCCTGCCACGCCTGGCCGGCGGTCTGCAGGCCCGGCATGTGGTAGATGTTGTAGATGAAGTTCTTGGTCTTCTCCCAGTAGACGCCGCCCAGCCAGTGGAAGCGCCCGCCTTCCTTCGACTGGAGGCGCAGTTCGTTCGACTGGCGGTAGGTGTGCACGTCGTAATCGTAATACTGGATTGGCGGCTTACAGCCGCTGAATCCGGCGCCGTTGACCGGATCGGTGAGACAGGTGAAGGCCTGCTGGGTCGACGCATTGAAGTTCGCATTCGGCGGATTCGCGTACTGGTTCAGGTATTGCATGTACTCCGAATACTCGTTGACCCAGCGGTCATCCTGCGCCCAGTAAGTGCTCGCAAAGACCAGATCGCCGATGCCGACGTCGCCGTCGAGATGGAAGTCCACGGTCTTCGCGAAATACCGTTTGAACTCCGGTCCGAAGCGCACCACCGTGTTCGGCGGCAACGGAGTTGCCGGGCCGTTCACCAAGTTGCCCTGGTTGTCGACCGCGCCGCCGACCGTCGGGTCCTCATCCCAGGCGCCGTGGGTGAGCTGGCGCTGGTAGCTGCCGGTCAGCGTCGCGTTCCATCCCTCCGCGAATTTCTGACCGAGCGCGATCCGGGCGCCGGTCACCTTTTCGACGTTGTAGTTCCGGCCGGCCCAGGCGGCGTTGGTCGACGTGGTGCCATTGACCCAGTTGCGCGTGGTGAGCTGATTGGTGATGAAGCCGCCGTGATAATCGCTGAACGCGGAGATGCGCAGCGCCGTCCAGCCGTCGACCAGCGGCAGGTTCACGAAGCCCTCGACCGTGCCGTTGTGGGTGCCGCCGTCGATCTTGCCGCCGTCGAGGTCCACGCCCGCGCCGAACGCATTCGGATCGGGCTTGTTCGTGATGAAGCGCAACGCGCCCGCCATCGCGCCGGCTCCGAACGTCGTGCCCTGGGGTCCGTTCAGCACCTCGATGCGCTCGACGTCGTACAGATGCAGGTCCGGCGTCGTGCCGTAGTAGTTCATCGACATGTCGTCGACGAGGAACGCGGTCGTCGCGGCATTCGGGTAATTCGGATTACTGCCGTCGGACACGCCGCGCATCACGAAGGTTTGCGTGCCGGGGCCGGCGCTCACGAACGAGATCGACGGCGTCTTGGTCGCATAGTCCTCGAACTGCGCGATCGCAAGGTGCTGCAAGTCCTTGCTGGTGAATACGTCGATGCTGATCGGCACGTCCTGGAGGTTCTCCGCGCGTTTGCGCGCGGTGACGACGATCTCCTGCAGCGCGTCCGTCGGGGACGCGGCGAGGGTGGGCACGCCGTGAAGCGCGCCGCCACCGGCCAGTGCGGCCGCGATCGCGAGCGCGAGCTTGGATTGATGACCCGGCGGGATCGTGGACAGTGCCGCTGTCTTCTTCTTCATCGTGTCATCCCCTAGTCGTTGGAATTGTTGTTGAGCGCCGCCGCCGGCGCTACGATTCGTGCGCGAAACGCTCCATGCAGTCTCCCAATGCGAGCCGCAGCGGCTCCAGCTGCGGCTCGAAGTTTCTCCAATAACCCACGCCGGTGGCGTACATCGGTTGGCGCACCTGCTCGGCGCTCGCGGTGCGCACCGGGCGCTTCGTCTCGTGGAACGCGAGAC
>JAJXYR010000199.1 GCA_021780475.1 Pseudomonadota bacterium
TTCGCCGCAGCGGCGGCAGTACAGGGTCGCCGCGCGCGCGAACAGGAGCTTTAGGTGGTCGTTCAGCTCGGTCATGGTGCCGACCGTCGAGCGCGACGTCCGCACGGGGTTAGCCTGATCGATCGCTATCGCCGGCGGTATGCCCTCGATGCGGTCGACCTGCGGCTTGTCCATCCGGTCGAGGAACTGGCGCGCATACGGGGAGAAGGTTTCCACGTAGCGGCGCTGTCCTTCCGCGTACAAGGTGTCGAACACCAGCGAGGACTTCCCCGAGCCGCTGACGCCCGTGACGACGATCAGTTCGCCGAGCGGCAGGTCGAGATCGATGTTTTTTAGGTTGTTCTGGCGTGCGCCGCGGAGGCGGATCGCCCCGAGATCAGCGGCCGGCAAACTGTTCCATCATCAAGCCGGTGCCGCCGCGCGTCACGTGCGCGACGATCGCCGTGCGGCGGTGGATCTTGGTCACCAAGCCCAAGTTGATCGCGAAGGCGAGTTGGACCTGTTGGCCCTTGCGCAGACCGAGATTCTCGGTCTCGACGAATACGCCGTTCGCGCTCAGGTTTTTGGCCTTGCATATGCGGCTCTTGCGTCCCGGCATCACGACGTAGACCGTCGTGCGCGCGCGATGGCGGGTATGCAGGCGACGTTCCATCGGTGAGATCCCTTCGGTTGCGCGTGGTGCGAGACCGCATTATGCACACCGACGGGGTGTTTGCGAAGGCGCGCGGACCATGTCCCGCGCTTATGTTCAATCAAGCGATGTCTTTACGCCTGATCGACAATTGTTGCGGCGCTTCGATGCCGACCTTGACGCGCCGGCCGGTGCTGCCGAGCAGGGTGATTTGAATCGGGCCGTTCGCGAACAATTGCTGCAGGGTCATCGTGACGTCGGCCCCTTCGGCCGGTTGAATCAGGATCGATTCGTCCGCACGGCGGCTGAGGACCAGCATGGCTCAAGCCTGAGCCAGCGCCCGCAGCGCGGTGGTCATCGTTTTACCCTGCGGCCCGTAGGTCACCGCCGCGCCGCCGCGCAGGACGTCGATCAACTGGCGGACCTGGTGATGACGGGCATTGATGATGTAGCCGTTGACCTCGTTGGCGTCGCGGCAGGACTTGGCGACGGCCAACAGCGCGTGCCAGCGTTGCCGAATCGCATCGCTCGTTCCCGGCAGATCGTCGCTCGACGGCTCTCCGTGCGCGGCCATGCCCTGGCAAAGGCCGGCCCGCTCGGCCTCCAATTTCTCCAGGCTCTGCAACAGCACGAGCTTCTGCGCGGCGCGCCGGCTGACTTCGTCGGCCGCCGTTCCCGACAGCGCGGCGCGCTCGGTGTCCAACAGCGACGCGAGCTCGGTGGCGAGCGCGATCTGCCGGTCGAGGACCGCGGCGAGTCGATTTTGGGCGTCCGGGGACATGCGGCTACTTCAAGCCCCGCTCGAATTGCAGGATCTTGGACGCAACCTGTCCCGAGTTCACCTGATAAGTCCCGTTTTGAATCGACTGCTTGACCGCGGCGACCTTGCTGGCGTTGACGGCCGGCACTGCGGCGACCGCGTCCGCCAATTTTTGCATCGCGCGGCCGGATCCGGTCAGCGTCACCTGGTCGGCGGTCCCGGCCGTCGCGCCGGCGCTCGCACCCGCTGCACCGACCTGTGATTTATCAATCACTTGGCCGTTACCGCTGGACCCTTTGATCGGCGTTCGCGGTTCAGTCGCCGTGTAACCTGTAATTTTGTTCGGCACCGAAATATCTCCTGGGGTAATCACGCTACCCATACCCCCATATCGTCGGGGATTGGATGAACTTTAGCGGCAAATGGCAATTCCGTCGCACCTTCGCTGTTATCGACTGTGACGCGGTTCACTGAAGGGTCACGGCACGATTATTTCGACGGTCTGATCGGATCGGGCTATGCCTTCGATGATTTTGCCGGATGAAAGATTCTCGACTTTGACCCGTTGGTTCACGAAACCGTCCATCAGAGCCCGGCCGTTGGTGCGCACGCTGATGCCCCCGGCATTGGCGACGAGCGTAACGGTCTGGCCGCGCCGCACCGCCGGCGTGCCGAGCAACAACTGATTGGTCAGGATGGTGCCCCCGGCAATCGGCCGCGCCGCCGTCAGGCCGACCGCGATCGCGGCGGCGTTGAAAAAACCCGGCGGCAGCAGCGTCAAATCACGCCGCTCCACGGTGATGTCCGCGGCGGTCAGTACGGTGCCCGCGACCAGCGCGTGGGCCGCAACCGCCACCGCGGTGACGCCGATAACCCGGACCGGCACATAGATATGCCAGGGATTGGAGCCCGCGCAGCGCAGCTCGACGACGACGCGATCGGGGATCTTGAGGCCTGGCGCGCGCGTCCCGGTTACGGGCCGATCGCATAGCCGCAAGCGCAGCTCGGGCTCGATGGGCCCGACCTGCAAGCGTTGCTGTGCGCCCCGCGGTCCCAACAGCCCGGCAGCCGTCGCCTCGGCGACGTGGCTCAAGGCCGCCAAATTCTCGAACTGCAACGGCGGTCCGGCCCAGAGCGCCGTCGACGGTAGCGTAAGCAGCAGCCCGGCGGCGGCGATCCAGGCTGGGACATACGGGCGACGAGATTTTGGCGGTTTCACGACCATGTAGGTAGAGGAAGCAATTGCCGTGCCAGGAACCCGGTCGCCTTGTCCAGGCATCGCGCGGCGGCTGTGGGGCGAGCGTGCCGCCGCACGGCAAACCGGCAAACGCCACGGCCGACGGCCGGCAGCGGGCGGCAAAGTCTTGCCGTGCCGGAGCCGTCGTGAGCGCTCCGCCGGCCGCCAAGCGACCGCAAACTGTGCGGGACGTCGCAGTTGGCCAGGATTACGGCCTTTGGCACAGCTCTTGCTTTGCTCTGGGGCGAGGAGGAATGGTCACCATGTTTCAGAACCTGTTCGGAATTCATGAAAAGGCGCTGCTGCTCTACGGCGAGCGCATCGGCGTGCTGGCGAGCAATCTGGCGAATGCCGACACCCCGGGCTACAAGGCGCGGGACATCGATTTCCGTGAGGTGCTGTCGCAATCGGAGTCTTCGTCGCAGCTCGCGCTCGCCACGACCGAGCCCGGCCATATCTCGATGACGAGCGCGGACCAACCCTACGGCCCGGTGAAATACCGCAATCCGTATCAAGCCTCGCTCGACGGCAACACGGTCGAGATGCCGATCGAACAGGCGGCCTTCGCCGCCAACAACGTGCGCTACCAGGCGAGTCTTGCGTTCGTGAACGACGAGATCTCGGATCTGCAATTCGCGATCGCCGGCCAATAGTCCCGGCGCAGGAGAACTTCGTATGTCCTTGTTCAATGTATTCAACGTCGCCGGCACCGCGCTCAACGCCGAGACGATCCGTTTGAACACGACCGCGAGCAACCTCGCCAACGCCGAAAGCGAGAGCGGCGATCCGGCCACGGTGTATCGGGCGCGCGAGCCGGTGTTCAAGACGATGATGGACGCGGCCGGATCGGAATCGAATTCCGCGCGGGCGGTCGCCGGCGTGCGCGTCGTCGGCATAGTCGAGAGCCAGGCGCCCGTCACGATGCGCTATCAGCCCGACTCGCCGCTCGCGAACAAGCAGGGCTACGTCTACATGTCGAACGTCAATCCCATCGAGGAGATGGCGAACATGATTTCCGCGAACCGCTCGTTCGCGACCAATGTCGATGCGATCAACACCGCCAAAGATCTGTTGTTGAAAACCATCGCGATGGGCCACTAAGCACGAGGGGCATGACAAATGACGATCAACACCAATAACACCGTGCCGCCCGCCGCCTCCGGGGCCGCGTCGGCCAATCCCGCGGGCACCGCGCTCGCGGCGTCGAGCGCGACCACCCTCGGCGGCACGGATTTCCTGACGCTGATGCTCGCGCAGCTGAAAAACCAGGATCCGACCAGCCCGGTCGACAGCAGCACCTTCTTGAACCAGCTGGCCGAGCTCAGCACGGTCCAGGGCATCACCAACCTGAACACCTCGTTCACCAGCATGTCGAACTCGCTGGTCTCGGGCCAGGCGCTGCAGGCCTCGTCGCTGCTCGGGCACCAGGCGCTCGTCAGCAGTTCCACGGCGACGCTCGCGACGAACGGGGCGGCCGTCACCGGCGCGATCAGCGTGCCGCAGACCAGCTCGCAGGTGCTGTTGAACGTCTCCACCCCCGGCGGCGTGCTGGTGCAGCAGATCAACCTCGGCGCGCAGCCGGCGGGGCTCGCGAATTTCACGTGGAACGGCACCTTGGGCGACGGATCGGCTGCGCCCGCCGGGCAATACAACTTGAGCGCCCAGGTCGCGGGCGTCGCGTCCGGGACGGCGGTCGCCACCTACGTGAACGGCACCGTGCAGAGCGTGACGATGGGGGCGGGCTCGACCGGCCTGACCTTGAACGTCGCCGGCCAGGGCAGCGTGCCGTTCAGCAGCGTCCAGCAGATTTCAAACTAACCATTTCGGGAGCGAATCCATGGCATCCTTCAGCATCGCATTATCCGGACTCACCGCGGCGAGTTCCGGCCTCGACGTCACCGCGAACAACATCGCGAACGCCAACACGGTCGGCTTCAAGGAGTCGCGCGCGGAATTCGCCGACGTCTACGCATCCGGAGCCGTCAATTTGAACACTTCGGTGGTCGGCGAGGGCGTGCGTCTCGCGGCCACGGCGCAGCAATTCAATCAGGGCAACATCACGACGACCTCGTCGAACCTGGACCTGGCGATCAGCGGCGACGGCTTCTTCACGCTGAAGGATGCAAGCGGCGTGGTCTATTCACGCAACGGACAGTTCCAGGAGAACTCCTCCGGCAACGTCGTCAGCGCGACCGGTCAGGCGCTGCAGGTCTACCCGCCGCTGGTGAATGGCGGCTTCAACACCGGCACGCTCGCCGACTTGAACCTGCAGACGGCGCAAAGCGCGCCGCTCGCAACCTCCACGGGCAGCGTGATCCTGAACCTCCCGGCGAACTCCGTCGCGCCGACCGTGACGCCGTTCGACCCGACGAACTCGCAAAGCTACAACCAGTCGACGTCGACGACGGTCTACGACTCGCTGGGCAACGCCTACCCTGCGACGTTCTTTTTCGTGCAGACGGCGACGCCGAACGTGTGGAACACCTATCTCACGGTCAACGGCACGCAGGTGGGCGGCGCGCAGCCCCTCGGATTCTCGCCTACCGGCGCGGTCGCCTCGCCGCCGACGATCGCCGGCGCCGGTCTCACATTCAATGGCTATACACCGCCGGGCGGCGCGAGCCCGATGAACCTCAACTTCAATTTCGGCTCCACGACGCAGTACGGAGCGCAATTCGGCGTGACGTCGATCACGCAGAACGGCTATGCGACCGGCCAGCTGAGCACGGTGGCGATCGATCCATCGGGCGTCGTCTCGGCGGTCTACACCAACGGCCGTTCGACGCAGCTCGGACAGCTCGCGCTCGCGAACTTTCCGAATCCCCAGGGGCTCAAGCAGCTCGGCGACACCAATTGGTCCGAGACCTTCACCTCCGGCAACGTGGTGCAGGGCACGGCCGCTTCCGCCGGCTTCGGAAGCATCCAGTCCGGCGCGTTGGAGAGTTCCAACGTCGACCTGACCACCGAACTCGTCAACATGATCACGGCGCAGCGGGCCTTCCAGGCGAACGCGCAGGTCGTCACGACCTCGAATCAGCTGTCGCAAACCGTCATCAACATGGCCCATTAACGATGGACAGAGGGCTCTATGTGGCGATGACCGGAGCGAAGCAGATCATGCTGGCGCAGGCGGCCAACAACCACAACATCGCGAATTCCGACACGGTCGGGTTCCTCGCCAACACGATCGACTTCACGAGCGAGCCCGTCTACGGCCCGGGCTATCCCAGCCGGGTCAATGCGGTTGCCGGCAACGGCGGGGTCGATTTCGCCGGCGGCGTGCTGCAGGACACGGGCCGGAGCATGGACATCGCCGTCAACGGCCCCGGGTTGATCGCCGTGCAGGCGCCCGACGGCAGCGAAGCCTATACGCGAGCGGGGGACCTGCGCGTGACGGCGAACGGTGAAGTCACCACCGCGGCGGGCCAGCCGGTGCTGTCGGACGCGGGCCCCATCGCGATCCCGCCGTCGACGCAGGTGACGATCGGCACCGACGGCACGATCTCGGTCGTGCCGCTCGGTTTGAGCGCCGCGGCGCAATCCCAGGTCGACCGCATCAAACTGGTCAACCCGCCGACCGCGGATCTCGTCAAGGGCGCCGACGGATTGTTGCACCTGAAGGGCGGCGGCAAGGCCAAGGCCGACGAGACCGTCACGGTCGCCTCGGGCGTGCTCGAGTCGAGCAACGTCAACGCGGCGCAGTCGCTCGTCAACATGATCGAACTGCAGCGTCTTTACGAGCTGCAGGTCAAGAGCATGAATTCCACGGACACGAACGAACAGAGCGCCGAGCGCTTGATGTCGGTCCCGTAACCTCAGAAGGACAGCGAACATGGATCTTGCACTTTGGGCGGCGAAGACGGGGCTGGATGCGCAGAACACGCGCATGGCGGTCATCGCCAACAATCTTGCCAACGTCAGCACCACCGGCTTCAAGGCCGACCGCGCGTCGTTTCAGGACCTGATGTACCAGAACATCCAGCAGGTGGGCGCGCAAAGCACGCAGAACACGCAATACTCCACCGGGCTGTCGCTCGGTACCGGCGTGCGCATCGCGGCGACCCAGAAGAACTACGCGCAGGGCAGCGTGCTGCAGACCAACGGCAGCCTGGACCTGTCGGTCACCGGGCTCGGATTCTTCCAGATCACGATGCCCGACGGCTCGCTCGCCTACACGCGCGACGGCTCTTTCTCGATGGATTCGCAGGGGAACGTCGTCACCGCGAGCGGCTATCCTCTGTCGCCGGCGATCACGATCCCGGCAAACGCCCAGTCGGTGTCGATCGGCGCCGACGGCACGGTGTCGATCACGACCGCCGGCTCGGCCAAGCCGACCTCGGTCGGCCAGATCCAGCTGGCCGCGTTCATCAACGTCGAGGGCTTGCAGCCGACCGGCAACAACCTGCTGGTCGAGTCGGCCGCGAGCGGCGCGCCGCAGGTCGGAACGCCCGGGACCAGCGGCCTGGGCACGCTGCAGCAGGGTTCGCTCGAGACCTCGAACGTCAATTCGGTCACGGAGCTGGTCGACATGATCGAGACGCAACGGGCCTATGAAATGAATTCGAAGGCCATCAATACGACCAATCAGATGCTGCAGTTCCTGACGACGAACCTCGCATGATGGACACACAACGCTCAGCCCCACCGCTCCCCGCGGTCCGCCTCCGCGCCGTCGGCCTGATTCTCACGGCGCTCGCCGCCTCACTCACCGCGGGCTGCGGCATGCTGCCGTCGCGGCACGAGCATCCCGACGCACCGATCGTGCGGCCGCTGCCGCCGCCGGCGCCGCGCACCGCGGGCGCGATCTTCCAGGCGGGACAGCAGATGGAACTGTTCGCCGATCTGAAGGCGCGCCGGGTCGGGGACATCCTGACCGTGAAGCTGAACGAGGCGATCAACGCCAGCAAGAACGCCGTCACCAAGACCACGAAGTCGACGGCGATCGCGGCGACCGGGCCAACCCTCTTCGGCCGCACGATCACCACCGGCGGCGTGCCGGTGCTCACGACCTCGCTGAACGATGCCGGCACCTTCGACGGCGAGGGTTCGAGCACCCAGAGCAACAGCCTCGCGGGCGCGATCACGGTCACCGTGACCGGGGTCGAGCCGAACGGCAATCTCGTCGTCCAGGGAGACAAGACCTTGAAGCTCAACCAAGGGGATGAGTACATCCGCATCGCCGGTGTCGTGCGGCCGGCCGACATCGCGGCCGACAACACGGTGACGTCCGACAAGATCGCCGACGCGCGCATCAGCTACTCCGGCAAGGGCGCGGTCGCGAGCTCGAACCGCATGGGCTGGCTCGCGCGCTTCTTCAATTCGCCATTCATGCCATTCTGAGCACGCCATCATGATCAAACCCCGGACATGGTGGTGGGCGCTCGCGCTGGTGCTTGGCGGCGCGGTGCCGGCAGGTGCGGAACGCATCAAGGATCTCGCGCAGGTTCAGGGCGTGCGCACGAATCAGCTGATCGGCTACGGCCTGGTCGTCGGCCTCGACGGCAGCGGCGACCAGACGAGCCAGGCGCCGTTCACGGTCCAGTCCCTGAAGAACATGCTCGCACAGCTCGGCGTGACGGTGCCGGCGAACCTGAATCCTCAGCTCAAGAACGTCGCGGCGGTGTCGGTCACCGCGGACATGCCGGCATTCGTCAAGCCCGGACAGACCATCGACGTCACCGTCAATTCGATCGCGAACGCCAAGAGTCTGCGCGGCGGGTCCTTGCTGTTGACCCCGCTGCACGGCCTCGACGGGCAGGTGTATGCGATCGCGCAGGGAAATCTGCTGGTGAGCGGCTTCGGCGTCGAGGGGAGCGACGGCTCGAAGCTCACGGTCAACGTGCCGAGCTCCGGGCGCATTCCGAACGGGGCGACGGTCGAGCGTTCGGTGCCGACGCAATTCGACCACGGCGACTCGATCGTGCTCAATCTGAACACGCCTGACTTCACGACCGCGACGCGCCTGGTCGCGAGCGTCAACAAAGGGGTCGGTGCCGGGGATGCGACGATCATCGACGGCGGCTCGATCCGCGTCCGGGCGCCGATGGATCCCACGCAGCGCGTCGCGTTCCTGTCCATGGTCGAGAATCTCCACCTCGAGCCCGGCAGTGCGCCGGCCCGGGTCATCATCAACTCGCGCACCGGCACCGTCGTGATCAGCAGCGACGTGCGTGTGAGCGCCGTCGCCGTCTCCCATGGTTCGCTGTCCGTCAGCGTCAAGGAGGAGCAGGCGGTCAGTCAGCCGGGGCCGTTCTCGGCGAACGGGACGACGACCGTCGTGAAGAATTCGACCATCCAAGTGGATCAAGGCACGAATCATATGTTTCTGTTCAATCCGGGGGTTCACTTGGACCAGATCGTGCGTGCGGTGAATGACGTCGGGGCGGCGCCGGGCGATCTGGTGGCGATTCTCGAGGCGATGAAGGAAGCTGGTGCGCTGCAAGCCCAGCTGATCGTGATCTGATGGCCGCCTTCGATCCGCCGACGTCCTCGATCTCCATGGCGTCGCAGAACGCCAATACCTACAGCGACCTGAACGGTCTCGCCTCGCTGAAGAATAATCCGAAGTCGCCGCAGGCCATTCATGGCGTCGCCGAACAGATCGACGCGCTGTTTCTGCAGATGATGCTGAAGAGCATGCGTCAGGCGAGCGCCGAGGTCGGTGAGCACCAAAGCAACGAACTCGGCATGTATCAGGACCTGTTCGACAAACAAATCGCGCTGTCGATCAGCGCCCGCGGCGGCCTCGGAATCGGCGCGATGATCGCGCGCCAGCTCGAGGCACAGGCGGGGGGCGGTGCTCCCGCGGCGGCCATAGCCGAGGCCGGACCGGCGCCACCGGCTGGTGCGGGCGCGAAGGCCGGGGCGTATCCGCTCCCGGCCATCGCAACGGCCGGTCGCGGATACGCCCCGGCCCTTCCGTTCAACCCGGCCGCTTCGGGGACGGCCGCGCCCGCGCCGGGGACTGCCGGGCCCGCGCCGGCGACCACGCTCGCGACCGCCGCCGCGTTCGTGAGCCGCGTACTGCCGGCCATTCGCAACGCGGCGCAGGCGCTCGGCGTCAATCCGA
>JAJXYR010000041.1 GCA_021780475.1 Pseudomonadota bacterium
TGACGGTTCGAAATAGCGACCGTAGTGCGTCTTTGCTTGACTCCGCGGCCAGGGGCAGTCGCTCCTATCGGTCAGATATCGTCTCCGAGCGGTCAAGGTGCCTTGGCGGTGCGATGGTGGCGGCGGACGTTCTTCTCCGCCGCCGCGCAATTATTGCCGCGCGCACCGGTCTGAGCCGTGTGGGCCCGGCCGAGTCGGCGTCGCCGGCGTCGCGGCGAGGGCTCGGGCAGATTCGCAATCAAGGTCCAATGGCTCTGGGAATGTTCATTGGATCCGGGTCCTCGCCGGATCCGGCCGGAGCGTCGCCGCCCGCACAGCTTGCGCGATCAGTGCCCCTTGGTCGCCGACTTCAAGGCATCGGCTTCGAGCGTGATTCTGATGTGCACCGCGTCGGAGACCATGGGCACGTAGGCACCCACGCCAAAGGTGCTGCGCTTGATTTCAGCGCTCGCGTTGAAGCCGACCGCCGGCAGGTGCAGCATTGGTTGCACGCCGATCTTGTTGAGGTGCGCGTGCAGCGTCACCGGCCGGATCACCCCGTGCGCGGTGAGCAATCCCTCGATGGTCAGATCGCCGGGTTTTGCGCCGGGCACGACCTTCGTGCTCTTGTAGGTGATGTCCGGGAACTTGGCCGCATTGAAGAAATTCGCTTCCTTCAGGTCCGCATTCAGCGCCGGCACGTGCGTGTCCAGACCCGACAAAGGCATGGTCACCTGCACCGATGATCGGGACGGATCCTGGGCGTCATAGACGAGCGTGCCCGTGATGGTGTTCATGTTGGCGCAGGGCATGGAGAAACCGAAGTGGTTCCAGCAGAAGCGCACCTGGGTATGCCCCTGGTTCAAGGTGTAAGTCACCGGTGCGGCCCAGGCCGGCGACGCCACCAGCGCGAGCGGCGCCAGAGCAAACCCGAGGAACAGACGGAAAATACGCATCTCGACAGCCTCCACCGTGAAAGAAGTTTGCCGGGCCGATGGCAACGGGTGATCCGATTCGTTCCGACCGAAGGCACGGCTGGGAATATCTGAAAAAGTATGCATTGCAGCGTAGATGAAGCCAAGACCCGGTAGCCGGCGACTCCCCCGACCCCGCTCGCGGCGGCTGCGCATCGGATCGAAGCCCACATGACGCTGCCCTCGGAATTGAAATCGCTTCACATTCTCTCTTGGATGCAAACGAGTATTACCACGATGGCGCCAGACAAGATCTCGGAGACGCGGCCTGAACGGAAGCGACAACAATTCCAAATTGCTTCTGGAGTGGGTCGCGCGCGTTTCAGTTCCGACTCGACCAACAGCGGCTGAACCCGTTTTGGCGAGAGTGTCTGGTCACACGTCTCTCTCGATTTCGACACTCGTCACCGGATCCGCGAACTTTCGGGCCGACTACAACGACGTTCGCGTCCGCCGTTCCCTTGACGGTGCCGTACTAACCAATCGTGCCGGACACTTCTGCTCCTTGAACGCGAACGCGTCTCATCATGCAACGGAGCGGCATTGCAACGCTCTGTTGAACCTCCCGTCGCCCCTTCCTTGATTGGAAATTCGCTTCCTACAGGCGTAGCGTTACGTGCTACGAGTAGTGCTTTCAGATCAGGACGAATACCAGATCAGTAATCTTGCATCTATGGATTCGTACACGGTCGGGACGCGCACTTTGAGTTGTTGATCGTGCGAAAGCTGCGTCGATAAGCAGGTACTTTTGGCACGAAAGGTCCGCCACCCCCCAGGCCATCGGAGACCACCGCTTGCTGCAGATCGCGATTCAAGGCCGAGGTGGCCAAGGCGCACAGACGGCCGGCAGCCTGCTGGCGATGGCGTTCTTCGCCGAGGGCCGCGAGGTGCAGTCCTTCGCGAGCTACGGCGGCGCGAGGCGCGGTACGCCCGTGAGTTCCTTCATTCGCGTTGACGACCGGCCAATTCGCTTGCGCTGCGATATCGAACAAGCCGACGCGATTCTATGCTTCGACGCGAGCCTTCTCGAAGGCCGATTGCTCGCGATCGCCCGTCCCGACACGCTGATCGTCGTCAACTCGTCGAGGACGCCCGAGCAATACGCCGAGCAATTGCCGGGCTACCGGGTGCTTCCCATCGACGGCATCTCGATTTCGCGCCGTCATGGCCTGGGACGGATCGTTAATTCCACGCTGCTCGGCGCGTTTGCACGGGCAATCGAAGCGCCGAAACTGGAGGTGCTCACCCAGGCGCTAGGCGAGACGGCGCCGAAGCTGCGCGAGGAGAATATCGCGAGTTGCGAAGAGGGCTACCGCAGGATGGAAGCGCAACTGCAGAGGGTGGCGGCATGAATGCGAACGATGCAGTTCCGAGCATCTGGACCACCGCCCTCACCGAGGTCTTCAAGACCGGCACGTGGCGCGCCGCGATGCCGCAACACATTCACGCCCCGTCGCCGTGCCACGCCGCCTGCCCTGTGAACGGTGACATTGCCGAATGGATCGGGCGTGCCCGCGAAGGGGACTGGCACGGCGCTTGGCAGATCCTCACCCGCCACAACCCCTTTCCGGCGGTGACCGGACGAATCTGCCATCATCCGTGCGAAGCCGCCTGCAATCGCCGCAGCCTTGACGAGTCGCTGGCGATCTGCCGACTCGAACGCCATGTCGGCGATACGGCGCTCGCGCAAGGTTGGACGTTTGCGCCGATCGACGCGCCACGCAACGAGCGGATCGCGGTAGTGGGCGGGGGACCCTCCGGACTATCGGCGGCGTTCCATCTGCGAAGACGCGGTTACGTCGTCACGTTGTTTGAATCCCGTCCAGAACCCGGCGGACTGATGCGCTACGGCATTCCGGCGTATCGCCTCGCGCGATCCGTGCTCGACGGCGAGATCGCGCGCCTTGTTGCACTGGGGATCGACGTGCGCTGCGGTCAATCGATTGATACCCCCGAGGACTTCGAGCGCCTGCGCAACGGCTTCGACGCGGTGTACTTGGCGATCGGCGCCCGCTGCCAACAGCGCTTGCCACGGCTCGACTACACCCGGCCTTGGGTGATGGACGGCGCGGACTATCTCGCGCAGACGAACTCCGGTGCGCCACCCGCGCTCGGCAAGCGCGTGGTCGTGATCGGCGGCGGCAGTGCGGCCATCGATGTGGCACGCAGTGCGCGGCGCGCCCGGCACGAGGTCACGATCGTAGCGCTTGAATGTGCGTCGCAGATGCCTGCGCAGCGCGAAGAAGTCGCGGAGGCGATGGAGGAAGGAGTTGCGCTGATCGACGGAGCGATGCTGACCGAGGTTGCCGACGGAGGCAGTGCAGGCCCCGCGCTCGAGTTCGTGCGTGTGCGCTTCGAGGCAGGTGCGCAGCGCGGGCAATTCACGGTGACCCCGGTCGCGGACAGCCAATTCTCGCTCGCGGCGGATGCCATCATCACCGCGATCGGGCAAAACCCCGACCTTGCGCCGCTGCGAGCTGCGCTCAAAACCGACGGCGCACTGCTCCAGGTCGACGAATATCAGGCAACGAGCGTCGAGCGCGTGTATGCCGGCGGCGACGTCGCGAGCACGGCACGCTTCGTGACCGAGGCGATCGGTATGGGTAAACGCGCTGCATGCGAGATCGACCGCCTGTTGCGCGGGAGCGTGCAAAGCCTGGATCGCGACGGCGACGATGCGGCCGCAGATGTCGAGGTCGAGCCCACCGTCGGGTTCGCGGCGATCAACGAGTTCTATTACCCACGGCAGGCACGGGCGGTCGAGCAGCGGTTGGATCCCGCACAGCGACTCGCGAGTGTCGCCGAAGTTCAGATCGGATTTGACGTGGAGCGAGCGCTCGCCGAAAGCAAGCGGTGCTTCTCCTGTGGCACCTGCATCCAGTGCGACAACTGCGTTCACTACTGTCCCGATCTTGCGGTGAAACGCGAGGCCGGCGGCTATGTGGTGCTGACCGACTACTGCAAGGGCTGCGGCATCTGCGTCAAGGAATGCCCGACAGGCTCGATGAAGATGGTCGAGGAGGCGCGGTGAACGCGCACGGTGCGATGCTTTCGCAGCAGAAGCCGGTGCTGTTGACCGGCAACCATGCGGTCGCCTGGGCAGCTCGCCTGGCAAGGCCCAAGGTGGTTCCGCTCTATCCAATCACGCCACAAACGCCGATTCTCGAGAAGCTCACCGAATTCCAGGCCGACGGCGCATTCAACGCCGAGATCATCACGCCCGAGTCCGAGCACTCGGTGATGGCCGCCTGCATCCCGGCCTCGTTGGCGGGTGTTCGGGTATTTACGGCGACGGCCTCGCAGGGTCTGCTGCTCATGCATGAGCTGCTCCACTACGCGAGCGGTGCGCGGGCGCCGATCGTGATGGCCAACGTCAACCGGACGCTTGCGTCGCCGTGGGCGTTCTGGCCCGATGAGACCGACAGCCTCTCTCAGCGCGATACCGGCTGGATTCAGTACTACGTGGAGAGCGCGCAGGAGTCGCTCGACACGGTGATCCAGGCGTTCAGGGTGGCCGAGCGAGAACTGCTGCCGGTAATGGTGAACCTCGACGCGTTTTACGTCTCGCACGCGCTCGAGCCGGTGCGCGTCCCGCCGCAAGAACTGGTGGATGCATTCCTGCCCCCATACACGCCTTCCCATTGCCTCGACACCGCGAAAGTCGAGTCCTGGGGCAACGTCGTGACGCCGGACATGTATTATCGCCACCGCCGAGCCCTCGGCGAGGCGATGGACCAAGTCTACGCGACCGCGCTCGAGGCCGACGACGAATGGGGTGAACTGACCGGCCGTCGCTACGGGTTGATCGAGCGCTACCGCTGCGAAGGCGCCCGCAGCGTCATCGTGGCGATGGGCAGCATGTGCGGCACTGCGCGCGACGCGGTCGACGCGATGCGTGATGCGGGTCTGATGATCGGCCTGATGAAGGTGCGGCTGTTCCGGCCGCTGCCAGTGCAGGCGCTGCGCGCAGGTCTGGCCGGTGTTGCCGATGTGCTGGTGCTGGATCGCGACTATTCGCCCGGCCACGGCGGCGTGTTGCATCAGGAATTGCGCGCCGCGCTCTACGGCATGGCGGATGCGCCTCGCATTCACGGCTACCTTGCGGGCGTGGGCGGCGTCAATGTCTCGCCGGAAAAAATCGCCGAGTTCGCCCGGATGGCGAACGTGAGCGACTCGCAGCCGGAGTCGGCCTGGGTCAGGTGATGCACATGCAAGAACTCGAACGACTGGAAGACTCCATGCTTTGCTCGGGGCACGCGGCATGTCCGGGCTGCGTTGATGCGCTGTCAGTGCGGCACGTGCTTGCCACGCTCGGACCGAAGACGATGGCGATCATTCCGCCCTCCTGCATGGCGATCATCGCCGGCCCGCAACCCTACAGCTCTTTGCGCATTCCCGTCTATCAGACTTCGCTGGAGTCTAGCGCCGCCGCGGCATCTGGCCTGCGCCGGGCGCTCGACGCCCGTGGTGAACACGACACGCAGGTGATCGTTCTCGCCGGCGACGGCGGCACCTATGACATCGGCTTCCAGTGCCTGTCCTCTGCGGCCGAGCGCAACGAGAACTTCATCTACTTCTGCCTCGACAATGAAGGTTACATGAACACCGGGGCGCAGAAGTCCTCATCGACGCCGCATTTGGCGAGCACCGGTTCGACCCCCGCGGGCAAGACCTCGCGAAAGAAGAACTTCACCGAGATCATGGCGGCACACGAGGTGCCCTACGTAGCCACCGCAAGTGTCGGCTTCCTGCCCGACCTGATGAGCAAGGTCGAGAAGGCCAAAGCGATGCGCGGCACACGAATCATCACGCTGCTCATTCCTTGTCTGGACGGCTGGGGGCTGCCCGACGATGCGGGCCTGACCGCCGCGCGTTATGCGGTCGAGAGCGGGGCGTTCCCGCTCTACGAAGTCGAGAACGGGCGTACCTACACGCTCAACTACGCTTCGAAGCCGCGCGCGATTCGCGATTATCTGGCGCTGCAACGTCGCTATCGACATTTGAGTGCCACCGACATCGAGACCTTGCAAGCCGAGATCGACGACAACTGGGCGAGACTGATGCAGCGGGTCGAAGCGGGACCGCCAAGCGCTGGTGGCAACCGCTTCCACTCATCGTCGGCCGGAGCGTCCTATGCGACCTCTACGGGTGAGCGCCGCCAACATTCTTGATGGCGATTCCGGCGGTTGTGGTCAAGTTTCGTGATGGTTCGATAAAGATCCTTTCCGGGGAGTCCCCAGTTGCCATGCCAGGAGACGCGCCAAGTGTGATACGAGCGACTGCAAGACCCCAGGTTTTCCGATTGCTATCACGGGATGCGGAGGCGGTGGCGCTTGAACTCGATATGCGATGGAACAATGGTCATCCCAGAGGGCCGCGCGGCAATCGCGATTCCCGCTTGGAATTGGCGCGAATGAATCGGCAGTAGCCGTTCTCATCGATGGTGCGGGCGGTACGCAAGGACTCCAGAACGGGGAACGCATACGGCTCATCGCGTGCGGGACTAGTACAGATTATCGGTGTCGTTGCGACGGACGGTGATGACTAGGGTGTCGCGTCGTGGATCGAATGGCCAGCCTCGCGCTGATGGCGAATTGCGAGGATCAGAACGACGTCCTGTCGCCGCTCATAGCTGTAGAGTGCGACATAGCCGCTCTTGCCATACGATATCGAGAGTTCCCTAAAACCCTCCTCGCATGATCGACCGACCAAGGGATGTCGCTCGAGAATCTCTATCCCATCGCGAATTACGTCGATCGCAGCAATAGCGGCTCTCGGTGCATCCTTGACGAGGAAATCGGCCAATCTCGCCAGGTCGGCGAATGCGCGTCGCGCATAGACTACTTGCGCCACGTTCGCACTTTCGGCCGCCTCACCCGGCCGCCGCGGACGCGAGCGGCCAAGTAACGATGTACATCTGTCGCAGCGTAACCCTCGCCGCTGGTTAGCGCTTCGGTGCGCGCAGCCACGGCATCGGCAACAAATGCTCGGCGCTCTTCGTCTAGCCGAGTCTGGCGCTCAATGGCCTCCAACATGAATGCATGGGGTGACTTATCCGCCGCTTTGGCGGCCGCTACGACGCGTCGTTTGAGATCTGCGGCAATCTTGAGCGTCGTCGCTAGAGGGCTGCTCATGAATGGCTCCAACCGGTAAGTGTTACAAAAGTAACACCGTCGGCATTGCCGTTCAAGGTAACGTCGACACCGGCTGCGTCGCTCACGTTGCCGTTCGCGATAGCGTTCGTCTGTGAGGTTAATTTCGGGCCCGATATTGTTGACTGGGCGTACTGTCCTTCGCACCGATGGCCGGACGGGAGTGTGGAATATCAACGTGTCGGATCGACGCGAATCAGCCACTTAAGTCGGCGTAACTCTCCGAAATATTCCACAACACGGCCGTCGGAATTCCATATATATCAGCGGGTTGCCTTGTTTTTGGCCGCGAGCTGAAGATCCGCAGGTCGGGGCTTCAATTCCCTCCATGGCCACCATAAAATCAATAACTTACGAGGGAGGCCACGAATGGCGTCAATTAAAGGACGAACTTCATCGGGTGGCCGCTGCTGCTTCGCAAGCGTTGCCCTGCTTTTTGGGGTCATCGTCGGTGCGAGCAGCGCAAAGGCGGACGACCTGCCTCGGTCGATTGCCGCCGCGCGCGCGCTCGAGTCGAGCGACGCGCTTCCGCTCACCTCGTTCTATACCCCGCCCAGTTCGCTGACTCCTGTGGCACCGGGGACTCTGATTCGCGCGCAGCCGTTTCGAGGCTACTCCTTGCCGCCCGGTGCCTCCGCGATACGGATTCTCTACGAGACGCGAAAGCTCGATGGATCCGGCACGGTCGCATCGGGCGTCGTATTGATCCCGTCGGGCAAAGTCCCAGCCGGTGGATGGCCCGTCATTGCGTGGGCGCACGGGACGAGCGGCGTCGCCCGAATGTGCGCACCGTCGCTGATGAAAGACGTCGAGTACGGGAGCGAAGGACTCATGCCGATGGTGGCGGCTGGCTACGCGGTGGTCGCGACGGACTATGCCGGCCTTGGGACACCGGGCCCGCATCAGTATGAGAATAAGTTCGCTCAGGCCAACGATGTCATCTATTCGGTCGCAGCGGCGCACCGAGCCGTGCCGTCACTTGGCGCCCACTGGGTGGCGATAGGGCACTCCCAAGGCGGCACGGCAGTCTGGGGTGTCGCGGAGGAGGAGGCCCGGCTCCACGATTCTGGATATCTGGGCGGGATCTCGGTGGCCGGAGACATCAATTTCTCGGACGACCCCAACGATGACCCCCGGATAGTCGACCCGGCCACCGCGATGTACTGGATCTACGACGCATTCGCGGTTCAGGCAGGTTATCCGGGTTTCGACGTAGCCAGCATGCTCACCCCGGCGGGCATGGGGGTCTACCACGAAATGACGACCAAAGGGTGTTGGTATTACGGCTACGCCGTCATGGAGGCGCTTGGGCCTCGCCAGGTCGGCCGTTCCGGGTGGATGCGATTGAAGGCCGTGAAGCAGTGGTTTCATGATAACCACAGCAGCGATCTTCCCATTCGAGGCCCGCTGCTCGTCATCGCCGGCGACGATGACAGGACCGTGCCGTTCGTGTCGATCGTGCGTGGGGTCGAGAAGGCTTGCCGCCACCACCTTCCGATCGAGTTCTGGCACCGCAAAGGCCTGGATCACGATCCGCTGATGGACAAGCTGACGCCGGCGATGTTGGCCTGGACCAGGGATCGCATGGCGGGTCGGCCGTGGCACGGCACCTGCGGACGGCCGTGAGCGCGTGGTATCGGAAATTTTGACCCGGCATTCTACGAACGTGCCATTGGCCAAACGAAACGGCTCGATGTCACAGCGCCGTCGGGTGACCGGGCATGCATTCAGGCCGTCGGACGCGCTAACGATGGGCAGACCCCGAGAACGGCAGCGCGCAGCCGACTCGGATTAAACGTGAGAGTCGCCGCCAATTCATACGAATTTCTGGTGTTGCCGACGAAAGTCGCGCGCAAGGAGTATGCGGATATGCACGTCCAACCAAAGACTCTGGAATGCGCCCGGGCAGCGAGACATCGAGGTTGGGATGGCGTGCTCGCAGTATTGTGCTTGTTTCTCGGTGTGTTCCTCTTCATCTCGCGCTCGGCCGCGGCTGCAGGCATACCCCTCGCAGCGCTGAGCGCCAAAGCCTATCGGGGGGGATTGGTTCCAAATTCCGACTTCTGGCCAGGCCCATCCGCGCGCGCCGCCCGCGAGCCGTTTCGGGGAGTACTTCGGCTCGCCGAAGCGAAAATGCAGACGATACCCTCGTCCCTGAAGCCGAGATACGTGCTGGGGAAGGACACGATGGCTTTCCCGGGGATCGACCTCACGTTCTTTACCGTCGGCAGCGATCTCGTGCCGATCACGCAAGATGTCATTCGCAGCGGAACAACCTCTCGAAGTCGCAGCTTCTGGGACGTGATCGTTCAACCCGGGAAAATATGGTCCGAGCCCGGTGACGGAGCGTGGTCGAGGGCGGCATTCCCGTTCGCGCTGGTCAATTCCATCGAGGGAGAGTCGCACAATGGCATCGCCACTTTCGCGTACCGCGGCACGCAGGTGTCGGACGTGCGATTCCAGATCGTTCAACAAACGGCGCCATTTCTCGTAACGAACGACTTTACGGCGTCCGGCATTTTGATCGCGACTTTCCGGCAGGCGGCGATCCCGAATATCGCTTCGCAGGTTCGGCGTTACGAGGCGGCACGCGCCCATGAAGTCCGCTTCCGGCCTTGGACGGATCTCGTCGAAAAGGCGGGCGCTAAAGCGCTCGAGAACTTCGACGAATCCGTTCCCGAGCGTAGCCGGGTACTTGCCGGAATCTATTATCACGACGCGTTCTATCTGCAATTCTGTGCGAGCGCCGCGGGACCGCTCCCGTGGTGTGATCGGGCGAGATTTGGAGTCTGGTCCGCAACGAAGGCGCTCGTCAATGAAACGGCGCTCCTTAGACTTGCGCAAAAATTTGGGCCGAGTGTATTCGATATGAGAATGGCCCGGTTCATCCCCGCGCTATCCAAGATCCCCGCCTGGCGCGACGTGCGATTCGAGGATGCGATCAACATGGCAACGGGCCTTGGAAACGGCAGTACCAACATCAAACCGAATAACATTAGCGACGGCTATCTGGATCCGACCTATGACGTTTGGTACACGGCGAGGTCCGAGGCCGACAAAATCGCGGCAATCGTCAGGTCGGAGCGGGTCTATCCGTGGGGACCTGGAAAAGTCGCCCGCTACCGGGATCAGGACATGTTCCTGCTCGGCGTAGCAATGGATCGATTCTTGAAATCCCGCGAAGGATCGAAGGCCAACATTTGGTCGATGCTCGAGGCCGAGGTGTTCCGCCCGATCGGAATCTACTACGCGCCAACCAATCGGACGATCGAGCCTGGCGGGCGGCCGGGACAACCGCTGATGGCTTACGGTTACTACCCGACCGTCGGGGATATGGTGAAGATCGCCGAGCTGTATCAATCGGATGGGCGATTCGGTAAGTCCCAAATCCTCTATTCGCCCAGGATCCGTGCAATCCTGGACGGGCGTCATCGGCTCGGCTTACCGACCGGCGTGTACACTCAATTTGGTCAGACCACCTATTACAACGCGTTTTGGATGAACGCATACCACGATGGATGTGAATTGCGCTATCCGGTCATGGAAGGCTGGGGTGGGAACCTGGTCGCTCTATTTCCGAATGGAATGACTGCGATTCGGATCGACAAAGCCGACGAACACGACGAAGCGAGCAGTGATGATCCCAGTTCCATGGCGCTCGTCGCCGATCGTATTCGGCCGTTCTGTCATTAGTGGCGTCCAAGGGCAACCGCCAATTGTGCTGACAAGTTGGATTGCGAGCTCCAATCGGGACTGCGGCGCTCCGCGGCATTTCACTGGCTTGCCGCTGTCGCTGCAAACGCCAAGCCACGACTCGATTCGGTTCGCTCTCGTTCATGGGCTCTCTCCTGGTTCAGGAAGGGAGCCAAAATGTCACCTTAGTCCTGGGACTTCACATTATTGATCCCAACGGGCTTTCCACTGGACTGATGCTCGAATGAAAATTACCCGCCGAATTCGATGATGGTTCGCGCGGTGACGCCCTGCTCGAGCCGTCGAAGCGCGTCATTCACTTGAGCGAGGCCGATTCTCTTGCCGATCTGCCTTTCGAGGTCGAGACGTCCTGAACGATACAGTGAAAGAATGCGCTGCATATCTCGCTCCGGAATTCCGCCTCCGTAGATCGAGCCGATCAAGCGCTTCTTCGACCCCGGGAAGCCAATGGCCGGGATCGCGAGATTCGTTCCAACTGGCGCAATGCCGATGATGACGACCGAACCGGCGGGCCGCGTCATCAGGTAAGCCAATGTCATCGCCTCGGGACGGCCGGTGCTTTCGACCGCCTGATCCACGCCGCGGCCACTGGTTA
The DNA here is from genome assembly GCA_021780475.1 of Pseudomonadota bacterium. Classification (GTDB taxonomy): domain Bacteria; phylum Pseudomonadota; class Gammaproteobacteria; order Steroidobacterales; family Steroidobacteraceae; genus Bog-1198. The sequence goes on from JAJXYR010000041.1 coordinate 11,415, forward strand.
GTGCCTTGATCTGGTCGACGGCGTCGGCATCGCGAGCGTTGACGAAATGGGTGGCGCCGTTGGCAAGCGCGACGGATCGCTTGTCGGGATTGGCATCTACCGCAATGATCGCTTGGGCGCCGGCGAGGCGGGCGGCCTGGAGCGCGTTGACTCCCACTCCGCCGATACCCACCACGGCGACCAGATCACCGACTCGGACCGCGGCGTCGTTCGTGATCGCACCAAAGCCGGTCGTCACCGCACATCCAACCAGGGCGGCGACCGCGAAGGGAACGTCATCCGGTATGGCGACACAGCCCGCTTCCGGCACGACGGAGAATTCCGCGAAAGACGAAACACAGGAATAATGTCCCAGCGTTGCGCCCCCGTCCCGTAGGCGGCTCGTTCCGTCCCACAGCGCTCCAGCGGCAGCCGCATGCCCGTAGACATCACAGAGTGTCGGATGACCTTCGTGACAGTAGAAGCAATGACCGCAATTGGGCGCCCAGCTCAGCACGACGCGGTCGCCTGGCTTCACCTTCGACACGCCTGAGCCAATCTGCTCGACGATGCCGGCCGCTTCGTGCCCCGGTACGAGCGGTAGTGCCGACAGGGTCTTGCCTCGGATGGTCGACAAGTCGCTGGCGCAAACGCCGGTGGCCATGATTCGGACCAGCACTTCCCGGTCAAGAGGCGGCTGAATGGCCACCTCCTCCACGGCAAGGGGGCGATCAAATGCGCGCAGCACCGCAGCCTTCATACTCGGGGACTCCAGACAGTCTCAACGGGGTGCACGGCATCCGCTTGCCGCGTCCGCACCACGCTCGTCACGATATCCGGAAACCCGTGGACTGGCGAATGCGACTTCTCGATCGCCGTCGCGCGGTGATTGATCGACGGAGCACTCGAGCCGACGCGTCGTCTGATCCAGTCGATCCGGCGCTTGTCGAAGAGTCGGCTATCCGCAGCCGCCGCCCGCTCGACAAGGCGGTCGGCGATGGGCTGGAGGGACCGCCCTGTCTGCTCGTCGCGTCGACACGGCGACGCGTGCGATCATCGATGAACCCCGGCGGACGGACCCGCCGCGGGGGCGGCGAGAGCGGTTGCACGGGACCTTCGCAGGTCTCGGACGGCGTCGATCAATCTCCTCTCTCGCCGGTGCATCGAGCGATGCCCCGGCAGCTAGAGGCCATCTACCGCGTCGACCTGTGATATATCTGTCGTCGCTCCAGGAGGTTGGTCATGCGTGATCCAACGAACGCGTTGGTCGCTCCACTGTTCGAGGGACCGATCGATGTCGTCGGTGATGTTCACGGCGAGATCGAGCCACTGCGACGCCTGCTCGCGCAACTAGGCTACGACGCGCATGGCACTCACCCGGCCGGGCGTCGGCTGGTATTCGTCGGCGATCTGAGTGATCGTGGCCCGGATAGCCCGGCAGTCGCCGAATGGGTTATGTCGCTCGTTGTCCGCAGCCTCGCGCAATGCGTGCTCGGCAATCATGAGCTGAACATCCTGCGCAACGAGGTCAAGCACGGCAATGCGTGGCTGCTCGATCCGGCGGCCAAGGAACATCGACCGGGCGGCGAATTCGCACACTGCCGTCTCGCGGCATCACCGTGGAAGGAGCGATACGTCGCGTTTCTCGGCACGTTGCCGGTGGCTCTCGAGCGCAAGGATCTGCGCGTCGTGCACGCAGCCTGGCTGCCGAGCGAGATCGCGGCGTTGAGTGAGGCCACTGCGGGCGCGGTCGATGTCCACGAGCACTATCGCCTCATGACGGACCGACTGCTTCGGATGGAGGGCGTCGCGGAGCGCGCCGCGGTGGAGCGTGAGGCGTGGCGCCACGCGTTGCACGATCGGCACGCAGCGGTGCCGCTTCTGCCGGCGATCGGCGAAAGCGACGAACGCCATCAGATGGGAAATCCGATCAGGGTGGCGACCTCCGGCGTGGAGCGACTGGCATCGATCCCATTTTGGTCGGCTGGCAAATGGCGCATGTGCGAGCGGGTCGCGTGGTGGCACGAATATGAGGAGCCGACGCCCGTGATCGTCGGCCATTACTGGCGTCGGCATCGACCGATTCGTGGTTCGAGCCATGCGGGATCGAAGCTCGATCTGTTCCGGGACGCGTCCGCGACGGGGTGGCTCGGGGCGCGGCAGCGCGTCTTTTGCGTCGACTATTCGATCGGCGGGCGGTACGAGGAGCGCAAGGCGGGCTCCGCGCAATTCGACACCCGACTGGCGGCGATGCGCTGGCCGGAGCGAGAGCTCTGGTTCGAGAGTGGTCCCGCCAGCTCGATCGAGCCGTGACGGTCGCGAGGTCCGAAACTTGCCCTCGGCGCCCCGGTCGGACGGCGCGACCTGCCGAACCAAGGCGCGTGGACTCCCACGCAATCGTGGTCAGAGTGACCGACCGAGACCCGTTTATGCGGTTCAGGTGCTCCTCTTGAAGAAGGACGGTTCCGCCAACCGTGAACGAGATGCTGATCCGATGGTTGGGCAAGCCGATGTGCGCACGTTTTTGGCCGCACGGTTGGCTTGCCTGTGGGCATGACGTGTTATGGTGCGGCTGAAATCGCCGACAACCCAATCCGGGTTGACTAACAGGACGGGATCCAGGCGATTATCGACACCGGGTATCGCTGCCACAGGGAGGGGCACATGAAACGGTTGATCCTGCGGTCGATCACGACCGCGATGGCGATCGGGTCGATGGGGATCGGGTTCGCCGCAGCGACGACTGCGAACTCCGCGCCGACACCCGGCTACGTGCCTCCTCCGCTCGCGATCTATGGGGAATTGCCCACGGTGGAGGATCCGGCGCTGTCGCCGTCCGGCAATCGCATCGCCCTCATCGACCGCCAGGACGGTCGGCGCTATGTCCTCGTGACGGATCTCGTGTCCGGAAAGCCGCTCGCCGCCACCCGCATTGGTGACACCAAGGTGCGTGAGTTGGAATGGTACGACGAAGATCACCTGTTGATCCGTTACTCAGCGACCGCGTATCCGCCCTTCGGTTTTTACGGCGCCGAGCAGGAATGGTCGTTTCTCGTGAGCTGGAACATTGTCAAGAACCGGGTGCGGCAGGTGTCGATGCGGGTACCCATCTATCAGACCTTGAACGTCGTCCTGGGTCCGATCGAAAGGCGCGTCGTCAATGGTCGAACGAAACTGTTCGTGGTCGGAGCTTATCTCGCTCAAAGCCGTGTTTTGCCCGCACTGTTCTCGATCGACTTGCGAGGTACCGAGACCCAGATCGTGGATCGTGGCAATACCCTGGCAGCGCAATGGATCCTCGATGCGCGGGGACGCATCGCAGCGTCCTATGAATACCGCACGAGGGGAGCGAAGCAGGGCGACTGGCTGCTGCGGGTCCGCAGCCACGGCAAGCTGCGGCGGGTCGCGTCCGGAACGGCGGTCCTCGATCCGCCCGATGTCGTCGGCTTCAGTGAGGGCGGTCGATCATTGCTCGTCGCCTTCGATACGCTGCAGGGATGGACGTGGAAACCGCTGCGCCTTGCGGACGACTCCTGGGGAGCCACGCTTGGCGCGGGAAAGACCTTCAGCGATCCCACTCGCAATCCCTTGACCGGGCAGATCATCGGCGGTGTCCTCGACCCCTCGAACCCGCGCCAGGTGTTCTTCGACCCGGCGCTCCAGGCGCGCTGGTCCGCCCTGATCGACGCATACTCCGGCGAGCGCGTCGATTTGGTGTCCTATTCGGACAATTTGCAGAAGTTCGTGATCCGAGTCTTCGGTCCGCATGACGGCGACAAATACGTGTTGGTTGATTGGCGTACCGTGGACTCGATTCCGATCGGCAGCGTGTATCACGGTCTGTCGACGTTCGCGCCGGTACAACCGATCACCTACGCGGCCGCCGACGGCTTGAAGATTTCCGGCTTCCTGACGTTGCCGCCGGATCGACCCGCAAAGGACCTGAGCCTCGTCGTGTTGCCTCACGGTGGTCCCGCGGCCTCGGACGACGGGGACTTCAACTGGTGGGCACAGGCCTTGGCCTCACGTGGCTACGCGGTGTTGCAACCGAACTACCGGGGTTCCGATACTTCCAATGCGCTGCTGCGAGCCGGCTTCGGGGAATGGGGCCGGCAGATGCAGACCGACCTTTCCGACGGCGTGCACTCTCTCGTCGCGCGCGGCATCGCGAATCCACGGCGCGTCTGCATCGTCGGGGCCAGTTACGGCGGGTACGCAGCGCTCGCCGGCGTGACTCTTCAGACCGGCATCTACCGATGCGCGGTGTCGGTCGCGGGAGTGTCCGACCTCGAGCGCTTCCTCGAGTGGACCAACGATCGAATGATGGCGAACCGTAACGAATTCACGCGCTATTGGGATCGCTACCTCGGCGTCACCGGCCCGAAGGATCCCCGTCTGGCATCGATCTCACCGATCGATCACGTGAATGCGGTGTCGGTGCCGGTCTTGCTGATCCACGGACGCGACGACGTCGTCGTCCCGTACTCGCAGAGCAAGGAGATGGCGAAAGCGCTGAAGCGCGCCGGCAAGTCGGTTCGGCTGATCAGCTTGCCGCACGAAGATCATTGGCTATCCCACAGCGTGACCCGCGAGCGCATGCTCAAAGCGGTCGTGCATTTTCTCGAACGTCACGATCCGCCGGGATAGCTTGGCGCGCGTTCGGGCGACGGCCGCTCGGTGCGGTGTCTCGGCTCAGCCGGATTGCGGCTGGGATGGGTGATCGACGCTGCCAGACCCGAAGGTCGAGCGTATCTCCCGATGCGCCGCGGGATAGCCGCGATCCACCGTCGCAAATCGTGTTCCGACGAGCGCGTGCAGCTTCGGTAGCGCATGAAACGGGACTCCCGCGACGAGATGGTGCTCGGCGTGGAAATTCATGTTCCAGAAGAGATAACGCAGCGGTGCCGATGCGAGAGTCGTTCGCGTGTTCCGCCAGGGGTCGGCGATTCGAGGACAGCCCGTGTGTTCCGCAAGCAGCAGATAACGCAACACCGGTTGTCCGAGGAGTACGGGTCCGACCCAGAGCATCAGCGGCAGGGCCGTCCGGAATAGCACCGCACCGACCGTGGTCAGTGCGTAGGCGCCGAGATAGTAACGCGCCTCGCGCACGATGGAAGGCCGTGATGCCGGCGAAATCCAGCGGCGATCCGCGCGCCCGGTCGCAGTCTGGATCAATTCCCGGGCGTTGGCGATCCAGACCGGAATGCCGGTCAGCCGCCAGGCATACCGGGTCGGTGTCAACGGCTTCGCGCCGGCGAGTTCGGGATCCCGTTCGGGATCCTGTGCGTGGCGGTGATGGGCGATGTGAAACGCGCGGAACGCCCTTGGGGGCAATACGAGCACGAAGCCCGCAACGAGGCCAACGAATCGCGTCGGCCACGTCGACCGGAACGGCGTCGCGTGGGTCGCCTCATGGTGGGGGGCGAAGAGCAAGATCTCGAACAGTCCGAGCAACGTCATCGCCGGCCAAAGCCACGGCGTCCCGCGGGCGGTCAGCACGCCCACGGCAGCCCCGCCGATGAGTCCGAGATGGACCGCCAGGCGTCGCAGGCCGGGACCATCGGCGCGTCGCAATAACGCGCGCAGTTCGTGGGCCGGAATCGGTACGGACATCGGCAGCGACGTTGCGCTGATCGAATGCGAGCGTCAAGCGCCGCGGACGGCGGCGGGACGGTCGGATCCGCGCGAGCGCCGAGCGATACCCCGCGGCGTCGAGGTCCCGGCGGACCGCCGGGGTGGCGGTCCTGGCTTCGGTTCAATCGATGGCCTCGACCCCCTTGGTTCGACGCCAGCGCGGGCGACGGAAGACGACTCCGGGCGGCACCGTCGGCTGCCTTCCAGAGCCGCTTCATCCATCCGTCGATCGATAGTTTCATCAACGACGTGCGCAGCAGCCAAATGCCCAACGGTAGAAATGCGAGCGCGCTCGGCAAGTTCAGATCGTCGTATCCGTTCAGGAGTCCGATGTACACGACGGGCCGAACGGAATGACGAAAAACAGCACCTTCAATCGTTGCGCGATCCTCCCCCCGCCCGCCACTGCGAATGGATCCGGCTTGTTCACGGCTCAGGAGTTGCTCGTGTGGCTCAGCGCGGCGAAGGGCCTTGCGCCTCCCCTTCTCGACGCGACATCGATGGTGATCACGTCCCCCAAATCGGGGGCGAGGTCGAAATCCTCCAACAGGAGGTCGGTGCGTTGGCCGTTGGCGAACTGCAGCCGGAGATTTTCGAATCCATGAGCGCCGATGTGGGTCGGCTTGCGCCCGGCAGGGTTTTCGGCCGATCCGTATCCCTCGCCACCACCGCTACCGATCGTATCCGGGTGCGATCGGTGGCCGGTCAGCCGCCCGGTGAGGCTCGCGACCTTCAAGCGATGCAGGCCTGCGACGACCCTCGTACCGCGACCGCGCGGAGTCCGGCCTCGTGGTACGCGTGCTGCGCCTCCGGGCGGGAAGAATGCGTGGAGCACATGGCGCTCGTCTTCGCCGTACGCTTCCTGGTCATCGTCAGCTTTCGCTGGTCGGACTCGACGATCGCGTTCTCCGAGCCCGTGCAGGACCGACGGAGTCGAATTTCGGCGATCATCGATCAGCGTACGTCGAACTGTCGGCGTCCTTCGAATCGACCGATCATCGCGATCGGCGGATCGAACACTCCGCACGGTCGTGCGGCGGCATCGAAAGCGTCTTTGCCGCGGACCGTGCCCATCACGTGCCCCACGGGCGCGTGTCGCTGAGAGCGGACGGCGAATCCGCGCGCGTCACCGTAGTGACCGCCAGTAGCGCGACGATCAGCGTGACCGCGAGTACTGCGGCGCTGAGGCTCGTCGCAGGAGGGTTCGTCACGGCATCTCACTTCGGGCGTGCGTGGCCGGAAATCGTTGGCACTGCCGCGGATTCGGCTGTCGGCGCATAGACATAGAAATTTCCCTCTCGACGCAGGCAGGTTCGCGTTCGATTCCACGTTTGCGCGGTGAGGGCGATCTGGAAGCAGCGGTAGACACGGTGACCGAACACCGAACCGGGGCTGGACAGCGTCAGCCGTGCCGCGCCGGTCGTCCGCCGGCCGCTCGCGCAACTCGGTGTGCAGTCGCTCGCGCTCCACCGACCGGTGGCGCGGGCGAGTTCGGTGCCCCAGCCGGTCCAGCGCAAATGCAGCAGCGCGACGGAACCGTCCTCGGTCAAGAACAGCGTGACCGGGCGGTCGACGGGTGAACTGCGCCGGCTCACGATGTCGCCGAGGCCGCCGAAGAAGCCGATCCGGTCGACGCGGGCTTGGCGGTCGCGTCCCGTCGCCGGCCGCGCGAACGCACCGGCGGCGGTTGCGATCAGCAGAAGCACGCCGGCCGAACGCACGCCCGGGGTCGCTCCGTTCAGAAGGTCGGCGCCGCCGGTGTCTTCGATATCGCGTGGTAGCGCTTGAGGGCAGCCGCTTGCATCTGGGTTCTCGCGTCCAGGACGTCATCGACACAGGGTTTGCTGTAATAGATAGCGAGTTCCATCTGTGCCGCCTTGCTCGAATCGGCGCGATTGCTCGAAATGCTCGCCCAGATCCTGACGATGTCGTCGTCGACCTGCATGTTGGGACTGCCGACGAACGAACCGCATCGTTGGTTCAAGAGGTTGAAGTCCAGCTTAAATACGCCACCGTCGGGACGCAATGCCGTCAAGGGACCCCCGCCAGTTGGGGAGCCCACGCCATAGCTCGCATTCCAATCGGCGAAGCAGTCGCCATACTGGCAGGGTAATCGGCCCTTCTGGCTGTACGCCCACCAGAATTGGGTCAGAGCGTTGGTGTTTGTCCCTGAGGGGGTGCCGTACTTCTTGAGCAGGCTGGCCTGAATGCTGCTCACGAGCGGTTCATTGGCGGCGTGAGGGTCGAAATTGATCAGTCGCTCCATGGACACGACCCGGCTGTCGCCCACGGGGCTGTTGAAGTCGAGCAGAAGCTGATCGGTCGTGTTCGCGGTCGCCTTGGTATATTCGACGTACTGGACGAAGGGTTGAGACTCGACGGTAACCTCCTTGTAGGCGAGGCGGTACTTGAACCTTTGCACCACGGGACTATCCGGATAAGTCTTGCTCGCGATCTTCTCCGCCTGTGCCAACGGCATGCCCAACCGGACACCCAGCAGGTCCTCCGCCGCGCCGGAGTACGAGGGAATGACCGGCTGGAAAGTCCGCACCAGGGGGACGGCATTCGGGTCCTGTGGGGCGCTGCCCGATGATCCCGCGACGGCCTGGGTGGGCACGGGTTGTCCGGAGGGCGCCGTGGTCGGCGCCGCCCGCGCGACCGCGTTCACCTGATTCTTCATCTGATTGATGTTGTTGATGACGGTACCGACCGTCTTGTGGAGCATTTCGCCGAAGATCCCGTTGGCGTGGGCGGCGGACGGTGCCATCAGCAACGCGAGCAGGAATGCCGGCAAACATCGCGAATACCACTGTGTGCTGCCCATGAATTTTCCTCGAGATTACTCTGTGGTAACCACCTCGCGCGCCCTTCCACTGGTTCGCGCAAGGGGCGTCGCCGTGCGTTCGACGTCCGTCGATCGCGCCCGCTGCGCCGGCCTCAGTTCTGCGTGACCGCCATCAGCCATTTGCCTTTCCTCTTGACCCAGGTGTCGGTCGACTGCTGAACGGTGCCGTCGTGGAACACCATTTCGGCCGACACCTTGGCGTGAGCCGCGTCGATCTGCTGCATGGACAGGATCTTCACCTGATCCAAGCCGCCGTGGGACTCGGCCTGCTGATGGGTCGCCTCCATCGCCGCGCGAATCTTGGCATTCACGTCCACGAGTTGGGCCGCGGGCGGAATGTCGGCGATATCGATCAGCTTCATGGCTTGGTCGGGATGACCGTTGCCGATGTCGGAGTAGAAATCCTTGCTCGCGGTCTTCGGGCCGCTCGAGCAGGCCGTCAAGGTCGTGGCGACGGCCGCTACGAGGAGGATTTTTTGCTTGGTCGCGCCGTGCTTCAGTGCCATGGATCACCTGTCGGTCGTGTGAATAGGCTCGGTAGGATCAATTCGCGTGCCCCGAGCATCGGCAGCACGACGAGCGGGAAGGGCGGCTGCGGAGCGGCAATGCCCGCGTTGTTGAATATCCGCCACAGAAGCGAGGTGCAATACACCGCGTCGGTGCGCTTCCAGTCGTAGCGGCCATCGAACGGCGTGCCGAGATGCTGCTGCGCCTCGTGTCGCAGTTTCCTCGCCGAATCGACATCCAGACCGGAGAGGGGAATGAGACGGGCGCAGTGTGCTCGCGCGGCGAACTCGGCGAAGCGCTCTTCCCGAACGCGGCCATCGTGTCCGTGCCCCGGGTCGGCGTGAACGACGGCCCACGACCGGGAGCGGGGCAACTTGAACGCAAGACCCAAGTGCGTCCACCGACACGACGAGTCTCTACCTCGAAGGATCCGCGCTTCGAGTCCGAGCCCTTGTCGCGCCGCGAGCGCGATGCCGGGATGCCCCCGGGCGGTGCGGTTAGCGGTCTCGCGGCGCAACTCAGTTCCCGCTGGGAGTGGTTCGAGAATTCTTGCCGGTTTCGATGGCTCTGACCGACGTCTGAATGTCGACCAGCAGCAGGAACGCACCGAAGAACACGACGCAGAACACGAAGGCCGCGACGAGCGAGACGATCGCAGCACCGAAGCCCTTCATGGCCCAGCCGGTAATGAAGGTGCCGATCAAGATCAGCCACATCGAGACTTCGAGCAGGATCTTGTAGGAGGCGACGATGAGTCGACTAAGCATGATTCGCTCCTTGGCGCGCTAGGTGAAGAGGTCGGCTCGGCATTGCATGCCACCGCCGCAGGGTTTGGGGAGCCTGAGACCGTTGGTCGCGCGGCGTTACCATCGGGACCCCGCAGGCGCGCGCAGGCCGATTGCCATGGCGGCGACGCTCAGTCGCAAGGCGGCGGCGGCGTGTGCGCGAAGGACGCAGCCGGGGTTGCTCCCGGAGGCCCCCCTTGTGCGATCCGCACTGCAGTACCAGAATCCCATCGATTCCCCCTAGGCCGGAGGGGTCTTCGCGAGCGCGCGAGCCCTCCGCCCTTCGGCAAGTCTTATCGCTGGGCAAGGCGGCGCATGTCTTCACCGGACATTCAACAAACGCTAACCCGAAGAAAAGTCATAAATAACAAACAGGTGCACCTGACCGCCGGAGACCGATGTGGGCGTTGAACCGCCTCCGACACGGGATATTCAGTATCGATATCGATTCGGGACCGCCGAATTCGACGAGGTCCGGGTCGAACTTCGCGTCGATGGCGAGTGCGTCGAGATTCAACGACGTCCCCTCGAGGTGCTCGCCGTTCTGCTGCGTCATGCTGGCGAGGTGGTCACGCGGGAGGAACTGCGCGAGGCGGTCTGGGACAAGCGCATCACGGTGGACAACGTCATCGATACGGCGCTGACCAAACTCCGCCACGTCCTCGGCGAGCGCAATGCGGAGCTGATACAGACGCAACCCCGGGTGGGATTCCGCCTGCTCGGTCCCGTCGAAAAGGTGGCGGTCGGACGGCGATTCCCTGGAGAGCTCGTCCTGTCCGAAGGTCAGGCGATTGCGCATCGGGAGCACTTCCAGTTGGTGCGCCTCCTCGGCTGCTCGCCACACGATCAGGTCTGGCTCGCGCGGCACGTCAAGACGCAGGAGCGGCGCGTATACAAGTTGAGCGCCGGCGGCGAAGGACTCGACGCGTTGAAGCGGGAGGTCACCTTGGCGCGTGTACTGCGCGAGAGCCTCGGTGAGCGCGAAGACCTGGTGCGCATCCTGGATTGGAATTTCAAGGAGCCGCCGTTCTTCCTCGAAAGTGAGTACGCAGGAGAGAATCTCGTCGATTGGGCCGCCGCGCATCTCGGCAGCACGCCGCTCAGCGAGCGCCTGGCCCTGCTCGCTCAGGTTGCCGATACCGTCGCGGCGGCTCACGGCGTTGGCGTGCTCCACAAGGACCTCAAGCCCGCGAATCTCCTGATCTCGAGCGGGCCCGGCGGGACCCGGGTCCGTGTGACGGATTTCGGCAGCGGACGGCTTCTCGAACCAGATCGCCTCGCCGCACTCGGCATCACCCAGTTCGGCGCGACGCTGACGCAAGGGGTGACGGCGGACTCGGACGCAGCCACGCCGCTCTATGTCGCGCCGGAGCGGTACAAGGGCGAGACGGCCACCACCCGGAGCGACGTTTTCGCCCTGGGGGTCATGCTGTACCAGCTGGTGGTCGGGGATTTGCGCAAGCCCCTGGCCCCGGGATGGGAACGCGACGTATCCGACGAGATTCTGCGCCGGGACATTGCTGCGGCGACCGACGGCGATCCCGCGGCACGCTTGGGAAGCGCCGCGGAACTCGCGGACCGACTGCGCCGCGTTGATGAACGGCGAAGCGAATTGGCACGCCAGCGAGCGCTGCAGCGCCAGCTGAACGCGGACCACGAAGCGCTGCGCCACGCCCGCGCCCGTCGCCCCTGGGTGATCGCGACCATCGTCACGCTCTGCGCAGGCATGATCGGCATGCTTGGGCTCTTTGCCAGCGTGACGTCGGCACGGCGGTCGTTGGCGCGTCAGTATGCCGTTGCCCACGTGCTCAACACCTTTCTGACCGACGACTTCATCGCGGTCGCCAATCCGGACCAAGCCGGCCGTGCCGACGTCACCGTGGTCGAAGCGACACGTGCGGCGGCGTCGAAGATCGATACGGTGTTCCGGCAGGTGGGACCAGACGTCCGCGGCCGCCTGCACGCAGCGATGCAGAGGTCGTTTTTCGGGCTCGATGACTTTCCCGCAGCGCTCGCGCAAGGACGCGAGGCCTTGACGGCGTACCGGGCCGCGAGCGCTCTCGATCCCCAGCGCATCGCCGAGGCGCGCATCCTGCAGGCGCTGACGCTCGCGAAGCTTTCGAGGCTCGACGAGGCCTCCGCACAACTCGCGCGCGCAGCAGCCGCGATGAAGGCGATGCCCCGAGTCAGCCCGACTGTGAACGCGCAGTACTGGTGGGCGCGCGCATCGGTCGAGTCCTATCGGCTGGCGCTCCCCCAGGCGCTCGCCGACTACCAGCACGCCTGGATCTTGGCGAAGGCGGCCTCCGGATTGCCGCTCCAGGTGCGTGATCAGATCGGGTTCTCCTATGCCGACACCTTGCGCCTGTCCGGGCACTTCGGCACCGCCGAGCGGCAGGCGTCCGCACTGCTCGCGAGCGAGCGAGCTCAATTGGGGTCGGACTCCCCGGAAACTTGCTATACGGCCGCATTGCTGGCGAGCATCCTCGGTTTTCGCGGTGAGACGAACCGAGCCATCCCGATGGTGACGCAGGCGGTCGCGTGCCTCACCCAGTCGCTCGGACCGACGAACGCGCGGACCATTGCGGCTTATCAGGTGATGGGCAATCTGCAATTCCAGGGTCGCCGTTATGCGGATGCCGCGGTGACCTACGCCAAGGTCGCGAATCTGTTCGCCGGTGTCGTGGGGCCGCAGGCGCTGAAGACCATTTCGGCCCGGGAGAACACCGGCGTCGCTCGGCAGTACGCCGGACAATTCGATGCAGCCCAGGACTCCTTGCAGAAAGCGCTGGCGCTCGCCCGCACCGCGCTCGGCTGGACGCATCCCACGACCGAGGACTTGCGCTACCACCTTGCCGACTGCCTGCTCGATCTGCGCCGCACCGTCGGTGTCGATGCCCTCATGGACGGCCTTTCCGTGCGCGTACTAAACGAGGGGGAAATCGAATCGGATTGGATCGCGCGTCTCGCCTATCAGCGCGGCCGACTGGCGTTCTACGCCGGACATATGCAAGTGGCCGTGCAACTGCTGCAGGGCGTGGCGAAGCAGATCGCCGCCCAGGATCCGAACGGTCCGATCAGCGTGAGCGCGATACAAAGCCTGATCCGGACTGCGCAGGCGGTCGAAGCGGCCAAACGCACGACCCCGGAGTGAGTGGTGGTGCGGCGGTCGCGACAGCGGTCTGAACCGAAACTGAACGGTCCCCCGAATGCGCTGCAGTCCGCTCCATGGACGGATGGCGATCGAAGCGCACCTGGTTCCGCGAACGCATGATGACCAGCGAGGGTTCCGGAGCGGACTCGCGGCGTCGGGTTCGTGCAAGCCGCAACGCGGGCGCACCGTCGACGCCTATGGCCGCTCGAACGATTGGGGAGCACGATCGGGCCAGGCGATCCGGCGCCCGCGCAACCGCCGTGACTCCGGGGCGTGGCCTTGGGTCGACGGACCGTTCGCTGGGGATACAAGGGAGACTCCTGCATGGATACGCACGCGCTCATTCACCGGAACCACGGTCACCGGCAACGGGTTCGCGCCGACCGCCGGGTCCGGCGACACGAGTGCGTAAAGACGATCCAGGGTGCCGCGGCGACGGTCTTTACGCTGACCAAGCCGACGGCAGCCTCCGGAGGCTACGACGTATATTTCGCGTACAGTGGAGGCGGGGTCACGGCGCTCGGCAACACCGATCCGACCGATACGATCTCCCCTGCGATCATTCCTTACGTGCAGATGCTGTTTCCCGTGCAACTCGGGCAGGTCTCGTCGCTGGCCGGCCAGAACCTCCCCGCCGGCCATTTCCGGAGCCGCGACCGATCGGGGCCAGTCCAACGTGGTGTCGGGCACCGATACCGCCTGGTATGTCCCCGGCATCGGACAGGTCGAGGATTCGACGACCGCGAGCGCCAATGGCACGACCGTTTCCACGTCGGGGGAACCGCGCGGGTACGTGGTGAATGGCCAGGCACATGGGCTCGGCTCGATCGGCGACGTCGTCGCGGCGCTCGAGCCCGATGGGTGTCAAGCGGTCCAGACCGGGGTACCGGCCGTGGGTTCTGATGGGAATCACTTTCTGATCGTCGCCGTGGCGTGCACCGCGACGAATGGCGTGCTGACGACGAACTGGACCGGCACGCTGGTCGGACCGGATGGCAGCGTCGGGGCCACGTTTCCGATCACCGCACCGGCCAGCCCGAATTCCTCCGGCCCCGGGGTCCTGCATGCCGCGGTGGCGTTCGATGGTACGAACTACCTGGTCGCTCTCGAGGACGACCGTACCCTCGCGGGCGGTGCCTACATCGACACCGTGGCCGTGCCGCCCACCGGGGGCATCGTAGCCGGCCCGACGACCATTGAATTGTCGCAATACGACGTCGCGAATTATTCGAACAACGAGGCACTCGCGTTCGATGGAACCCGCTATCTGCTCGTCTACGGCGCTACCGACCTGGGTCTCGTCAACGGACCCCAGCTCGCCGGCGTCTTCCTGTCCCCGAGCACGGGACTGCCGAGCGGTGCTCCGTCCCCCATCTCGACGACCTCGGGAGGCGAACACACGAACCCCGCGGTTGCGTTCGACGGTACCGAGTTCCTCGTCGCTTGGGTCGAGCATGGCACGACGCCCTCGGGGCTGTACGCCGTTCGCGTCTCGACCTCCGGCGCGATTCTCGATGGGTCCCCGACCCACCTGTTCGACGGCTCGACCGCGGACGTCGCGCAACCCTGTTGCGATCTCGAGCCGACCGTATCGTTCGATGGCACGAACTTTCTGGTGGCTTACCGGGATCAGCGCGGTGTCGCCAGCAACTCGGGTGTTGCGTCGGTATCCGCGGCCCGGGTATCCACCGCCGGGGTACTGCTCGATGGATCGGCGACGACGCCGGGAATCGTGCTGAGCTCGGCGAAGGCCCAGCCGATCGGCCGTGTGCGCAGCGTGTACTTCAACGGTGCTGCGTGGATCGTCTGGGAAAGTGGCACCCCACAGCAGCTGAGTGCCGCGCGGGTGGCGCCAACCGGCGCCGTCAGCGGCACCTGGCCGGCAGGCTTCACGATGGTGCCCGCGCAGACCGTGACCGAATATCCGGCGATCGGCGCGGTGGGCTGGCCGCTGACCGGGACGGAGCGGTGACGGGCGCTCGACTCCGTGGAGAGGCTTCGTCGCGACAATTCGGAGTTCCGGCGGCTAGCGATGCTCGCCGATACGTCGATGACGCAGCTCGGGATCAGCGTCCACGATTATCACCCGCTCGACGGTCGCGTCTCGCCGCTCCAGGATCCGCAGCGGGTGATCGCGGAGATGCCGGCATCGCCGATGGCCGAGCCGTGCGTCGGCTCGCTCGAGCGGGCGCTCGCCGCGGGGCGGTGACGAGACGCGCTCGTCGTCATCCGGAGGCGAGCTCGGCGCCGCCTACCCAGAGGAACAGAAACGGGATCAGATAAATCAGGACATTACCGAGCACATTGCCTCGGACCCCGGTTCCGGCGGTCGTGTAAGGTCCCCCAAAGGCTTCCGCGGTCGCCCAGACCGCAAGCGAATACGCCAGACCAAACGGAACGAAGACGCGCAATCCCTTGCCGCTGAGCAGCGCAATGGCGATCGCGATCTCCGACAGGCCGACGAGAACCGCGACCGGCACGGGGCCAACCGCGTGGACGATCCCGACGACGAACCCGAGCCAGGCGGCGATCCAGTGAGGTTGCCCGGGGATGACCGACGTGATCTGGCTGCTGAAATGCAACAGGAACGCCGGTAGCCATTTGAGCGCTGCATCGAACAGCCACAGCACTCCGAAGCTGATCCGCGCGGCGTGCCAGATCCGGCCGGGCGGTGCCGTCTGTGCGCTGTGGCGGTCGGTCGCCGGTGCAACGGCGAGCACGAACAGGAACGCGATCGCATAGGCGACGAACACGCCGGGGTCGGTCTGTCCGCCGCTATACGGGAATCCGAAGCCGTCGAGGAATACCCAGCAGATCACGCTGAACACGATGCCGGTGCGGGCCGCGAGCGCGACCTTCCGGCCGCTCAGCAGTGCAAGGCCCAGCCAGACGGCGATCGCGACCAGAGCGCCGGCGATGATCCGCGGACCGATCGTTTGCGCCAAGTGCAGCGCGGCAAGCAGCAGTGGCCGGATCCCTGCCGGCACCTTCGAGGCGGGCTTCGCGAGCGCGTGGAGGAAGTTGGCCTCGGCCGCCGGCACGGCCAGCCAAGCCGTCGCCTGAAACACGGCATTCGCCAACCAGACCGCGCCGAAACCTCGTACGATCGAGTTCAGGGCCGGGCCGTGCGTGGTATCGGATCGAACCGCTGCGGTCATGCGAGTTCTCCACCGGTTGCGTGCTGCGGGTCAATTCCGAGCGGCCGAGCAAGGATACTCCGGTCCACGAGGCGCTGCCTATCGCGGAGTCGGCCGGGATCCGCGCGACCGGATCCTTGCCGGGCGATCGCGCGACGACCCAACGCCCACGTCGCGGCGGCAGGGTCTCATGTCGTGCGATAGCGCGTCTGGATGATCTCGGCGATGATCGCGATCGCGATCTCGCCGGCGGAGCGACCTCCCAGATTCAGACCGACCGGTGCCCGCAGCCGCTCCGATCCGTCGATGCCGTGGGCGGCGAACCGTTCGAGCCGCGCCGCGTGGGTTCGCCGGCTGCCGAGCGCGCCCACGTAGAACGCCGGACTCGCGAGTGCCGCGATGAGCGCGGGGTCGTCGAGCTTCGGATCGTGCGAGAGCGCGGCCACCGCGGTCTGTGCATCCGGAGCGAGCGTCTCCAGCGCGACGTCGGGCCACTCGTGCGTCACCGTCGTGTCGGGAAACCGCTCGACGGTCGCGAACGCGGTGCGCGGATCGACGATCGTGACGTCGAACCCTGCCATCACGGCCGCGGGTGCGAGCGCCTGGGCGATGTGCACCGCGCCGACGATGATCAGTCGGTACGCCGGCGTGTAGCATCGGATGAACAGTGCCGGGTCTGCGCGCAGTCGTCCGCTGCGATCGTGTCGGCAGCGGTCGCGAACCTCCGCGAGCACCGGCTCCGTGAGTTCGAGATCGCCCTGCGGGCCCCGCGCCGGATGGAGCGACTGTGCGCCGTCGCGCAGCCGCGTCACCACCGCGATCGCTTGCCGCTCCGCTCGGGCCCGGGCGATTTCGAGGAGGAATGCGCTCTTCATTCGACGCGCTCCACGTAAACGGCGATCCGTCCTCCGCAGGCGAGCCCGACGCTCCAGGCCTGTTCATCGCTGACGCCGAACTCGAGCTGTCGCGGCTTGCCGTCCGCGATCACCTCGAGCGCCGCCTCCACCACCGCGCCCTCGACGCAGCCCCCGGACACCGAGCCGACGAAGCCCCCGGTGTCGGCGACCGCGAGGTGACTGCCGACCGGCCGCGGCGAGGAGCCCCAGGTGTCGATGACGGTCGCGAGCGCCACCCGTCGGCGATCCTGCTGCCAGCGCCGCACTTGCGTGAGGATCTCGTCGACTTCCGATTCCGCTCGCTGGGTCATGATGACGCTCCCCCGGAACATGGCCGGTGCTCAGATCGGGACAGGTGGGGTCCGCGGCACGGCGGACGCGGTCACATCTCCTGCGTGATCGGCCGGAACAGCACTTCGTTGATGTCGACTTCCTCCGGCTGACAGATCGCGAACGCGACGACGCGCGCGAACGACTCGGCGGGGATCGCGTAGTTCTCGTAGAATTCGCCGACCCGCTTCGCGACGTCTGGCTCGGTGACGCTGAGCGGCAACTCCGACTCCACGGCGCCCGGGGAGATGATCGTCGTGCGGATGTTGTACGGCTTGACTTCCTGGCGCAGCCCCTCGGAGACCACCCGCACGGCGGTCTTGGTCGCGGAGTAGACCGCGGTGCCGGGACGCACCTTGTGTCCGGCCACCGAGGACACGTTGATGATGTGTCCACTGCGGCGTGCCTTCATGTGCGGCAGTGCGGCGGCGATTCCGTAGAGAACGCCCTTGAGGTTGACGTCGATCATGCGGTCCCAGTCCTCGATCCGGCCGCGCTCGAGCAGTGATTGCGGCATCAGTCCGGCGTTGTTGATCAGCACGTCGATCCGCCCGTGCCACTCCACCGCGCCGTCCACCAGGCGGCGCACCTGGTCCGCATGGGTGACGTCGGTCTGCACCGCCGCGCGTGGCGGCAGCCCGAGTTCGCCGGCCAGTGCCTGCAGGCGTTCGATGCGCCGCGCCCCGAGCACGAGTTTCGCGCCGGCGCGGGCGAGATGTCGCGCCGCTGCTTCGCCGAGTCCGCTGCTCGCGCCGGTGATTACGATGACCTTGTCCTGGATTCCCTCGCTCATCGGTACTCCTCCGTCGGACGTTGCCCCTGATCCCGCGTTTGCATCAATGGCGCCTCAGCGCGTGTAGCGATCGAAGAACGACCGCGCCAGCACCATGCAATACGGTGCCGCGTCCGTGTGGTAGGCCTCCATGCCGACGACGGATCCGCGGGCGCCATCCACGCCGTGTTGATATGCGGTGAACGCGCGCTGCAATCGCGTGGCCGTGCGGTGCAGGCTCGCGTTGCGCGTGGCGTCGATGCCGTGTTCGAAGTAGGTGCCGGCGGTTCCCGCGGAGGTGTCGAGGTCCACGGTCGCGAACCGCAGGTGCGGATCGGTGGCGATCTTGGATCGTAGCGCCGCGGTCATCGCGCCCGCGCCCTGCTGCCAGAATACCTCGGGGTCGCCATGGCCGCCGCACATCAGCAGCGGCATGCTCGGCGTGTAGTTGCGCAGGTCGTTGGCCTTCGCGTCGCGACGCATCCGCAATTGCGGATCGGTCGGCAGCGTCGGCACCGTGTTCGAGGGGTCCGGCCCCGAGGCGACGGGTGGCGCTGCGCTGTCGGGATGCGCCTCGACATCAGCGACGTACGCGGCGCGGAACGCCGTACTCACCAGATACGCCGAGGGATCGAACCCGGCGTGATAGAGCGGCCCTCCTTCCGGGAGGGCGGCGAGTGCCGGATAGCGCGCAGGGGAAAAGCCCGGAGCACCCGGGGCGGAGGACTTCGACTGGAACATCGCGTTCGCCGGGAGCTCGCCGGCGGCGACGAGCTTCGCGAAGTCACGGAACCCGCTGGATCCGGGGAACAGGCTGGCCGCGTCACGGAACCGTCGACTGAACACGCGATGCGGATCGATCGACCCGTGTTCGAGGTGCGCGTACGAGTTGACGACCAGCGGCAGATACGCGGTGCCGCCGAAATCCGGATGACCGAGGAAGATCTCGTCGGCCATCGCGAGCAGCGCGTAAGGTCCGGACATCGGCGCGCCGGCGGTCGCGGGTTCGCCCCGCTCGTCGAGCGCGCGCAGCGTCGCCATCGAGACGAAGCCGCCTTGCGAATACCCGGTGACGAACAACTGGCCGTCGTCACGCGTCGATCCACCGATCCGCTGCAGCAGCGCCCGCCCGGCGATGAGGCTGTCGATCGCATCCTGCGACTGCTGCCTGCGGTTCAGGTACGGATGGTAGTGCAGCGTCGACAGGTCATAGCCTGCGTAATTCGGAGCCACCGCGACGTAGCCGTGGGCCGCGAAGATGAGCGCGATGCGGGTGGCGGTGCCGTAGGCCGGATTGTCGGGGTCGGCGACCGCCGACAGATCTTCGGCATGGTTGATCGCCGTGCCATGCGTATACAGCACGATCGGCCGGGGGCCATGGCAGGGCGCGGCGTTGCCCGAGGGAACCATCAGGGCGCCGGAGGCATCCGTCGCCTCGCCCTCGCCGCCGACCGTCGCGTAGGCGAACTTGTATACCCGGACGCCGCAGATCGGCGGGCCGATCAGGGCGCCGAGCGCCGGTTGGTTCGCGAAGTCCTGGCGCAGCATCGCGCGCAGAGCGGCGACCGACAGGGTGGCCGGCGCGCCGAGCGGCCCCGAGTTCAGCGACGCCGCGGCGTCGCGCGAGGGCGGCGCACGATCCGCGATCGCGCCGATGCTGAACACGATGGCGCCCGCCACGCCGAGGAGCACGTTCGCATAGGGAATACGCATGAGAGTTCGCCAGGGTCGAGGGTTCGTGAGTGGAGATCGGCGACGCACTGGAAGCGATCGGGGTCATCGACATCCTATCGAATGACCGGGATGGGGTCGAGCCGCATGAACCGGCGCGACGGATCAGAATTCGTAGGTGAAATCGATGCCGACCGAGCGTGGCCGCTGATAGAAGGAGACCCGTTGACCTTCGCTGCCGGCGAACGCGTAGGTCAGGGGTCTGGCGTCGGTGACGTTCGTCGACCACAGACTGGCGTTCCAGTGTGCCTGCCGGCTGCGTATCCCGACGCGAACGCCCATGTCGTGGCCGCGTCCGAACGTCGTGGGATCGCCGAGGTACGGATGGATCGCACCCACGAAGCGGTCGTTCGCCTGCACGAACCCGATGAAGTTCGCGGAAAGCGGATGCTCGTAGTGCACGATGTAACTCCAGGTGAAGTTCGGCGCGTCGGGCAGCATTTGACCGACCTGGACCGGCGTGAAGAGCGCGAGTCCGTTATCGCTCGTCAGGGTCTGCGTCACGCGCGCATCGAGTCGGGTCGCGGCGAGATGGATCTCGAGGCCGCGCACCGGGCGCCAATCGGTCTCCACCTCGATGCCGTCGATCCTCGACCGGGGGACGTTGCCGAGGCCGGCGATCAAGGGTTGTGTGCCGACCGGACCGGCCCAGAGCGACAGGCTCGACTGGCGATTGCGAATCACGGAGTCGAACACGTCCATGTCGAGCTGCACCGAGTCGTCGAGAAACCGGCTCTTGATCCCGAGTTCGCTCGTGAGGTTCGTCTCCGGCTGGACGTACCCCCAGTCGACCTGGACCTGTGCGGGCTGGCCGTAGTAGATCCCCGCCTTGTAACCGCTCGCGACGCTGCCGTAGAGCAGCACCTCCGGCCTCAGGTGGTAGTCGAGCCCGACGCGATACGAGACGTTCTGATTCGAGCGTGAGTCATCGAGCGCGGCGAGCACCGTGTTCGGCACGATCGGCCCGCTGAAGTTGTTGGCCGCATAGGTCAACAGGCCCGTCGGGTCGATCGTGACGCCGTCGAACGAGGTTTGATCGTGCGAATAGCGCAGCCCCGTCACGAGCGTCAACCGGCTCGACAGGTGGGTGTCGACGTTCGCGTAGACGCCGCTCGAGCGTTGTCGCTGGACGAAATTCTCGGCGGTGATCGCCAGGCCTTGCTGGGTCATGTCGGTGGCAAGACCGTAAACGAACGTCCAATCCAGCGCGTCGCGATTGCGATACCAGTTCTGCGAGTAAATGGCGCCGATGATCCAGTCGACCGGGCCGCCGCTCTTCGACGTCAATCGGACTTCCTGGCTCAGCTGCCACTGCTGGAAGTTCTTGGTCCAGTTGTTGTCGGCCGCCGGATAGCCGTCGTAGTTGTCGAGGCTGTGATCGGTGAAGTAGTCGTAGGCGCTGATCGACGTGAGCGTGAACGCTGCGAACGCGACCTTCAGCTTCGCCGACGCTCCCCCGCCGACCTCGTGCTTGTAGAGCGGCAGGCCGCCGACCCGAACCCTCGTGCCGCCGGGCGGGCTGTCCATCAGGCCCGCGGTCGGGAACGGCTCCGGCGGGATCAACGCCTCGACGTTCGGGGTCGACGGTGACGAGGGCACGGAACGGTCGTACACCCAATGAAGATTGAGATCGAGGTTCGCGGCGTCACTCAACCGGATGTCGAACAACGCCCGGGCGCCGCCGCGATGGAGCTTGCCGTATCGTTGTCCCGTGCCGAGGTCGGTCTGGTAACCCTCGCCCTGGGTCGTCATCGTGCCGGCGAGCCGCGCCTTCACCCGATCGTTCAGCGGTCCACTCACCGCGCCGGTCAGATCGACGGTGTTCCAGCGGCTGTAGCCGAGTTCGACGTACCCGCCGAAATGATCCGTGGGTTGCGCGGAGATGATGTTGATCGCGCCGCCGTCCGTATTCTTGCCGTAGAGCGTCCCTTGCGGACCCTTGAGGATCTCGACGCGGCCGACGTCGTACAGCGTGTCCGTCAGAAAGCCGGGAAAGCTCGCGAACACGCCGTCCTGGTAGATTCCGACGCCGCTGCTGTTGTTGTTGTTGAAGTCGTCGAGTCCGATGCCGCGCAGCAAAAAGAGCGGCGTGCCGTCGGTTTGCGCATTCATGGTCGAGAGGCTCGGGTCGACCAGCGACAGGTCGAGCGGTTGCTCGACGCGCAGGGAATGGGTCAGGCGGCCACTGACCGCGGTCAGTGCGATGCCGACGTTCTGGGCGGGCTCCGCCCGACGGGTCGCGGTGACGACGATCTCGCGCAGGGGCCGATGATCGTCGGCTGCGGCGTCCGCTGGGCGCTCGCGCGAGTCCGCCGCCCGCGCCGTCCAGGGGACGAGCGAACCTGCGATCAGGAGCGCACGCCAGCCGCGGCGCGTGATCTTCGAGCGTTGTCGATCCCGCTGCAAGGAAGCCCCCCCATCACGGATCCCGGGGATGACCCGGGATCCGGCGGGGCGAATCGTTCCATGCGCGGCCGAGTACTACCAGGGATAGGAGACGCCTGGCTCCGCGCGCGGTGTCAGCGCGCCGGCTTGAACGAGAACTTCTGTCCGGCCACCGCGGCCTGGTACATCAGCCCGCCCTTCGCGATGGTGAACACCGCGACGCCGTCCTGGTACACGCCCGCCGCGGTCGCGTGCGTCTCGGTGCCGCTCGCGCCGGCGGTCGCGCCGGCGGTGCCGGCGCTCGCGGAGGCGGACGCGGTGATCGCCACCGCGCTGACGTCCGCGCTGAAGGCGTATTTTCCGGACTCGAAGCGCGCGAGCGCGGCCGCGTTCTGGAAGAACACCATCTCGCTGTAGGCCTGCCCGCCGAGCTGAAAGCCGACGCTGATCTGGGTCATCGAGGTGTCACCGACGTACCGGCCCTGTCGGAATACGCGACCGTCCCCGTGTGCCGCGCCGACGATGAATCCGCCCTTGCCGATCGTCGGGAAGACGGCATAACCGTAACTCGTTCTGAAGAAATCCGCGGTCTCGCCGGCATGCCGGAACAAGGCGATCGTGTCCGTGTATCGATCCGCGCGCGCAAGCGGGGCGATCAACACCAGCGCGAGGCACGCAGCGCTTTGCCAGGTCATTGACTTCATGGAACGGCCCTCCGGTGCTAGATGCTGCATGGTATCCCGAATCGATCGGGAGGGAGAGACGCGTGCCGAAGCGCTCGTGCCGCTGTTCACCGCTCGTGCGGCCCGCTGGATCGGGCACGCGAAGCGGCCGCGCGCCCGCCGTCAGTGCGCCGCGCAGGCGCTCGTTCACCCGCGGCCGCGACCGTCCCCAGATCGGCGAGGAGCGCGCCGAGCACCTCGCTTTGGTAGCGGTCCCGGCCGGTCGCGAGCCACAGCGTGCGATGCAGGTCGAGGAACGGCGTCGCCAACAGCGCGATGCGACCGAGCGCGACCGAATCGGCGACCGCGACCGCGGGCAGGAACGCGAGCCCCAGTCCGGCGATGACGGCTTGCTTGATCGCTTCGGTCTGAGGCAGTTCGATCGACGCGCGCGCATCGGGCAAGCGTGCCAGGGCCCGCTCGGCGAGCGATCGGGTCGCGGAGCCGGGCTCGCGCAGGATCCACTGCTGGCCGGAGAAATCCGCGGCCCGTAGCCGTCGCCGTCGTGCGAGCGGATGGTCGGGCCCCGCGCAGACGACGAGCCGATCCTCCCGCCACGCGGTCGCCTGCAGCCCCGGATGCGTGACCGCGCCCTCGACGCAGGCGACGTCGAGCGCGAAGTCGAGCAGTCGCTCGAGGATCGTCTCGGTGTTGCCGATCGCGAGGTCGATCGTCACGCTCGGGTGCCTCGCGACGAAGCCGCCGAGCAGATCGCCGATCCGGTAGTTGCCGACGGTATTGCTCGCGCCGATGCGCAGCGCGCCGCCCAACGCGGTGCGATCCGAGGGCCGCGGACGGTCGATTTCGCGTAGCCGCACCAGGGCCTCCTGGACCCGCGGCAACAGCGCGCGGCCGCGCTCGTTGATGTGCAGCCGCCGCCGCGCCCGATCGAACAGACGCTCTTCGAGCCGCGACTCCATCTGGGCGAGCGCCATGCTCACCGCGGGCTGCGTGAGGTGCAAGCGCTCGGCGGCTGCGCGCACCGTGCCGAGCTCCGCGACGGCGGCAAACACCTCGAGCTGTCGCGGGCTGATCCCGATCATCAGTAAATCTTATCAAGACCATAAAAAATAGAAAATATTCTTAGGAATCGCCGGGCCGTAGAGTGACGCTCCTCGAGATTTCGGAGCCGATCGATGTCCTCACAACGACTGTCTGCGTCCGCGGCCTCCGTTGCCGTCGCCGCCCCGGATCGTGCCGACGCGGCCGCGCGACGGACCGGCTGGCCGTTCACCGGCACGTCCGGCATCGCCCGTCTGCTGCCGGGACTCGTCCTGACCACCGCGATCGCGAGCCTCGCCTGGCAGATCGGGCGCGTGCTGCCGCTCCTGGGCGCGCCCGTCTGCGGGATCCTGCTCGGCATCGCGGTGGGCAATCTGTTCACGCCGTCGGCGGTGTTCCTCCCGGGCGTGCGGTTCGTCGCGAAGCACGTATTGCAGTGGTCCATCGTGCTGCTCGGGTTCGGCCTCAGCCTGGTCACGGTCGCGCACACCGGCGTGCGGTCCCTGGCCGTGACCGCGGTGACGATGACGACCGCGTTCCTCGCCGCCTGGGCGCTCGGGCGCGTGCTGCGCGTGCCGGATCATCTGAAAGTGCTGATCGGCGTCGGTACCGCGATCTGCGGCGGCTCGGCGATCGCGGCGGTCGCGCCGGTGATCAGGGCGGACGAGCACGATACGGCGTTCGCGATCTCGACGATCTTCCTGTTCAACCTCGTCGCCGTCCTGGTGTTCCCGATCTTCGGCCATTGGCTGCACCTGTCGGACCTCGGGTTCGGCATGTGGGCGGGCACCGCCGTCAACGACACCTCGTCCGTGGTGGCCGTGGCCTACGGCTGGAGTCACGTCGCGGGTGATTTCGCGACGATCGTCAAGCTGACCCGATCGACCTTGATCATCCCGGTCTGCCTCGTGCTCGCGATCGTGGAGTCGGTGCGTCACCGCCGCAACGGCGTCCAGTTGAACCTTGCGCGGGTCTTCCCGTGGTTCATCCTCTGGTTCCTCGCCGCGTCCGCGGTGCGCACCGCCGGCTGGATCCCGGCCGGGTGGCTCCCGGGCATCGCGACGGCCGCGACCTTCCTGATCGTGATGGCGTTGAGCTCGATCGGCCTGTCGGCGGACCTGCGGCGCATCGCTGCGACCGGGATCCGGCCGATCCTGCTCGGAACCGGGGTCTGGATCGCGGTCGCGGTCAGCAGTCTCGTGGTCCAGGGGGTGCTCGGTCAGCGCTGATTCGCGCGCCCGCGCGGCCCTGCGCGCTGGTATCATGGAATCGATGGCTCGAGTCCTTGCGAATCTCGCCCTGGTCGTCGCGGTGGTCGCGATCCTCGCGGTCGCGCTGCCCGGACCGTTCTATCGCTTCGGCCTGACCGACCTGTCGGTCGCGTTCGGGATGATGAAATACGGCGCGTTCGCCGGCATGCTGGGTGGTGGCCTCGGACTGATCGGGCTGGTCGTGTCCCGGATCGCCCACCGGCCCGGCAGCGCCGTCCGAGCGGTCCTCGGCCTCGTGCTCGGAGGCGTCGCGTGGGGAATTCCTTATGCGATGCTGAGGAAGGCCGAGTCCTTGCCGGTGATCCACGACATCACCACCGACGTCGTGAATCCCCCGCAATTCCAGCCGGACGTCCTCGCCCTGCGTGCGGCCGCGCATGCGGTGAACTCGACCGTGTACGCCGGGGCGTCGGTTGCCGCGCTCCAGGAAAAGGCGTATCCCGACATCCGGACGATGACGTTCGATCTGCCGGTCGCGAGGGTGTTCGATGCCGCACGGCGGACCGCGGACGCGCTCGGCTGGAAGCGGGTCTCGGCAGACCCCCGGACCGGACTCATCGAAGCCAGCGACACGACGTTCTGGTTCGGCTTCACCGACGACGTGGTGATTCGCGTCGAGCCGTCAGGTTCCGGCAGCCGCCTCGACATTCGCTCCGAATCGCGCGTCGGCGAAAGCGACCTCGGCAAGAACGCTCAACGCATCCGCGCGTTCCGCGCCGCTCTCGATGCGCGTCTCGGACGCGCGACGCGCCGCTAGCCGAGACAGCGCGCGGCGATCGAGAGCGCGGTCCGATAGGGCTCCGGATCGCTGCGGTTCGTCAGGATGATCACCGTGAGTGCGCGCCGAGGGTAGCGCACGATCACGTTGCGGAAGCCGACCGACTCGCCCGAATGCCACAAGGTCTCGCCGGTGACACGCCAACCCATCGCATAGTCCACGCTCGGATCGTCGGTCGCGGTCGCGGCGGTGAACAATGCGCGACGCGTGTCGGCGCGAAGCAGCCGATCGTCGCCGAGCGCGGCATCCCATTTCGCGAGATCGTCGATCGAGGAGTAGATGCCGCCGTCGCCGAGCACCGAGCTCGTCAGGTTCTGGTCGGTCCGCACCCACGAGGTCCCGACGGCGGTGTATCCGTACGCGCGATTCGGCACCGTCGAAACTCCCGCCTCGAACGCGACGGTGCCATGCATGCCGAGCGGCTCGAACACCCGGTTGCGCAGGAACGCAGCGAAACTCGTGTTCGCGGCGCGCTCGACGATGAGCGCGAGCAAGGCGTAGCCGCCGTTGCTGTAGCGGTACCCGGTGCCCGGGGCGAAGTAGGTGCGGCTCTCGCGCTCGAGGAGCGCGAGCACACCGGCGTCGCGCAGCGGGACGGTGGCATCGGGTGCGATCAGGTCCTCGTAGTCGATCAGGCCTGCCGTGTGCGTCAGGAGCTGGCGCACCGTGACCGGCGCGACGGCGCCGGGAAGCGACGGCAGCCAATCCCGCACGCGATCGTCGAATCCCAGTCGCCCGTCCTCGACCAGCAACGCGATCGCGGCCGCCGTGAATTGCTTGGTCACCGACGCGAGCCGGTAGTTCGTCGCCGGTGTCGAGGCCGCACCGCTCTCGAGATCGGCGAGTCCGTAGGCGCGACGGATCCTCGGGCTCCCGTGATCGATGACCAGCACGCAGGCGCCCGGCACGGCGCCGCGATAGGCGGCCATCTGCGCATCGAGGTCGGCGGCGCTCATGAGCTCATCGACGCCCTGAAGCGGCTGACGCTCACCGCCAGCATCACCAGCGCGAGCGCCGCCATCGCGGTCAAGTCGGGCCACAGGACCGAGAAGCCGACTCCCTTCAGGAATACCGCGCGGATCACGATCAGGAAATAGCGCAACGGGTTGATCAGGGTGAACCACTGTAGCGCCTTTGGCATCGCGGCGATCGGGAACGCGAAGCCGGACAGGATGAAGAACGGGTTCACGAAGAAGAAGTTCAATGCGAACGCTTGCTGCTGCGTGTGGGAGTACGTCGACAGCAGCAATCCCATGCCGACCACGGCCAGCAGGAACAGCGTCGATCCGGCGAGCAGTACCAAGGGATCGCCGACGAACGGAACCTTGAACCACAGGATCCCGATCGCGCACACCAGCGCGATGTCCGCGAGCCCGATCAGGAAGAACGGCACCGTCTTGCCGAGGATGAATTCCACCGATCGGATCGGACTCACGAGTATCTGTTCGAGCGTGCCGACCTCGCGCTCGCGAACGATCGCGAACGCGGTGAGGCTCACCACCTGCATCAAGGTGAGGCTGCCGATGATCCCGGGGATGAAGAACCAGGTGTCCTCGAGACCGGCATTGAACCACGGCACGACTTGCAGGCTCACGCCGGCCGGCGGCCGCGCGATGCCAGCGACCCCCCGCGCAAGCGCGGCGACCTCCTCGGCCGAGTATTGCGCGACGATCTGATTGATGTATCCGAGCGCAATCAGCGCCGTATTCGAGTTCGTGCCGTCCACGATCACCTGAAGCGGCGCGGTCTTGCCATTGCCGAGATCGCGCGCGAAGCCCGCGTGGATCACGATCCCGATCATCGTGACGTCGTGATCGATGTCGCTCTGCAACTGCGCCTGGCTCTGGGCTTCGTCGACGACGTCGAATCGTCCGGAAGCGACGAAGTGCGAGACCAGGCCGCGGCTCGCCGCGCTGCGATCCAGGTCGAGCACGGCGGTCGGTACATGGTGCACGGTGAACGTCGCGGCGTAGCCGAACATCAGCATCTGCACCACGAGCGGGATGATCAGGCGCATCATCGCCGTTCGGTCCCTGCGCAGCTGCAGCAACTCCTTGACCAGCATCACGCCGACGCGTCCGAACATCGTGTCAGTCCAGGCGCTTGTGGAAGGCTCTCGAGGCGAGCCAGACGATCAGGATCGCGAAGACGATCATCCCGAGCAGCGGCTGCCACAGGTCGAGCAGCGTGCTGGCCTTGAGGAAGATCCCGCGCAAGATCGTCACGTAGTAGCGTGGATAGACGACCAACGTGATCGCCTGGATCACCCGCGGCATCTGGTCGATCGGGAACGTGTAGCCCGACAGCAGCGTCGTCGGCAACAAGGTCACGAGCAGCGCGATCTGGCTCGCCGCGAGCTGGCTGCGGATCCTCACCGAGATCAGATAGCCGATCCCGAGGACCACGAGACTGAAGAGCGCGGTCGCCACGAACAGCGTGAGGAGATTGCCGCGGAACGGAACGTCGAACCAGAACACCGCGAGCGCGAGGCATACCGCGGCATCGATCATCCCGACGGCGAAATACGGGATCAGCTTGCCGAGCATCACCTCGAGCGCGGTCACCGGCGTCGAGATCAGTTGCTCCATGGTGCCGCGTTCCCATTCTCGCGAGATCGTCAGCGAGGTGAGCTGGGCGCCGATCAATGCGAGGATCACCGCGACCACCCCGGGAATGATGAAATTGCGGCTGTCCAGGGTCTCGTTGAACCAGGTGCCGGGCTGCAGGTCGATCTGTCCGATCCCCGAGGGCTGTCCGCCGTGCGCAGCGAACCATCGCGCCTCGATCCCGGCATTGACCTCGGCGATGACGCCCTGGAGGTAGCCTTGCGCGATGTTGCTGGTGTTAACGTCGGTCGCGTCGAATACCGCCTGGATCGTCGCGCCGCCGGTCGCCGCGAGCGTGCGCGAGAAGTCGACCGGGATCACCACCGCGGCGATGCACTCGCCGGCGTCGATCGCGCGGCGCACGCCGGCTTGGTCGTGCAGCGTGCGCACCGTCGAAAACCAGTCCGCTGCATCGAAGCGACTCACGATCGCGCGCGTGAGCTGGCTGTTCTCCTGGTCGTAGACGCAGATCGGCACGTGCTTGATGTCGAGGCTCACGCCGTAGCCGAGCAAGCCCATCTGCATCAGCGGCATCACCAGCGCGATCGCGAGGCTGCGCGGATCGCGCAGGATCTGCAGCGCCTCCTTGTACACCATCGCGAACAGCCGGCGCGGGCTCACGCGACCGACCTCGTCTCCAGCCCGCGCGCGACCAGGTGGACGAATACGTCTTCGAGCGTCGGGATCGCGGAGCGGATCGGTCCGACCGAGATCCCGCGGCTGCGCAGGCGTTCGCCGAGTTCCTGCACGCGCGTCGCGCCGGCGTCGACGACCACGTGCAGGCGGTCGCCGAAGATCGCCGCCTCGAGCAGACCGGGTGCGCCCTGCAGGGCGTCGAGCGCGGCACCGAGCGGCGAGCACTCCAGTTCGTAGAGCGTGCCCCCGAGTCCGCGCTGCCGCAGTTCGCTCGGGCTGCCGATCGCGACCAGCTTGCCGCGGTCGATCAGTGCGATCCGGTTGCAGTATTCGGCCTCGTCCATGTAGTGGGTCGAGACCAGGGTGGTCACTCCGTTCGCCGCGAGATCGTGGATCA
>JAJXYR010000202.1 GCA_021780475.1 Pseudomonadota bacterium
TCGTGGACCGCGGCTGGTACTTCTCGGTCTCGCGGCTCGAGAACGGCCACTGGCTGTACGTGCGCGATACCTGGAACTCGGATCCTTCGGGCGCCGCGCACTGAGCACGCCCCGCCGCGCCATTGACCGGCGCAATGCCCGGCATCGCGTCGTAATCCGGCCATCAGAGTGATGGTGCCATGCAAAGCGGTGGTCGGTTAGCGCAGATACGCCGCCATGCCTGTGCCCGCAGTTCTCTATCTCTCGGAGATCGCCGCAAAAACACAAACCTCTCTCATCGAATGCACTGCATGCCGCATTCGTGGTACGTTTAAAAACAGTCAAACCATCCTGTTTCAAGCATCAGGGTGTTCGTCGCGGACCAGGAAGGTTCGGAATTAGCAAGAGCATTAGGGCATGCCAATAGATCACAACGAGAAATCCACCGTCACCCACGAGGCCGGCGCACCGCTCGGCTGGCAAGCGCAGAAAAGCGCGTCCACGCGCCAGCTCATCATAGAAGCGGCGATAAAATGCCTCGTCGACCTCGGCTACGCCCGGACGACGACCACCGTCATCGCGGCGAAGGCGGGTTTGTCGCGAGGCGCGATGCTGCACCATTTCCCATCGAAAATCAGCATCATCAGGGCGGCGGTCGACTATCTTCACGCCAAACGTCTGCGCGCATTCCGCAAGGCGATGGCGAAGGAGCCCGACCCCGGCGCCGACCACGTGCGCATGGGCGTCGAAGGCTACTGGGCGCATATGAAACACCCCTGGTTCGTCGCTTTTTTCGAGATGGCCGTCGCAGCGCGCACCGACAAGGAACTCGCCGCGATACTCTTTCCTGCCCAGGAATCGTTCGAACACGAATGGTACCAGACCAGTCTGGAATTGTTCCCGGAGTGGAAACGCAAGGGCGAGAACTTCGTGCTCGGGTTCGATTTGAGCCGCTACGTGATGGAGGGCATGGCCATCAGCTTTCTCACGCACAAGGAAACCGAGCGTGACAAACGGGTGCTACGCTACCTCGAGGAGAAACTCCGCGAACTGGCCGGCAAGGATCGTTAGCGCGTCAGCGCGCCGCCCGGATGGAGAACACGCCAATGGCGGACGCAACCTGCTGCACCATCCCGCTCGCGGAGATTGCCGAAGGCCAAATGCTGGTGCGTACGATCAATGGTCGCGAGATCGTGATCTGCCGCACGCGGCACGGCATCTATGCGCTCGACAACATTTGTACGCACGCCTATGCACGGCTGAACGAGGGGCGCCTACGCGGCACGCGATTGATCTGCCCGCTGCATGGCGCCTCGTTCGACGTACGCGACGGCCGGCCACTGGGCGCGCCGGCGACGCGGCCGCTCACCGCACACGAGCTACGCGTCGTCGCTGATCGCATCGAAGTCATTCTTCGCCCGGACGCATCTGTACCGCAACCAAGGTAGCGGCGAAAGCTGCAAATCCGCGCACCGCGGCCTGGGTAAAGTCAGTACGGAGCGTCCAGCGCAAGGTCGCGATGGAGGATTTTCCAGGTGCCGTCGGTCAGCGTGAACCGGTCGGTGTATATGCCGGTCGTCAACACTTTGAGCGACGCGTCCTTCGACGCGAACAGCGTCAGATATGAAATGACGGTGGCTGCCGTCCGCGTCTCTTCCGCGAAGAAGATGTTGGTGACGACATGGCGCCGGACGTCGGTTTGCGCCGCTTTGGCGCCCCGGTAAAGCCCCAGGATGGTGTCCTTCGAACGATAATCGCCCACCTGTCCGATGCCGGTGATCGATATCGTAAACCGCGAATCCGCCGCATAGGCGGTTTCGAAATAGTCGAGATTGCCCGTGTCGTATGCCCAGCCCAGCTTCCCGAGAATCTCGATTATGAGTTGTTTGTCTGCCATGATCTTTCTCGTGCCTCGCGCGCCCGCCGAGGTGCCGACGGGCGATTTCGGGAGTTGCGCAGCCGCTCGATCGCGGCCGACTTGACCGGCACCACATCCGCCGCGTTCGTTCGGTCGAAGTGTAAGACACTTGTTTTCCGCAAACAAGGTATTGGATCACCTCGGATCGCCGAGAAACGGGCGCCGGGATAGTCCTGCACACCGAATAAGCCGCCCCCGACCATCGCCGGGCTGCGAACTCGCCGCGATACGCACACGCGCCAAGGCCGTCAGACGCCGAAAAAATGCCGCCAGGTCGGAAGCGACTCCGGCCAATCGGCAACGCGCGGTCGGTCGAGAATGCGGTTCCTGAGAGCGAGGCCCGGGCCCAGGGCGTCCGGATAATCCGCGGCATCGACGAAATACATGAACCCGATGTTCCGCACGCGGAACCGCCAGGCTTGCGCATCGCGCTGGTAGACATCGTTGTATCGAATTGCCGCAACCATCGCCACACCGCGGCGGGAGAGTTCCGCGTGCGACAGCACCACGCCGGTCGCGTGATCCGCGCGGGCATCGTCAAATGTGATGATGCGATCGTGGGTTACGTGATTGCTGGGTCCGATCCCGGCGAGCTGTCGACGGAACAACTCGATAGCGGCATCCCGGCCACTGGCATTCATTGTTCCGTCGAGCGAGTGAACCTCGACGTCTGGCGTGAACAAGGCGGGCATGCCGCCGATATCACGATCATCCATCACGAGGCCGTAGCGGGCGATCAACTCGCCAATTTCGATCCGGTCCTCGAGCCTGCGGAGGCGCCGCTCGAGCGCCTCGGCGGAATGCAGTGCCGTCATTGGATCCGTCCTTATTCTGGTGATTTCACTGGTGTAAATTTGGTGGATCGTTCAATATTACCTCTCTTTATTCTTAAAAATGGTCAAATAATTCAATTGATCATTACATATACGAGTAATTGTGAAACATTTGTTCAAACCAATCGAGGGCCGCGCTGAACGCGGCACAGGACAGATGCCACAGACCGGGGCGGCATTGCGCAGGTCGGACGCCCATCCGACCAAGATCCGGATCCTCGATGCCGCCGAGGAACTGTTTGCGGCGCGCGGTTACCACGGCGTTTCCATCCGGGAGATCACCCAGATGGCGAATGTCGAGGTGGCACTCGCCCACTATCATTTCGGTTCAAAGGAAGAATTGTTCCGCCATGTCGTGACGCGCCGGATCGACGAGCATTGCAGCCGACTGATAGAGGATCTGGACCGCGCCCAAGCGGCGGCGCCCAACGGCATCGCCCCGGTCGAGGAGATCGTGCGTGCGTTTTGCCGTTTCAGTTTCGCCAAGACATCGAGCGCCGACGCCGGCTGGAAGCGATATCTGCAGCTTCTCGCACGCACCAGCCAACTACCGATGTATGAGCCGGTGTTGGCGCCGATCAACCGGCCCTACGGCATCATCGTCGTGCGCTATTCCGAAGCGCTGCGCGCTGCGCTGCCGACGATCCAGCCGGGAAATCTCGCAACCGCGTTTTATATGCTGCAAGGGATCGTTTCACGCCTCTTGGCGGAGACCGAGATGCTGGAGAGGCAATCCCACGGCCTGTGTAGTGCGTCGGATTTTGACTCGCACCTGGAACGTCTCGTGCCGTTCGTCGCGGCCGGTTTCTACGCGCTCGCAGGCCGGCCGGAGTTGATCAGCGCCCGCAACGGAAGTGAGCCGCCAACTTAACCATTTGCCGGAGTGTACGGCCGATATCGATTCTGGTATCTTAATTGGTCGATCAAATAATTAATATTGCGGATGGCCGATCCGAAGCCATGGCCGCCGGCGATGACGATTCGTCGAGGCGCCGGATTTTTCTATCGATCATGATCGCCGCCTCACCAGCATAAGGAACATCATGGGCCTGTACTTCGAGGACTTCGAGATCGGCAAGGCGCTGCGCACCCGCGGCCGAACCGTAGGGGAAGCTGACATCACGACGTACGCCGGGCTGATCGGCGATTGGACTCCGATTCACGTGGATGAAAATTTTGCCCGCAGCACGCCGTTCGGAACGCGGGTTGCCCACGGAACGCTGACGCTGTCGATAGCGGTCGGCTTGATGGCGCAGTTGGGCCTGTTCGACGGCACCGTGATTGGATTGCTCAACATGACCTGGTCGTTCCAAGAGCCGGTACGCATCGGCGACACGGTGTATGCGGTGATCACGGCGCTTGAAAAGCGCGTCACATCCAAGCCGGACCGCGGCATCGTGAAACTCGACATCCGCGTGACCAACCAAGCCGACGTTGCGGTATGCCGCGGAGTGCATGACGTGATGATGATGCTGCGATCTGCCCCATCGCTGACATCGAGCGATCCGCCCGCGGGTCTGTGATCGGCGGGTTGGCCATGGACTTCGACCTCGACGAAGAAACGCGACTGTTTCGCGACTCCGTGCGGAAGTGGACCGACCAAGAGTGTCCGAAACACTGGTGTCGCGCACTCGAGCGCCGCGAACACCAGTTTCCAACGGAACTCTGGGCGAAAATAACGGCGGCGGGATTCAGCGGACTCGGTATCGGCGAAGAATACGGCGGACTCGGCGGCGATATCCTGACGCAGGTGATCTTCATGCGCGAGTTCGCCCGCAACGCTGCGGGGCTCGGCTGGATCTGGGGAATCACCGCCTTTTCCGGTACGCGCGCGCTCAGCCTGCATGGTAGCGAGGAACAGAAACGGCGGTTTCTGCCCGAGATTGCCGCAGGCCGATTGCGTACCGCGATCAGCTTCACCGAACCCGGCGGGGGCACCGACGTCCTGGGCGCGATGAAAACGCGCGCCGAGAAGGTCGACGGCGGCTGGATCATCAACGGTGAAAAAACCTGGAGCACCACGGCGGATACCGCCGATTGCCTGCTGTTGATGGCGCGCACTGACCGGAACGTCGCAAAGCGTAGCGATGGCGTGTCGATCTTCTTCGTGCCGCGCCTCAGCAAAGGGCTCACGACGGTGCCGCTCGACAAGCTCGGCATGCGGGCGCTGAATTCCTGTTCGGTGAATCTGGATAACGTGTTCGTGCCGGACGATCTACTGCTCGGGCAGGCGGGCCAGGCGTGGAAGGAGACGACGAAGACGCTGAACAGCGAGCGCGTGATGAATGCCGCGATGTGCCTTGGCATGCTCGACGGCGTGCTCGAGGATGCTCTCGCCTATATGCAGCAGCGCCGCGCCTTCGGCAAGCTGATCGGCGAGTTCCAGGCGCTGCAGCACTATGTCGCAAACATGGCCATGTGGCAGAAACAGTCGGAACTGATGCTGCACCACACCGCCTGGCTGCAGGTCCGAGGTCGTCCGTGCGCCCAGGAAGCGGCAATGACCAAGACGCTCGTCTCCGAGTACGCCTGCAAGGCCGCTGACCTTGGAATTTCCATTCTCGGCGGCATGGGCTACTCGGCGGAAACCGATATGCAGCGTTACTGGCGCGACGCGCGCGTGCTCATGATCGGGCCGGTCAGCAACGAGATGGCCCGCAACATGATCGCGGAAGGCTTGGGTCTGCCGCGGTCATTTTGACCGGCGTGGCCGCTATTTCCCGCCTGGCTGAAGATTCAATTCGCCCATCAACTGATCCCGCAGCTTGAATTTCTGCACCTTGCTGGTCGATAACGGCCATTCCTGAACGAATCGGACGTGGCGCGGCGTCTTGAAGCCGGCGATCTCGGCCCGGCAG
The DNA here is from genome assembly GCA_021780475.1 of Pseudomonadota bacterium. Taxonomy (GTDB): domain Bacteria; phylum Pseudomonadota; class Gammaproteobacteria; order Steroidobacterales; family Steroidobacteraceae; genus Bog-1198. The sequence continues at coordinate 5,589 of JAJXYR010000202.1, forward strand.
TGTGCGATCAACGTGGCCTCGGAAACCTGCTGGCCGGGTTTCAGCTCCACGAACGCGGCCGGCACCTCGACGTAACGCGGATCCGGGATGCCGACCACTTGGGCCAGTTTGACGGCCGGATGGCGCTGCAAACACGCTTCGATCTCGGCGGCGGCCACGTTTTCGCCACCCACCTTGAGCATATCCTTCGTCCGCCCATGGAACATCATGACGCCAGCCGCATCCATGGATCCGATGTCACCGGTGTGATACCAACCCTCTGCGTCGAGAGCCTGAGCGGTCTTCTGCGGATCCTTGAAATAACCTTCCAGCGTACAGTAGCCTCGCACCAGAACTTCGCCGCGTTGGCCCGGCGCGAGGTCCTTCCCCGTCTCCGGGTCCACGATACGCACCTCCAAACCCGGCAACGGTTTACCAAGACCCGTTACCCGCTGCTCGAGGCTGTCGGTGAGCATGCTCGTGGTCACCGTTCCGGCGGTCTCGGTCATGCCGAAGGTTCCAACCTGGATCGCAAACGGCATCGCCTTGAGCATGGCGTCTTTGATTCCTGGCGGCTGCATCGCGAAACTGGAGTTCATCAGCCGCACACGTGACAGGTCGGTCTTCTTGAAATCAGGATGATAGATGAGGTCCGACATGATCGCGACAAAACAGGGGTAAGTGGCGGTGGCCTCCTCCTTTTCCAGCATTTTCAGCGCCTTGCCGGCATCGAAATGCCCCGTCGTCAAATAGGCGCCACCGACATCGAAGGTGGCAAGCAACGGCAGGATGGCGGCAATGTGAAACAGCGGCAGCGGTGACCAGAATCGATCATCGTGCCGCAACTGATAGCGGTGACGGCCCAGCGCCACGCTGTTGCGCACGATCGCCTCATGGCTGATCAGACAGCCCTTCGGGTTCGCGGTCGTACCCGAGGTGTACAACATGAGCCCGACGTCGCGCACGCGCGTACCGAGCCGCGCACGATGCACCGCGTCGACGGGCGCCGTTTTCGCCAACCCGTCGAAGGCCTGTTGCGAGACGAAACACGTCCGGCCACGCTTGCCGAGAAGAATGACGTTGCGCAGCTTCGGTGCCTCAGGCAACGCGAGCCGCAAAGGATCGCGTTGGGACTCGAGCGTTGGCAGCGCGCTGAACAGGCGATCGACGAACCCGACCTGATCGGGAACCTCGGTGGTCGTGATGATCGTGACCAGGTCGCCGTTTTCCACCACATAGGCAAGCTCATGCGGACGGTAGCGCGCATTGATGGGGACGGCGACCGCGCCGCAAAACGCGATCGCGAACAAAAACTCGACGAAGTCGACGCTCGACGGCAGCAGAATGCCGACGTGATCCCGCGGCTTGACGCCGAGCGCCTGCAGGCCGCGCGCGTGATGCATGGCGCGCCCGGCGAGCGCTCGATAGGATAATTTCCGGCGCTCGAAGATCAGCGCGTCCGAATCGGGGTACTTGTCCGCAGCCGTCAACAGCAGATCGCCGATGGTGGTCACGGAGATCCGCAGCGACGCGAGCGACTCCGGCACCGGCGCCGCGCGCTTCGTGTCCCGGATCTTGTGAGCGACGGCGCCGCCCGCCGCCTTGCGCCCGGACACTTTCTTCTTGGTCAGTTTCGCCTTCCTCGTCATCTTCACGATCCCCCGAGCAAGTGCGCCGCGCAGCGACGATGAGTTCTCATTGAACCGCGAGTGCGTTATCGATCATCAGTTCGGCGCCGTTGACGAAACGCGATTCTTCGGACGCCAGGAAGATCACCAGATTCGCCACGTCTTCCGGTTGGCCGAGACCGCTCGGCATCTGTTCGAACGCGCTGATCGGGATGCCGAGTTCCTTCGCCGAAGTCTCCACCATATTGGTGTGCATGGCTCCGGGGTGAACCGAGTTGCAGCGGATGTTGTATTTGTTCATCTGGCAATGCACCGCGATCGCCTTGGTCATCGAGCGGACCGCGCCTTTGGCCGCGCTGTAGGCGAAATACACGGGATAGCCGAGGTGAGAGGCGATCGACGACATGTTGATGATCGAACCGCCGCCGGCGTCGCGCATCACCGGAATCGCATGCTTGCATCCCAGAAAGACCCCTTCGGACATGACGCTTTGCTGGAGCCGGAACTGATCGAGCGTCGTGCTCTCCGGTGTCCCCATGACGACCACGCCGGCATTGTTGACGAGCACGTGCAGCCCTCCGAAGCGGCGCTTGACCTCGGCGATCACCCCGATCCACTGATCTTCATCGCGCACATCGTGGCGGATGAAATGCGCCGAACCGGCGCTACCGCGGTTCAATTCTGCGGCCAATGTCTCGCCCGCAGCCGCATTGACGTCGGTAATGCACACCCGGGCGCCTTCGCGGACGAGCGCAATCGCGTCGGCGCGACCGAGTCCTGCTGCCGCGCCCGTTATCAGCGCAACCTTCCCCGATACACGACCCATAAACGACATCCTCCTCACGCCGCAACGAACAGACCGGCACGGCACGATCGCCGCGGCGGCGCTTGCAAGCTAACAGTCGGCGCAGCTCGTTTCAATAACGCCGCCGCGTCCACGCACTCGGACGCAATCTCGACAAGGAGCTACGCCACCTGCCGGCCCGTCGGCGCGAACTTCGGAATCGAGACACCTGCCGGCCAGTCGTCGAACACCACTTGAACCCGCATTCCGATGCGAACGTCGCCGACGTCGCAACCGACGACGTTGCTCATCATGGTCGGACCCTCCTCCAGCACGATCAAGGCGACGACGTAAGGTACGTCAGGCGCGTATGCGTCGGACACGGCGCGGCGCACGATCGTGAAACTCTTGATCACGCCCCGCCCTGCCGCCCGGACCCATTTCAGTGTACGTGCTGAACACGCGGTACATAACAGTCTGGGATAGAACTGGTGCGTCCCGCACGCGAGGCAGCGCTGGATCAGCAGTTCATGTCGCGCGCAACCGGCCCAATACTCCGCCGTCTCCGGCGTTGGTTCAGGCAATGACTTCGTCGGTTTCTCACTCATGCCGCGCGCTCACGCCCCAGGATGATCGTGCAATGGCTCGACATGATGCCGCCCTGCGCATGAACGAGCGCCAAGTTCGCCCGAGCCACTTGCCGCTCGCCCGCCGCGCCGCGCAACTGCGTGACCGCTTCGGTGAGCGCGAACATCGACCCCGGGTTTCCAGGATGGCAATGCGACAGCAGACCGCCGTGCGTATTCACCGGCAGCGGACCACCCGGATCGATGCTGCCTGCCGCAACGAACGGACCGCCCTCGCCTTTGGCGCAAAAACCCAGATCTTCGAGTTCGATCAGCACGACCGGCGTGAAACAGTCGTAGAGCTGCGCAAAGTCCATGTCCCTGGGCCCGACCCCCGCCATGTCGAACGCGCGCCGACCCGATTCCGCAGCCGCGGAAGTCGTCAGGCTACGCGCCTGACTGACGTGTTCGTGCACATGGCCCTCGCCGACCCCGAGCAGATAGACCGGCTTGTGTTTAAAGTCGCATGCCCGTTCGGCGGAGGTTACGACGACGGCGGCTCCGCCGTCCGAGACGAGCGAACAATCGAGCAGGTGAAGGGGATCCGCGATCATTCGCGATGCCAGCACGTCCTCGATGCCGATCGGCGTCCTCATCTGGGCGGTGGGATTACGCGCCGCGTGCTTGCGCATCGCCACCGCGACCGCGGCGAGATGCTCGGCGGAAGTGCCGAACTCGTGCATGTGGGCCTGCGCGAGTAGCGCGTAATAACCCGGCACCGGCGCACCGTATGGTCGCTCGAACTGAGGATGTCCGGTCGAGGACTGCATCGCCAGCGCGCGCGATCGCGACATGCCCGAGCGCAGGCTGTCGGCCATTGCGATCACGACCGTGTGACAGATGCCGTTCGCGATAGCGGAAGCCGCCTGATGCAGCGCGGTGAACGTCGTACCTCCACCCGCGCCGACACTGATGCAATAGCGCGGAAAAATCTGCAGATACTCGGCGATCGCTTCGGCA
>JAJXYR010000143.1 GCA_021780475.1 Pseudomonadota bacterium
CCGCGTCGTCATCGGCCACGGTGGCGGCGCCCGACGCCGGCGTCGCGGCGGCTCCGTGACTGCCGATGTTCAGCACCGCCGCGCACGCGACCCCTTCCGGGTACGGCAGCGTCGAGCCCGTGACCAAGGCACGTCTGAGCGGGATCGAATACATCACCCCGAGCACGCCGCCGAGCGCGCAGATCAGGAACGTCGTCCAGTACGGAAAGGTCTTCCACCAGCCGATCATCACGAGGCCCGGCAGCACGAAGATGATCGCCGAAAGGGTGCCGGCCGCCGAGGCGACGGTCTGCACGATGTTGTTCTCCTGGATCGACGCGCCGCGCACGTGCCGCAGCAGCGCCATCGAGATCACCGCGGCCGGGATCGAGGTCGCGAAGGTGATGCCGGCCTTCAAGCCGAAATACACGTTCGCCGCGGTGAACACCACGGTGATCAGCGCGCCGAGCAGGAGGCCGCGGAAACTGAGCTCGCGGTTCACCGGCTCGCCGCCGCTCGCGCTCATGCGCGCCCGTCTCGTCGCATCGGGATCACCCCTCGGTGGGCCGCGGATCGGTGCCGGCCAGTCTGCGTTCTCATGCGGTCGGAGCGTAACGAATTCCGGAGGTGCCTTGCCAGCACGGGCCGGAACAGAGTTCAGGTATCGAGGATACCGCGAAGGTAGGCGACGTAATCCTCGAGAGCACGCCGTCCTCGGACCGTGAGGCGGATACGGGTGCGCGGGCGGCGCTGGTGAAAATCCTTGTTGACTTCGACGTACCCCGCGCCCTCCAGCGTCGTGATGTGCGCGCCGAGGTTGCCTTCCGTCGCATCGACGATACCTCTGAGCCGGACGAAGTCGAGCGATTCCCCGTCCGGCAGTGCGCGCAGCGCCGCGAGCACCTTCAGGCGGACCGGCTGATGTACGATCTGATCCGGCTGGGCGCTCACAGTCCGCGCATCCAGATGCCGCCGAGGATCAATCCCCCACCTCCGACCGCCGCCATCCACAGCTGAAAGTATCGAGGCAACGCGAAGAAGCCGATGACGACCAGGGCGCCGAGCACCGCGCCGGTCACGAGCAGACGGGTCGAATTCGTCCAGATCCCGAATAGAGCGTAGAGGAAGGCGACACAGAGCGGAATCGTCGCGCTGATCGCCAGCGTCGACAACGGGCCGGTGACCGCGAAGAACGCGGCGATGAACGCGAAAATCGTGATTCCGGTCGCGAAGCCTCGCCAGTCCCGCCGCGACGCATCCGCCATGCGCCGCGCGATCACGACGCTGCCGGCGATCCCGAGCAGCGATAGCACCGGCCAGGCCTGCAGCCACTGCGGACGCAGGAACGTGCCGCCGTATCCGATCACCCAGATGATTCCCCACAATATCAGGTGCGGTGACGCCTTCCGGTAGCCATGCAATTTTCTGCTTTTCTGTTCGGTTTGGAGGATATCTCTTAGGGTCTCCCGCGCTTCTTCTCTTGGCATCGCCATGGTGTCGACTCCCCGGTAACCATATATCGCAAATAACTCTATGATACAGAGTACTCTTTGTCAAGAATTTGACCGCGACGGAGAGTGAAGGCTTATGCCAACCGCGATGCGAAGACACCGTAAGTGCGGTTCCGCTACCGGCGGTGAACTCTGTGGCTGGCCATCCAACAGCGTGATAAACAGCCGCTGGGTTTGCCATTGAAGGGAATTGTTGGCAAGCGGGGATCAGGGGAGATTCGTGACGATCCCACATTCCGTCAGGGACAGCGGCCGGTGTGGCCTCCCGCTGACAGCGTTGTCGCCGCTGCAACCGGTCAACGATTGTGTCCGGGTGCTTTGGGGTCGGAGAGCCGGGTACCCGCTGCGAGAGCGGGTACCCGGCGCCTCATACCGAACTCAAATCGACAATATCAAAGGAACTTGTACTTCAGATTCAGATAGAAGTCGCGCAGGATCGGATTCGAAAAGAGCGAGCTGTAGCCTGCGGCGAAGTTCCCCTGCTGCGCGTTCGTGAACGGCGGATTCGTGTTGAACAGATTACGGATACCGAACAACACGGTCATGCCGCGGATCGGCCGGTAGTCCGGCCGGTACGACGCGTAGACATCCCAAGTCGACTGATTGCCAACATGGCGCAGCGGACCGGAATTGGTCGGCCCGATCCCGAACTCATCGACATATCCCGTCATGAAATGGTTCGCGAGTCCCGCACCCCACTCGCGGCCTGGGCTCGTCCAGTCGACCCGCAACTCGTGCTGCCAGCGAATCGCCGGAGCGATCGAATGGTTCCATTCACCCACCACGTTGTAGGTAGGTCCGCCCGTATACTGCTGCTCCAGGAACTGGGTAGTCGCCGTCCCTTCAAGGTCCTCGCGGAACGTTCCGATCGAGGTGTGCTGCAAGTACCGAACGCTCAGGTCCAACCCGTCGGTCGACAGGTGTCCCGTATTCTGATCGTTCACGATAATGTACCCGCAGGTCGGCGCCGTATAGGGATTGCAGTCCGCCCCTTCCTGGATCGACGGCGTCAGAGTTCCCTGATTGTTGGCCTTGATGTAATTCGCGAACGTCGCCGGCTCTTGGTAGATCGAATTCGCCGGGATGTTGCTGATCGTGTTCTTGAGGAGGATCCGGTAGTAATCCAGCGTGATCCCCAAGTTACGAATTGGTTCGACGATGATGCCGAAATCGAAGTTCTGCGAGGTCTCCGGCGTCAGATTCGGGTTCCCGCCGAACAACCCAATACCCTGATTGCTGCAGACGGTCGAACTCCACAGCGTCGTGTAGTTACCGGACTGGCAGATCGGACTCACGTTCCCCACCGTTCCACCGGTCGAGGCGGACAGGGTCGGCGGGTTATACAGGTCGTAAAGCGTCGGCGCCCGGAACCCGGTGGAAGCCGCCCCCCGGAAGGTCAGATAACGGGTCGGTTGGTACCGTACCGTCACCTTGCCGTTGTTGGTTCGACCAAAATCGCTGTACCGATCTTCACGATCCGACACATCGACATCGAGGCTCTTCGCCATCGGCACATTGAGCTCGACGAAGAGGGCCTGGGCGGTACGGCTTCCCGCGACCGCGAAATCGGTCAGTCCGGTCGCTTGCGAGACCAGATTGTTGTACGGCGTCGTCGCGCTATCGAAATGGTTGCCGCGCACGTCGAAGCCCATCGCGACGACCGCATTACGGCCCGCATGGAACGCGTCACCCAGCTTGTGGCTGGCGTGGCCGCTGACACTCCAGCGCTTCATCTTGCCGGTCTGGTAGATGCCGTTGATGTAGCTGTTATTGATCAACGTTTCTCCAGCCGCGCTCTGCGGACCGAACGGATTGATCAGATTGCTGAGAATGCCACCCGATCCGCCAGTCGCCAGCAGATTTTCGTTCGGGTATCCGCCGACGTTGCCGTCCTCGTTCTCGTTCTGGCTGTAGTTCAAGTGCAACGCGTACCGCCAACCCGCATTGTCCCCTGAGAACGAGATGAGTGCCCGCTGCTCGGTATTGATGTTGTCCCCGTACCGGGCGTTGTCCGGTGGGGTCCAGAACACACTGATCGGACCGTTGAGAGCGGGCGGTGCGCTGCATGGAGCGCTTACGCAGGTCAGCCCCGCCGCAGTCGGGTAATACGTCGGATCGGCTTGCGGGGTCATCTGGAAGAAATAGAAGATCGGACCTGACCACGCGATCACCTTGTTCCGAGCATAGAAATACTGGATGCCCAAGGTGTTGTTCCCCGGCAGCGTCTTGGTGAACGACGCCAATCCGGACAGGTTCTTTGAGTACGGCAACAGATCCGTCGCCGCGCTATACCGATATTGACACGAGCCGAAATAGGTGGTGACGAACGGGTTGCCGGCACACGCCGGATAGCCAGGTTCCCATTGGTTGCCATTGCCGTCTATGAAGGTCGCAGGCCAGGTGCCAATCCCATTGGTATTGACGATGCCTTCCGCCGGATTGAACCCAGAGGCGGAAAAACCCCGCTGCGTCGCCTGCAACTCATTCTGTCGGCTGTAACTGCCGGTGATCATGAAGTTGTAGCCATTTTCGGCCAGACTGCCATGCCCGAAAGTGAAGTTGGCATTCGCGGTGGCACCACCGGATGCTTGAGGATAATTGTAGGTGCCGTCGATTTCCGCGCCCCGATAATCCTTCTTGGTGATGAAGTTGATGACGCCGGCAATCGCGTCCGAGCCGTAGAGCGCGGATGCCCCTTCGCGCAACACCTGGACGCTTTCGATAGCCGAGAACGGGATGCCGCTCAAGTCGACTGCGTTGCCGCTGAACGCGTTGTCGGCCAGCCGGTGACCATCGAGCAGCACCAACGTGCGGCCGTTACCCAGGTTACGCAGGTTGGCGTAGGTGCCACCGCCGGAGAACGTTCCGACGGACTGGGCGATATTGAGCGACGTGGTATTCGACGTGATCGTGCTCAACGCCTGCTCGATGTTCACGATGCCCAGATTCTTGAGACTATCCGCCTTGATGACCGTAATGGCCTCCGCAGTCTCGGAGGCGGGTCTCTCGATCATGCTGCCGGTGACGACGATCTCCTGCAGCACCGTTGCCTGATCATTCTTGCTCGCCGGCGGGGTCGGCGTCGTCTGCGACTGATCCGCGCTCGCCGTCGTCGACTGAGCGTTCGCGGTGGTTCCTCCCGCTCCATAAAGAGCGATCGCACCCACCACCACCGCACTTGCAACGATATCCCGCCAAGTTTTATTGAAGGTCATATTGTGTTCTCCGCGACGTCTCAACGAGGTCGCCTTCGATTTACGTATCCCTTGTCGTTTTCTGAAGACAAGTCGTTAATCCGAGACCCAAGGTAAGCTCGCCAGAACCCTCCGGTTCATGACGATCGTGTTGCAGAGCATACACACTCCATTTCGGCCGTGTCAAAGGCTTGAAAATGACTACATTCCGGCCCGCAGGTGATAATCGGTCTGATGGTGATTCGTGTTCACGATAACCGCTGGTTATTGGAGCGGGCCAAACGCTCGGTCGACGTGTTGCAAATATACGACCACTGCTTCCGTGCAGGGCATTCCGGATTTCAGGGGCTTGGGTAGCCGCTCAACCACCCGATCCGCACCGTCCGAGCGATACTGGAAATCGCGATTTCGGATGCGATTGATCGTCAAGCTAGCGGGATCGGTTGATGGAACGCGATTGGGGAATTGACTCCCCAGTCGGCAAGATCCTGAGTCATATGCGCGGGTATGCGATTATGTCCAAGATCGCCCCGTTCCTTGTGCACCTCTCGCGATTGATCGACCTTGCTAATGCCGCCTGCGCCGACGAGGGAGAACCTAATGAAGCGAATCTGGGTACGACCGACCGGAGCGTTGATGTCGGTGCTGCTGGCGGTTACGACGGGGTACGCCTCTGCATCCGCCACGGCGGCGGTTCGGTATGGATCGATCTTGGATATCGAGCGATCGATGTCCGCAGGACACGTGACGGCCGTACAGATCACGCGCCATTATCTCGATCGCATCCACGCGATGAATCATCGCGACCAGAGCCTGCACGCGGTGATCGCGATCAACCCGAACGCCATCACGGAAGCACGCGCGCGCGACCGTGATCGTCTCGCGCATCGCCTCCGCGGGCCGCTCGAGGGCATTCCGATCCTGATCAAGGACAACATCGAGACGAAGGATCCTGTGGCGACGACCGCCGGATCCCTCGCGTTGGTGCACAATTTCGCCGGCCACGACGCGCCGGTGGTGGCATCGCTGCGGGCCGCCGGCGCGATAATCCTCGGCAAGACGAATCTCAGCGAGTGGGCGAACTTTCGGTCCTCGCACTCGATCAGCGGCTGGAGCGCGGTCGGCGGGCTGACCCGGAATCCGTACGTTCTTGATCGGACGGCGTGTGGATCGAGTTCCGGGAGCGCGGTCGCGGTGGCAGCCGGTCTCGCGGCGGCGAGCCTCGGCACCGAGACCGATGGCTCGATCACCTGTCCGGCCTCGATGAACGGGATCGTCGGGCTGAAACCGACGCTTGGGCTGCTGTCGCAGCGTGGAATCGTACCCATCGCCCACACCCAGGACACCGCCGGCCCGATGGGCCGCTCGGTCGCCGACGTCGCGTTGCTGTTGTCGGCGATGACCGGCAAGGACTACCTGAGCGGCCTGAATGCCGCGGCCTTGCGCGGCAAACGCATCGGGGTATTGGTGTTCAAGACGCCGTTCGATCGCCGGATGACGGATCTTTACGCGCGGGCGGTCGCGGTCTTGAAGGCCGCCGGTGCCGTTTTGATCGACGTGCCGGCTCCGCACATGACACCAATCGAAGCGGCCGAGCACACCGTGATGCAGGACGAATTCAAGGACGACATCAATGGGTATCTCGCGACGACGCCGGCGGCGGTGCATTGCCGGACCTTATCGGACCTCATCGCATTCGACGACCGCACGCCCGCGGAGTTGCGTTACTTCGGCCAAGACCTGTTCGTGCAGGCCGATGCAACCCATGGCGAGCGCAGCGCCGGCTTCGGTTCGGCGCTCGCGACGGCAACTCGGCTGGCAACCGGTGACATCCTGCGCCTGATGCGCAGCAAGCATCTCGACGTGCTCGTCGCGCCGACGACGACACCGGCGTGGCGCGTCGACAGCGTCTACGGCGACGACGCCGATGCCTTCGCATTCACGACGCTCGCAGCGGTCGCCGGGGCGCCGAATCTGACCGTTCCAATGGGCCAGGAACGCGGACTCCCTGTCGGGCTTTCCTTCGTCGCCGCACCCGGCTCGGACGCCTCGCTGCTCGCGGATGGCTATGCGTACGAGATACGCACGGTGGGCTTCGTGGCACCGACCTATCGAGCGTCGCTCGAGTCTGCCATCGACGCCTACTCAGGACGGCACGTCGCCAATCACTCGCTCGCGACCAGGACCACCGCCAGGGCGCGTATCGCACGATGAAGAACCGACCATTCCCGCTGCGCCTGCGTCACGCGGCCGCAGCGGCCGACGGCACGTGTTTCGCCGCGGAAGCCGGCGCCGCGGGCCGGCGCGGCGCAACGACCGGGGTCGAGGCCGGGGCCGGGGCCGGCGCTGCGGCAGGCGCCTTGGTCATCGGTGCCGCGATCGGCGCAGCCGACGTGGTCGGCGCGGCGGCCGTGGTCGGCACGACCAGCATGTCGGGCGCGATCTTCAGGAGCAGCAGCGCGTTCGGCTCGAGCGCGAGCGACAAGGCGCCATCCCGCAGGTGCGCGATCTCAGGCTGAGGGAGCGCGGTCGCCGCGTTCATCTGCGCGACTTGTTGCGGCGTCGGGTAGCGGGGGCTTCCCATCGAGCGGTAGATCGGCAACACGTTGCCGTAGTGATCGTCGACGCGCTGGATCGACACCGCGGCGCTCGGCTGCGCCCCGCTCACCGCGAGACGGATCGTCTTGGTGACGCCGTGCACGCCCGGATCGACGAGATTCCACAGCGCGATCGCGAGCCCGCCGTCCTTCGTCCGGGTCACGATCGCATGTTCCGACGGGTTCGCGAGACGCTCGTCGCCCAACTGGTGCAGCAGCCCGAACGCGTAGAAGCTCGGTTTGTCGATGCCGCCGTACGCGCGCAGGCCGTACATCCCGGTGAACGGCTGCTTGCTGGGTCCGCTCTCCTCGAACACGTCCGAGAACGTCCAAAACGACATCATCTGCACCTTGCCGTCGCAGCCGCGGATCGTGTTTGCGACCGCGGGCCCGACATAGGTCGTGTCGCGCGCGCCGTCCTTGCCCATCACGTTCCATTCGGTCCAGAAGAGCGGCAGGTTAGGCAGGGCCGAATGCTCGATCTCGCGGCGCACGCGATCGACCGCGAGGCACACGCGCGCGTCGTAGGGCACCTTGCGGCGCGTGTGCAACAGATTCTCGGCGGTGTCGTCCGCGTAGCCGTGCGTCGAGACGAAGTCGATCGGCACGTTCTCGGCGGCGACGTAATGCAGGAATGCGCGAATCCAGGCCGCGTGCGCGGTCGCCGGTCCGCCGACGCGCAGGCGCGGGCTCACCGCCTTCAGCGCGCGCGCGGTCTGGGCGTAGAAGTCGAAATAGGTCTGTTGTTGCGGCACCCCGCCCCAGAAGTCGCCGTTCGGTTCGTTCCAGACCTCGAAATACCACTTCGAGACCTCGTCGATCCCGTAACGCGAGATCAGGTGCTGCGCGAGCGCCCGCACCAGCCCGTCCCACTTGAGGTAGTCCTTCGGCGGCGACACGTTCGGCTTGTACCAAAATACATGCAGGTCGTCGGGGTTGAACGCGAGCTGGCGGGGCATGAAGTCGAGCTCGACGAACGGCCGCACGCCGTGCGCGAGCAAGCCATCGTAGATCGTGTCGATCAGCGTGAAATTGTATACCGGGTTGCCGTGATCGTCCTCGTTGTAGACGTCGACGTCGTCGTCGAGGATCCCGTGGAACCGGACGTAGCGGAAATCGGTGATCTTCTTCACCGCGGCGAGGTCCCGCAGGTACCCTTCGCGCATCGCGAGCGTCGCGTGACCGGACCCGAACATCGCTTCCCAGAAGTGCGGGAACGGCGTCCCGGCCGCCGTGGCGTCGACCCGTACGGTTTCCGCGGCGAGGGTTCGCGGCGCCCAGGCCACGCCGGTCAGGAGCAAGGCCGCGAACCAGGCGATCAAGGCGGGTGAGCGTTGGTGCATCGGGGACGCCGTCAGGACGAGGGATGATCTGCGAAGTATTGCGTCAAAAAGCGCTGGCGCGCCATCTCGCGATCGATCGTCGTCCGGGTCTTCGTACCGATCGTCTGGCGGAGCAGGCCACCGCGCGCCGGCCGCGCCGCCGGCCAGGTCGGCAGGCCCGTGCCGTTCGGGTCACCGGTGGTGATGAATCGCCGGAAATACCCCTGCATGATCCGCGACACCGCGAAATCCGCCGCTGTCCAGGCATACACCCGATTGCGATCCAGGTTCCCGAGCGCGTACTCGATTTCGGCGCTGTGCACCGCCCCGCCGTCGGTTCCGGCCGCGTTTGCCGCACCGCGCATCGGCGGACGGGCCCGGTCGAACCGGTAGAAGAACACCGGCGCGCGACCGGTCCGCCGCTGCAGATCCATCCACGCCCAGGTCGAGTGCGCGATGAAGAGATCGGACGCGAGCGCCGTCGCCGAGCGGCGGACGGTCGCGGGGTCCGTGCCCGGATAGAGCGCCGCGACGCGGGGCGCTTGCGCACCGAACCGGCGCGCAAGCGCATGGCGATAGTTCGCCGGCGTCGGTGCCGAGGCGCCGAGCAGTGCCTGGTAGGGGGCTTCCTCGGAATTCGTGCCGACCAGCAGCGGCACCCGCGCCTGGGCGCCGCGCGCGAACACTCGCTGCGGATCCTCCGTCAGGAAGTCGCCGTCGACGTCCGGCTGGAACGCGGCACTCTCCGGGCTCGATCGGGTCGCCTGCAGGAGCTCGCGCGCCGGCATCGCGCGCAGGGCCGCGAGCGATCGGGCGCCGACCGCCGCCGCGAACGCGCGGCCCAGGCGCTCGG
>JAJXYR010000242.1 GCA_021780475.1 Pseudomonadota bacterium
TTCTCCGCCATCACCTTCGTCAGCGCCGCCGTCAAGGTCGTCTTGCCATGATCCACATGGCCAATCGTCCCCACATTTACGTGCGGCTTCGTTCGTTCAAACTTCCCCTTCGACACGGCACACCTCTTGAAATTGAAATCAGACGTTGTGGATCTACGAAGCTTTCTTCATGACCGCTTCGGCGACGTTGTTCGGCACTTCCATGTATTTCGCGAACTCCATCGTGTAGTTCGCCCGGCCCTGGCTCATCGAGCGCATTGCCGTCGAGTACTGAAACATTTCGGCGAGCGGCACTTCGGCGGTGACGACCTTGCCGGAGGCGGAATCCTCCATTCCGATGATCTGGCCGCGGCGACGGTTCAAGTCGCCGACGATGTCGCCGTAATAATCCTCCGGGGTCACCACCTCGACCTTCATGATCGGCTCGAGGAGCACCGGCTTCGCGTTGCGAAAGCCGTCCTTGAATCCCAGTGACGCGGCGATCTTGAACGCCATTTCGTTCGAATCGACGTCGTGGAACGACCCGTCGAACAGCGTGACCTTGACGTCGACGATCGGATATCCGGCGATCACCCCGGTTTGCACCGCCTCTTGGACGCCCTTGTCGACCGCGGGGATGAATTCCCGCGGGACCGAGCCGCCGACGATGCCGTTGACGAATTCGTAGCCTTTGCCGGCTTCCAGCGGCTCGAGCTTGAGCCAGACGTGCCCGTATTGGCCTCGCCCGCCCGATTGGCGCACGAACTTGCCCTCGGACTCGACGGCCGCGCGGATCGTCTCGCGATAGGCGACCTGGGGCTTGCCGACGTTGGCCTCCACTTTGAACTCGCGCTTCATGCGGTCCACGATGATCTCGAGATGCAACTCGCCCATCCCGGAGATGATCGTCTGCCCGGATTCCTGGTCGGTATGGACGCGGAACGACGGGTCTTCCTTCGCCAGGCGCTGCAGCGCGACACCCATCTTTTCCTGGTCGACCTTGGTCCGCGGCTCGACCGCAACCGAGATCACGGGCTCCGGAAATTCCATTTTCTCCAGAATGATGACCTTTTCCGGATCGGACAGGGTGTCGCCGGTCGTGACGTCCTTGAGCCCGACCGCCGCGGCGATGTCGCCGGCGCGAACTTCCTTGATCTCGGAGCGCTCGCTCGCATGCATTTGCAGCAGGCGACCGATGCGCTCGTGCCGGTTCTTGTTGGGCACGTAGACCTGGTCGCCGCTGTTGAGCGTGCCCGAGTAGACCCGGAAAAAGGTCAAATTGCCGACGAACGGGTCGTTCAGGATCTTGAATGCGAGCGCCGCGAACGCCTCGCCGTCGTCGGCCTTGCGCGTCAGCGGATCGCCGCGCTCGCTCTGGCCTTTGACGGCCGGGACTTCCACCGGCGAGGGCATGAATTCCACGACCGCGTCGAGCACGGCTTGGACGCCCTTGTTCTTGAACGCCGAGCCGCAGGTGACGAGACAAATCTCGTTCTTCAAGGCCCGGGCGCGCAAACCACGCTTGATCTCGGTGTCGGCCAGGTCGCCGGTCTCGAGATACTTGTTGAGCAGTTCCTCGTCGCCCTCGGCGGCCGCCTCGACCATTTTGGCGCGCCATTCCCGGCATGTGTCGATCATGTCGGCCGGAATGTCCCGGTACTCGAATTTCATTCCCTGGGTTTCGTCGTCCCACCAGATGGCCTTCATCTTGACCAGGTCTACGACACCCCAGAACTTGTCCTCGGCGCCGATCGGCAACTGGATCGGAACCGGATTGCCGCGCAGACGGGTTCTGATCTGATCGACGCAACGCAGGAAATCGGCCCCCGCGCGATCCATCTTGTTGACGAACGCGATGCGCGGCACGCCGTACTTGTTCATCTGGCGCCATACCGTCTCGGATTGCGGCTGGACGCCCGATACGGCGCAGTAAACGGCGATCGCCGAATCCAGCACGCGCAGACTACGCTCCACCTCGATCGTGAAATCGACGTGGCCCGGCGTGTCGATGATGTTGATGCGATGTTCTGGAAAGCTCTTGTCCATGCCCTTCCAGAAGCACGTGGTCGCGGCCGCGGTGATCGTAATCCCGCGTTCCTGTTCCTGTTCCATGTAGTCCATCACGGCCGCGCCGTCGTGGACCTCGCCGATCTTGTGGGACACGCCCGTGTAGAACAGGATGCGCTCGGTCGCGGTGGTCTTTCCGGCGTCGATGTGCGCGGAGATACCGATATTCCGGTAGCGCTCAATGGGCGTCGTACGTGCCACGGTCGTTTCCTTAAGAATTCAAGCGCCGCTGCGGGCGGACTCGGCGGTGACCCGCCGGCGCTCAAATCACCAGCGGTAGTGCGCGAACGCTTTGTTCGCTTCGGCCATGCGATGGGTGTCCTCGCGCTTGCGGACCGCGGCACCGCGATTTTCGGCCGCTTCCATCAACTCCGCGGCGAGCCGCTGCGACATCGACTTCTCGCTGCGATCGGTCGCCGCCTCGATGACCCAGCGCATCGCGAGCGTCTGCCGGCGGTTGGCGCGCACTTCGACGGGGACCTGGTAGGTTGCGCCGCCGACGCGCCGCGACTTCACCTCGACCACCGGCTTCACATTGTCCAGCGCCTGCTGCAGGACGGCGATCGCTTCGCCACCGCCACGGCCCGTCTTGTCGCCGATCCGGTCGATGGCGCCGTAGACGATCTGTTCGGCGACGGACTTCTTGCCGCGCTCCATGACCATGTTGATGAACTTCGCCAACATGTCGTTGCCGAACTTCGGATCCGGAAGAATCGTGCGATGCGGTGCTGCTGCTCTGCGTGACATAAAGCTTCTCTATCTCTCGTTCATTTCTTGGGGCGCTTGGCGCCGTACTTGGATCGGCTCTGCCGCCGGTCCGTCACGCCCGCGCAATCCAGCGCGCCGCGCACCGTGTGGTAGCGGACACCCGGCAGATCCTTGACGCGGCCGCCACGGATCAGCACGACCGAGTGCTCCTGGAGATTGTGCCCCTCGCCGCCGATGTAGCTCGACACTTCGTAACCGTTCGTCAAGCGCACGCGGCAGACCTTGCGCAATGCGGAGTTCGGCTTTTTCGGGGTCGTCGTGTACACACGGGTGCAGACGCCACGCTTTTGCGGCGACGCCGCAAGTGCCGGTACCTTCGATTTCCACGCCGGCTCGTTGCGGCCGGTGCGGATCAATTGAGTCGTCGTCGCCATAAATACCTTTTTAGGACCCCAATGCCTTTGAGAACCGACCCCATCGGGGTGGCTCGAAGTGGTTAACGTTCTGACGCGGGAACGAGGTGCCCGGCGACAAAGGCCGGCGATTGTAGGAAGCCGCGCCCTCCATGTCAAGGACGTTGCTGCCCTACAACATCCGGCTCCGGTCGAGAACCGCGCCCGGCCGGCCGGTCAACTGCCGTCGGACCGGGCCGTCCGGCGACGCTGAGTGCGCCGCCCCACGGCCCCCGGCGCCGCGCCGGCGCTGCGATCGAGGTCGCCGCGCAGCTGCGCAGTGGCGCCGTTCGAGATCAGGCCGAGGCGCGCCTCGATGGCCGCCAGATCGGGCTTCGGCCCGCGCGCGTGGCCCGAGAGCGCCTGCCGCATGAAGCGCAGGTGCTCGGGCGTCGTGCCGCAACAGCCGCCGATGATTCGCGCGCCCGCGTCGAGCGCGAGCCGCGCGTAGTCGGCCATCAACTCCGGCGTGCCGTTGAAACGGATCGCGCCATCGACGAATTGCGGGATTCCGCAGTTCGCCTTGGCGACGAGGACCGCGTTCGGGTCGGCCGCGGCGGCGAGGTTGACGATCGAGGCCACGAGTTCGGCGGCGCCGACGCCGCAATTGCTGCCGCATGCGGCCAGGTGGTGCTTGCTGCACAAACCCGCGAGATCCGCCGGCGTGACGCCCATCATCGTGCGGCCATTGGTGTCGAAACTCAAAGTCGTGACCACCGGCAGCCCGGTGCGGCGGGCGCCCGCGATTGCCGCCTCGGCCTCCTCGACCGACGACATGGTCTCGATCCAGAGGATGTCCGCGCCTCCTCGGGCAAGCGCCGCCGCCTGCTCGGCGAAGGCCTCCTCGGCGGCGGCCGCGGTCAAGGCACCGAGCGGCTCGAGAATTTCTCCGGTCGGCCCCATGCTGCCGCCGACCAGCACGACGCGGCCCGCGCGGTCCGCTTCGGTGCGCGCGAGCCGCGCCGCGGCCTCGTTGATTTCCGCGACCCGGCCCTCCGCCTTGTGCAGTTTCAAGCGATGGCGCGTCCCGCCGAAACTGTTGGTCAGGATGATGTCCGCACCGGCCTCGATGAAGCTGCGGTGCAAATCCCGGATGCGGTCCGGATGGTCGAGGTTCCACAGTTCCGGTGCGTCGCCCGAGGTCAGGCCGCGCTCGAACAGGTTGCTGCCGGTCGCACCGTCGGCGAGAAGCCAGGGGCGCTCCCTTAGCAGGGGCGTCAATCGATCGGTCATGATGAGTTCTTCCGTATTTGAAATTGCCGCCACCCGGGGCGCGCCCGCCGCGGAAGCGGCCTGAAGCGGAAAGCTTAGCACGCCCCGTCGTCGCCGCCGCCGCCGGCGGACCGCGCCGTCAGCCGGCGGCGATGATGCCCCGCCGGCCGAGCGTCTCGAGGATCTCGACCGCCGCCGCCGGCGCGTCCACCCTGGTCGTATCGATCCGGATTTCCGGGTTTTCCGGCGCCTCGTACGGTGAATCGATTCCCGTGAAATTCTTCAATTGGCCGTCGCGGGCCTTTTTGTACAGACCCTTGACGTCGCGCCCTTCGGCGACGGCGAGTGGCGTGTCGACATACACCTCGAGGAACTCGCCGTCGCCGACCAAGGCCCGCGCCATGCGCCGTTCATTGCGGAATGGCGAGATGAACGATACCAGCACGATCAGCCCGGCATCGACCATCAGTTTCGCGACCTCGGCGACGCGGCGGATGTTCTCGACGCGATCCGCGTCGGTGAAACCCAGGTCCCGGTTCAACCCATGGCGGACGTTGTCGCCATCGAGGAGGTAGGTGTGCAGCCCGAGCGCATGCAGCCGCTTTTCCACCAGGTTCGCGATCGTCGACTTGCCCGCGCCCGACAGGCCCGTGAACCAGAGGACGCAGGGCGAATGGCCGTGCAGCCCGGCGCGCGCCGCCTTGTTGACGTCCAGCGCCTGCCAGTGCACGTTCTGCGAGCGGCGCAGCGCGAAGCGCAGCATGCCGGCGCCGACGGTGTTGTTGTTGATCCGGTCGATCAAAATGAACGCGCCGGTGGCCCGATTCTCGCTGTAGGCGTCGAACGCCACCGTGCGGTCGAGCTCCAGCCCGCAAACGCCGATCTCGTTCGACTCCAGGCGCGGCGCCGCCAGGTGCTCGAGTGTGTTGACGTTGATCTTGTATTTCAGCGGCATGATCGATGCGGTGGCGGTTTTTGCGCCGATCTTCATCAGATACGAGCGGCCCGGCAACAGCGGCTGATCGCCCAGCCACACCACGGCGGCCTCGAACTGATCGGACGCCGCCGGCGGCGCATCCGCGTGCGACAGCACATCGCCGCGGCTCACGTCGATCTCCTCGCTCAGCGTCACCGTCACCGACTGGCCGGCCACCGCTTCGTCCAGGTCGCCGTCGCTCGTGACGATGCGCCTGATGGTGCTTTGCGTGCCCGCCGGATTGACCTGGATCCGGTCGCCGCGCTTCAGGACGCCGCTCGCCAGCTGGCCGGCGAAGCCGCGAAAATCCAGGTTCGGCCGGTTCACCCACTGAACCGGCAGACGCAGCGGCGCGCGCTGCATCCGGTCGTCGTCGACCTCGACGGTTTCGAGGTAATCGATCAAGGTAGGACCCCGGAACCACGGTGTGTTCGCGCTCACGGCGGTGATGTTGTCGCCGTTCACGGCGGATATCGGCAGAAACACCACGTCGGCGAGGCCGATGCGCTCCGCGAACCCGGCGAAATCCCGCTGGATCTCGCCGAACCTCTCGGCGGAGTAGCCGACCAGGTCCATCTTGTTCACCGCGACCGCGATGTGCCGGATGCCGAGCAGCGACACGAGGTAGCTGTGGCGGCGGGTTTGCGTCAACACGCCCTTGCGCGCATCGACCAGGATCACGGCGGCGTCGGCGGTGGAGGCGCCGGTGACCATGTTGCGGGTGTACTGCTCGTGTCCGGGCGTGTCGGCGACGATGAATTTGCGCCGTTCCGTGGCGAAGAACCGGTAGGCGACGTCGATGGTGATGCCCTGTTCGCGCTCGGCCGCCAGGCCGTCCAGCAGCAGCGCGAAATCCAGGTCGCCGCCGGTCGTGCCGATCCGCTTCGATTCGTCGGCCAGCACCGCCAGTTGATCCTCGAACAGCGCCTTCGACTCGAACAACAGCCGGCCGATCAAGGAGCTCTTGCCGTCGTCGACGCTGCCGCAGGTGATGAACCGCAGCAGGCCCTTGGCGGCGCTCCAGTTGCGGCTCGCCGCGGCGTCGATCGATGCCTGGTCGTTGATTCGATCCATCAGAAATAACCTTCCTGCTTCTTCTTTTCCATCGAGGCGCTGGCATCGTGGTCGATCACGCGCCCCTGCCGCTCCGAGGTGCGCGACAGCACCATCTCCCGGATGACGGCCGGCAGCGTGTCGGCGGTACTCTCGACCGCGCCGGTCAGCGGGTAACAGCCCAGCGTTCGGAAGCGCACCCGCCGCATCGCCGGCCGTTCGCCGGGCGCGAGCGGCATGCGTTCGTCGTCGACCATGATCAGGACGCCGTTGCGCTCGACGACCGGACGCTCCGCGGCGAGGTACAGCGACACGATGGGCACCTTCTCGATGTGAATGTATTGCCAGATGTCGAGTTCGGTCCAATTCGACAGCGGGAACACGCGGACGGATTCGCCCTGATGCTTGCGGGCATTGTAGAGATTCCACAGCTCCGGCCGCTGATTCTTCGGATCCCAGTGATGGCGGGACGTCCGGAATGAGAATACGCGTTCCTTGGCGCGCGATTTCTCCTCGTCGCGGCGGGCTCCGCCGAACGCGGCATCGAAGCCGTATTCGTCGAGCGCGTTCTTCAGGCCCTGGGTCTTCCACATGTCCGTGTGCACCGCCGCGCCATGGGTGAACGGGTTGATGCCGAGCGCGAGGGCCTCCGGATTCCGGTACACCAGCAGTTCCATGCCCGCCTCCCGCGCGGTCCGTTCGCGCATGGCGTACATTTCGCGGAATTTCCACGTCGTATCGACGTGGAGCAGCGGAAATGGCGGCGGCGCCGGGTGGAACGCCTTGCGGGCCAGATGCAGCATGACCGCGCTGTCCTTGCCGATCGAATAGAGCATCACCGGTTTTTCCGTCTCGGCGACGACCTCGCGCATGATGTGGATGCTCTCGGCCTCGAGGCGCTGCAGGTGCGTCAGTGAAATCATCGGTGGTCCGGTTGCTGCGACTCGCCGCAGTATAATTGCCGCGGACGGCCGATCCAGACACTTTTCTTGGCGGCCGCGGCCGCCCGGGCGGGATCCCAGGGTCAGTGCAGCCGGATGCCGTCGAACGGAGCGTGCTCGCGTCGCGGCGGGCGCGGCTGCTCGCGCGCAAGAATCCGGCCGAGGATGCCTGGAATCTCGAAAACCGCTCGGTTGCGGATCGCCGCGATGTTGCGCCGATAATCCGCCATCCCCGCGGTCAGCGCCGCAACGCCCCGACCGACGTCCTTGAACGAATTCAGCACGATTCCCACCCCGTGCGCCGACACCCAGTCGGTGTTGTAGCGCTCTTGCGGCATGGTCCAGGAATTGCGTACGACGATGACGGGCAAACCCTGCTGCACCGATTCGCTGATGCTGCCCGGCCCCGGCTTGCCGATGAAATAGTCGCTGAGTTGCATGTAATCGCGGATCCGCCGGGTGAAGCCCTCGACCACCCGCGGCGCGTTGGCCGACATCGTCCGCAGCCGCCGGGCGAGCGCGGCGTTGTGGCCGCAAACCAGGATGAGTTGCGCATCATCGAGTCGCTTGGCGATGCCGCGCATCGATTTCGAGCCGTGGCCGCCGAACATGACGAGCCCCGTCGGGCGGTCCGGGTCGAGGCCGAGTTTGCGCCTCTCGGCGCGGCGGTCGATCGCCGCGGTTTCGTAGAAGTCCGGGCGGAGGATCATGCCGCTGGTGGCGTGTATCAACTCGTCGGCGTACCCCGCTGCGCGGGCTTGTTGGACGGCGACCGGGGTGCCGCAGATCAAATGTTGCGACTGCCCGGGTTCGATCCAAAAATGCGGCGGAAAGTCGGCGAAATCGGTCAGTATCGTCACGTACGGCACATCATCCCGGACGCGGCGCGCCGCTTCGTACATCGCCCGGTTGAAGTTGGGCACGAGCGATACGACCATGTCGGGCCGGGTTTGCCGCCAGTGAGACGCGAGTTGCGCCGTCAGCGATTTGTGGCCCAAACGGATCAACGCCTGCAGCACGCGCAACTCCTGCGCGAGACCCAGGGTCCAGCCTCTTGCGAGGCGGGCGTTGTAATAATTCTCCGGCTTCATGCCGGTGGTCCGCTGAAACACGTCGCGCGGGTCGAGCACATCGAACAAATTGACGAGCCGCACCGCCCAGGGGAGCCCTTGTGCCCGGATCACCTCATCGAGCGCGACCGCCGCGGAACGGTGGCCTCCGCCGGCATTGAAATAAACCAGGTCGATCGTCGTCATCGAGAACCCTTCGGTTCGGTCGGCACGGGCGCCGACGTCGCGCGCATTCTGCGGTCCGAATATGACCGATCCATGACCGCGGTAGGGGGCGCGGGGCCCCGCGATCATTGCGGCTGGACGATCACCCGACCCTGAGCGTTGACGTAGATATGGTAGCGGTGGCCGTCCTTGCACGCGACGCTGTAGTCGCTATCGCCATTGCGCTTGATCGAAACCAATTTGTCGCAGGTCTTGCCTTGTAGCGCAATCGTCGCCATCAAGTCCTTGCCGAACGACGAATCGTCGGCGGTCGCCCGGGACGCCACCCCAATGACGAAGGCGGCGGTCGAAAGTGCAATGTAAATGCCGTTGCGCATGGGTTCCCTCCAGGGTGCGATGCTACATTTTCGCGAATTTATTCGGGTCCGACAAAATACCCCATATCGCCGTTCGCGACGCGGCGATATCGGCCGCGAGCGGAGGGTCCGCGCTTTGCAGCAGCGACAACACCTTGAGCAACAACAAGTCGTAGCGCTGATGCAGATCCGCCAGCGACTCATTGCTTTGGTGGTTGTAGACCGCGCGAAATTGCGCAAGCAGGTCGTCCACTTGGTTTTTCAGGGATAACTTCGTGAACAGGCCGATCGCGCGCGTATCCCGCAGGCGTTGCTCGAGGGCGCGCAAATCCAACGGCGGCGGCGCGGGCGGTGGCGGTGCAGCGGCGGCCGGGGG
>JAJXYR010000092.1 GCA_021780475.1 Pseudomonadota bacterium
GGCGGATGATGGGAATCATCTTCGTGTTGATACCGATCAGCCTCGTGCTGGTCGGATTAGCCTGCTGGGCCTTCTTCTGGGCCGTCGGCACCGGCCAGTTCGAGGACCTCGACGCGCAGGCCTGGGACATCCTCGCCGAGGACGAACCGGCGGTGGACGCGGCGCCATCGCCCCCGGGAGAGCGGCGATGCTGATGCCCGGTCCGGCGGCGATGCCGATCTCGCTCGCCGCAGCGTTCGTCGCCGGCGTCGCCTCCAGCGGGCATTGCCTGGTGATGTGCGGCGGCCTGTCGGCGGCGCTCGGCATGCACGCGAAGCGTCAGGGCTTGTCGCCGCCGCGTGCATTCGCGCGGGCGCTCGGCCACCAGCTCGGGCGGATCGCGAGCTACGCCGCGGCCGGAGCGCTCTGCGGCGCTTTCGGCGGTGCGCTCGCCGCGCTGGTGAATCTTGCCGGAATCGCCCGCGCACTGCGCGTGGCGGCCGGCTTGGTGCTGATCGCGCTCGCGCTGCAGCTCGTCATTCGCCGCCGCGGCTTCGCCGCCATCGAGCGCTTAGGCGCGCGCTTCTGGCGCCGCCTCGCCCCGCTCGCCACCGCCCAGCGCGCCGACCGGCCGGGCGCGGCGCTGCTGCTCGGCGCGCTCTGGGGCTTCATGCCCTGCGGCATGGTCTACTCGATGCTCGCGTTCGCGGCCCTGACGGGCGGCGCGGTCCGGGGTGCCGCGACGATGGCGGCGTTCGGCCTCGGCACCTGGCCGGCGGTGTTCGGCGGAAGCCTGTTTTCGGCGCAGTTCTGGCAATTCGCGCGGGCCCGCGGTCTGTACGCGCTCGCCGGTGCGCTGCTGATGGTGCTCGGCGCGATCACCGCGATTGCGCCGTTCATGCCCATGAGCCATTAGCCGTCGAGCGCGGCCGGCATTGGCGCCGCCGCTGCGATCAGTCGCGGTCCAATCGCCACTCGACGGAGAGGCCGTACAACCAGGCATCGTTGCGCGGAAAGCCGCGAAAGTAATCGGCTCCGAGACCGAGCCGCAGACCCCGCCAGAGACGATAGCTAAGGCCCGCACCCACGGTGACGCCACCGCCGCGGCGGTTCGTGCTGAAACGCTGCGCGGCGGTCATCGCTGTCACGCGCGTATTCCATAAGTAGCCTCCAAGACGAGGTTCGAACGCCCAGCGCGGCCGCAACGCGAGCCGCAGCCGGTAGGACAGCGAGAAGATGTTGCCGTAGCCGCGCAGCAGCTCGGTTGCGTCCCGTAGCAGGGGTGCGACCGCAGCGGTGTCGGGCACCGTGCCGCTTAGATCCGCGGCGTGCTCGTCGCGATGCGTGTAGCCAAGCTCGAGGGCATCGCGCGCTTCGAACTGCCAGCCGAGGTAGAGCGTCTCGCCAAGACCGGAGCCGTGTGTGTCCGCCGCGACCGTGCCGTAGCCGAGCGCGGCGAGGCCACGATCGATGCCGCCCGCATCCATCACCACCGGCATGCTGCCGACCCGCAGCCCAAGATACGGTCCGGCGTCGCTCGCGGCTCGGGCAGTGCCCGCGCTGAATGCGACCGCCGTGAGTGCGACCGCGGACACGGCCACGCGCACGCGTCGAACGCCGCGGCGGTCGAACCGCAGCAGGACGAGCAGCCCTAGGGTGACTAGTAACCACGGGCTCATCGCGCCGCCGCCCGAATGCGCCGTCACCGTCACGGCCACGAGAGTGGCGGCGAGCACCGCCGAGGCGCTCGCCGATCCACCCGCGCCGCTGCAGCTGAGCGTGTAGGTGTAAGAGCCGTTGATCGCCGGTGTGACGGACTGCGAGCCGCTGACGGGCTCGCTGCCGCTCCAGGCACCGCTCGCGGTGCAGGCGGTCGCGTTCGTGCTCGACCAGGTGAGCGTCGCCGCCGACCCGGCCGCCACGTTCGTCGGGCTCACCGTGAGGCTCACCGTCGGCGGCGCGGCGGCGGGCGCCACGCTGAGAAAGCCGACCGTGGTTTGCGCCGCGCTGTACTGACTGTCGCCGGAGAAGCTCGCGCCGAGCGCACTGGCCCCGGCGCCGGCCGCGGTGATCGCGCAGGCGGCGGTGCCACTCGCATCGGTGGTCGCGCTGCAGCTCGCGCCACCGAGCGTGAACGAGACGCTGCGCCCGGCGATGGCGGCGGGCGGCGTGAGGCTCGCATCGAACAGCGTGGCGCGCAGCGCGACGCTCTGGCCGGCGGCGGCGCTCTGCGGGCTCTGATCGAGCGACAGCGACGCGACGTCCACGCCCGCGCCCCAGGCGATGTTCGCATCGTTCGAGCGCAGCGACACGCAGCCGGCGGTCGCGGTCGCGTAGACGTCGTCGTTGCCGCCGAGCACGCCGGTATAGGTGAACGTCGCCCGGCCGTTCGCGTCGGCCGGTGCGAGCTGCGACTGCGCGTTGATTCCGACCACCTGGAAGAGGATCTCGGTTCCGGCGGGCGCCGCGACGTTCTGCAGCGTGACGGTGAAGCTCGCCGTGCTGCCCTGGGCCGGGCTCGCCGAACCGCCGGCTTGCGTAAGCCGCAGCGCCGGCGCCGGATTGGTCGGTGCGAAGCCGCAGCTGCCGTCGCTGCGCGTCAGCCGGTAGATCGTGTCGTACCTGGCCGAGTACAGGCAGCCATCCGGGCCGACCACGCCGACGCCGGGCGAGACCGAGGCCATGACGGTCGCGTTCGCCGGCGATGCGAGCGGCACCTCGGTCAACACCGCCGCCGGTTCGACGATCAACGACTGGGCGCTGCCGTCGGCGTTCAGCGCACCGATCGCGATCGGACCGTCCGAGCTCACGCCGGTCACCGCCGTGACGCTCACGCCGGCGGCGCTGGTCGGCGAGATCTGTTCGACCGCGGCATGCGCATTGCCGTAGTAGCCGGTGACCGCGTACAGATCCCCGTTCGGCGCGAACGCCATGCCGCCGTTCGGCGTGGTCGGCAGCGTCGCATAGACCACCACCTGGGTCGGCCGGCTGGGATCGGTGTTGGCCGGATCGATGACGCGGAAGATCGAGGCGTTGTCGGTGCCGGCGCCGGTGCAGGCGTCGTCGAAGAACAGATCGCCGCTCAGCGGATCGACGCTGAGCGCGCCCGGACAGGTCAGGCCCGAGGCCACGGTGCGCAGGATCGCACCGGTCTTTGGGTCGAGCTCGAGGATGCTCGCCCCAGTGCTGCCGTCGGTCGCGTACAGGCTGCCATCCTTGCCGTAGGTCAGGCCGTCGAGCGTCGGCAGCAAGGTGGTCAGCAGATTGGTGCTGGTCAGTGTGCCGCCGGCGAGACTGGTCGCATACAAGCCGCCGGTGTCGAAATCGGCGGTGAGCACCCCGCCGGTGGAGGGGAACACCGGACTCTCGGCGCCGATGCAGGCGATGTTGATATTGCCGTAGAAGAGATTCGGGGTGGCCGGCAGGCCGGTGAGATACGGCGTGATCGCATAGCCCGATCCGGCCACCGGCGCCACGCCGACACCGCAGGCCGCGCCGGTCGCGCCGCTGTAGGTCACGCTCGCCGTGCCCGGTATCGGCAGTCCCTGGTCGGTGAGGTCGACCGCGCTGAACGTGACCGCCTCGTTCACCTGGTCGGTGACCGTGAAACTCGCCTGGCCGGCCGCGTCGGTCACGCCGGTCGCCGGGCCGCTGATCACCGCGTGCGAGGTGCCGGCATCGAGCGTGACCGACTTACCGGGCGTCGGCCGGTTGAGCGCATCGGTCAGGCTCACGGTGACGGTCGCCGCACTGCTGCCGTCGGCGGCGACGTTCGGCGGATTGGCACTGATGCCGCCGTTCGCCGCCGACGGCACGCCGAACGTGAGCGTGACCGGCGCGAAGGCGATCGCATCGGTCGTATCGGTCGCGGTGAACGTGACCGTCTCGGCGGTGAGGTCGGTCACGACGAACGCGGCCGAGCCGTTGTCGACGCTCGTCACCGCGCTTGCGCCAGCGATCGTCGCACTGCCGCCACTCGCCGTCAGGGTCACGGTCTTGCCGCTCACCGGATTGCCGTTGGCGTCGATCAGCGTGACCAGCACCCCGCCCTGCGAGGTGCCGTCGGCGGGGATCGACACGGTCTTGGCCGCCGACACGACCGCCGTGCCCGGCTGCACCAGCGGCGTCACCACGGATTGCGTCGGGTCGGGCAGGCCGCTCGCCTGACCGTTCAGCAGTTCATTCATCACGCTCAGGTTCGGCGAGCCGAGACCCACGTGCGCGAAATCGCTCGCCATCGAACTGGCATCGTGAAACGCGGCGGTGCCGGCGAGCGGGTAGACGACCGCGTTCAGCAAGCCGAGGTTCTTGCCCTGCAACTGATTCAGCAAGGCGGCGAACGCAGCCCACTCGGGCGTCGCCATGCTGGTGCCGCCGATCAGCGAATTCGTCGGACAGCCGCCGGCATCCGCCTGGCACAGGCTCATGCCCTCGGCCGGATCGGCGAGCGCGGCGACGTCGGGCACCGAGCGCATCGCCACCGCGCCATTGAGTGCGTCCTGGTAGGCGGGGCGCGCGAAATAGCGGCTCACGCCGTAGCCGCCCTGACCGGTCGGCGGCGCACCCTGCGAGCCGTCCCACCAGGTCTCCCCGGCATAGGTGAATCCCGGACCGAAGCCGTTCGGCAGCGAAGTGCCACCCACCGCGGTCGCATGCGGCGAGTCGGCCGGCACCGCGACCGTGTTCGCGGCGCCGTCCTCGCAGACGTTGCCGCTGTCGCCGGTGCCGTTGAACACGCTGATGCCGGCGGCCGCGGCCGCCTGCAGCACCGTATCGATGCTCTGCGCCTCGGCCTGCGACACCTGGTCCTCGCAGGAGGCCCAGCTGTTGCTGATCACGGTCACGCCGCCGTTGATCATCGCGTTGAACAGGGTCGCATACGCCGACGCCTGGCCGGTGAACGGCGCCTCGTACACCGCGACCTTCGCGCCAGGGGCGATCGAGGCGACCGTGTCGATGTCGAGCAGCACCTCGGCCTCGTCGGCGCCCGGGCTCGCCACCCCGCCATTGACCGGCACCACCGAGACCTGGTTGATCTGTGCGGCCGGCGCACCGAGCGCGGCGAGGTAATTGGCGACATCGCTCATATGGAAGCCGTCGAACTCCAACAGGCCGATCACCTGGCCCGTGCCCGTCGGCAGGGACTGCGGACCGCGTCGCGGCGCCGAGGCGACCAGGCGGCGGTCGCCGGGAATCATCGACTGAGGAGAGGAGTACGCGGCGAACGAGCTGATCAAGTCATACATGTTCACCAGCAGTTTGGCGATGGCGCCGACCGGTCCGAGGATCGTGCCGGCGATGTCGCTGCCTGTGCCAACCAGTTTGGTGTAGAAATCGATGCAGGCCGCGCGCTTCTTGGCGAGCGCTTTCCGATTCCGGATTCCCCAGTTCAGGCTGTTGCATTGATTGATCAGGTACTTGAGCGCCGGGTGCACCGTGGCGAAATCGGCGAGCCCGTCGATCGCCTGCACATGGGCGGCGATCGTCGTGGGCAGCGCCGGATCCGCGTCGGCGGCGCGCACAGTCGCACCGTCCACTCGATAACGGTGCAGCGTGATGCGCAAGGCCGCATCGACCGCGGCCTCGCTCCCCTGCACCGTGAGCGTGAGGTGATTGTCCGAACCGCGCACCAGCGTGAACCCCTGCGCCCTCAGGTAATCGAGCACCTGCCGATAGTCGGCGCTCGACGGTCCGAAGCGCTCGACCAGTTGCGCCTGGGTGAGGAAATGCCGGTAGCGGCGGTTGCCGGGCGTGTACACGTCGCGCAGGTAGCGAGCGAAGGCACGCGGATGGTCACGCTCGAGCACCACAGTCAACCGTAGCGGCGGCCCGGCTGGCGCTCCCGTTGGCCGCGACGCGACGGTGTGCCGGCGCAGCCACTGCGGATCCCGCAGCTCGGCCAGCACATGCCCGGGCAGTCGCCGATAGCCCGGGCCCGGATCGGCGCCCACCGCCCGCGCCGATCCGACGCCGACCGGCGCCGCGGCGGCGAGCCGTTCGGCGCCGGGCCCGGCGAGCACGAGGACAATCGTCGTCCCGAGCGCGGCGAACATCGCCGAACCCACGCGCCTCATCGAGGCCCACACCCGGCGATCCTGCATTGGAGGCTCCACAGTACGACGTATGCCGCCGCAGCGTAGAACCTGTGGCGCAGACCGCCCACTCCCAAACGGGAGGGGTGGCGCCGAGACTACGGAATGCGCGTGATGAGCAGCGCGAGTTCGCTCTGGCGCCGGGTGCCGGTCTTGTGGAAGATCGCCTTGAGGCGTTGGCGCGCATGTGCCTCGCTGATGCCGAGGCGGCCGGCCGCCTCCCGCAGCGACGCGCCGCCGCCGATGGCCGCGGCGAGCCGTGCTTCGGTCGGGGTCAGGTCGAAATGGCGCACGAGCGCGTCCGTGTTCGCCGCGACAGGGCGTTGCAGGTCGGTGATCAACAGCATAGCGACCGCGTCGCTGTGCAGACCGCGCAAGGCCTCGCGGCTCGCGATGCCGTCGACCAACAACGGCCGCGCACCGGAGGGGCGCTTGATGAGGATCGGTGCGTGCCCGGCCTCATCCGACGCACCGCCAGTCGCCAACGCGCCGAGAAAAACCTGCAGCCGACGCTGGTCATCGGCATGCGCCGCACGCAGACGGCCCGAGATCAGGTCGAGTCCGTCGCCGAACGGCACGATCGAGTTGCCGGCGAGCACGCGCTCGCGCCGGTCGAGCACCAGAGCGGCGCGGCCGATCCGCGCAAACGCGTCGAGCTGGCCGTGGAATCGGCTGTACCAAGCGAACGTGGCGATCCGCGAGACCGCACGCAGCCCGGGCAGCATCGCGTTCAATGCCGCCAGGTCGACCGAGTCGTACGGCCCCCGTGGGGCGCCGCGCTTGACGCTGATGACGAGCGACTCGCTGAGCGCCGCGGCTGCATTCCACCCGAAGCCGCGCGGGCGCAGGAATTCCTGGTAGTACGGGTCGCGCGCGATCTCCTCGCGCGTGAAATGATCCGCATCGGTGAGGAACCCCTGATCGAGGCGCGGCTGCACCCGCGCCTCGCGCGGGTCGCCGATCGGGAAGTTCATGTAGTCATCGACGAACGGCCGCACCGACGCCGACACCGCGATCGACTGCGGAGTCGTACGCTGCAGGACCAGCGTCGCGCCAGCCGACTGCGCCGCCCCGGCCAGGTCATCGAGGGCCTCCTCCCAAAGATCCGGACAGATGGCGGCGTCGGAGAACCGTTCGATTGCGCATGGAACACTGGACATCCTGGAACTCCATCCCTCACGATCCCTTGATCACTACGCCCATGGAATTTAGCATGCCACGCCGGCGACCGGCATGACAGACGAGAGTCCGGCGGATCGCGCCGCGCGCAATCGACTCCGGTGGCTGCTGTATGCGGCCTATGCGAGCATGCATATGAACCGCCAGATCGTCGCGATCCTCGCCGGTCCGCTGCGCACCGACCTTGGGCTCGGCGACTCCCAGCTCGGCACGCTGACCGGCAGCGCCTTCGCGATCGTCTTCGCGGTACTCGGATTGCACTTCGGCGGCGTTGCCGATCGGCGTGATCGCCTAATCATGGTGCGTTGCGGTGCGATCCTGTGGTCTGGCGCTGCCGCAGCGGCCGCGTTCGCGTCCGGGTTCACGGCCCTGCTGCTCGCGCGTGCGACCGTCGCGGTCGGCGAAGCCGTGGCGACGGCGGCCGCAATCTCATTGATGGCGGAACTCTCGCCCCGCCGGCACCTCGGCCGGACGAGCGGCGCCTTCTTCGCGAGCGCCTATGCCGGCGCAGGCCTAGCCGCCATCGTGGGCGGCGTCCTGTTATCGTGGAAACCGCCGCTCGCCGGGATCGCCGGCTGGCGGTCCGCCATGCTCGCGGCAGCAACACCGGGCCTGCTGATCGCGCTGCTGTTGCACGATCCGCGCGGCGGTGCGCTGCGCCGGCGGAGCGCGGCGCCGGATGCGCCGCGCTGGGCCGGCGTCGGCTTTGCAGCGAGCGCCGCGGTCGTGGTCGGGTTGCAGGAATGTCTACCGCCGGGCCTCGGCGTGCCGGCCGCGGTCGCGGTGGCGAGCGCGACCGGCGCGCTGTGGGTGGGTGCACTTCGCCGACGCGGCCCGCATGCGTATGCCGCGACCTTTGCGCGGCGTGACTATCGGCTGTGGCTGATTGCCTTCACCGCGGTACTGTTCGTCGACTACGCGGCCGGCTTCTGGCTGATCCCGCTCGCCGAGCGGCGCTTCACCGCCGACCCGGGCGTGCTCGGCCGGGACATCGGCAGCTTCCAGATCGGTGGCGGCCTGTTAGGTGCGATCCTCGGCGGCTGGATCGCCGACGCCTGGGGTCGGGCGCGACCGAACGCCGATGTGTGGACCGCGCTCGGTGCGTTCCTGCTCGAGGTGGTCGCGATCTGGATGGCGCTGCGCCAGAGCGATTTCGGCGGCTATCTCACGGCGTACGCCGGGTTCTGCGTCGCAAGCGGCGCCTGGACCGGGGTCGCCGCGGCGATTGGACTGCGCTTGGTGCCCGAGGAGCATCGCGGCGTCGGCGCGGCCGGTTACTTCTTCATCACTACCGTGTTCGGGCTGGGCCTCGGTCCTTTCCTGGTCGGACTGGGCAGTGATGCATTAGGCTCCATCGGCCCCGCGCTGCGTATCGCCACGTTGATCGCGGCTCTGGCGGTCGCGGCCTTTATCAGACTCGGCCTTTGTCGGACTCCGCCGGACGTCCCGGCGTAGGGCCCGTAGATGCCGCCGACGACGGCCGCCATCAGAACGATCATCGCGGGTTTCGCCGAAGGCGAGCTTGCCGTCTATCAGTTGAGCCGTCTGCACGACGACGAAGAGCGAGTTCCCGCAGGCCTCGATCTTGGTGCGCTGATGCGCGTGATGTGCATCCTCCACCGCGAGGTCGTGCAGGCCGACCCAGACGAACGTGTCGGGCTTCTCCAGCACGTCGCTGATCGCGTCGAGGCCGATGTCGCCGTTCCACCAGCCTGCCAGGCTTTCCTGATCACCCGCGAGACCCAGATGAGCATCCCCGCACCGATGAAGGCGACGATGATCGATCCGACATCACCTTGCCGGCTCCGCCGGGCACGTACAGCCCCAATTCCACCTGGCGGTTGAGCACGTTGCCTTGCGGAGTTCGGGACGACAGCGCGATGGAGCCGCGCCAAACTCGCCACTTGTCGATAC
>JAJXYR010000129.1 GCA_021780475.1 Pseudomonadota bacterium
ATCGACCGCGAGGGTCTGACGCACTTTCAGCGGCTTGTAGGTGAACACGAGGTTGGCGCCGCTCAATCCCTCGAACGTATAGACGCCGTCGAGGGTGTCGCCGGCGCTGACGTCATAGATGCGATCGTTGCGTGTAAGGAAATAGACCTGTTTACCACCCGCGCGCCGATAGCTTCCCATGTAGGCGAATGGCAGCGGCGGCGCGGTCGGCGCCGGCGGCGCGACCACGATCGCCGCCGTAGCGGTCGGAGGCGGCGCCGGCGGCGGCGTGTACCAGGAATGCGTGGCGAACAAGGCGGCGTCGGCGGCCGCTCCGGCCACCCGGTGCGCGAGCCGCGTCATGATGCCGCCGACGGGCGGTGGTTCGCCGAATGCCGCACGGTCGACCGGCTCCGGCGGCGGGGTGGCATGCGTGGCGGCGGGTGCGCGCGCCGGTTCCACGGTGTTCGACCCGGACGGACCGAAGGCTACGAACCCGGCCACCGCGAGCGCGATCCCGATCAAGGCCTTTTCGCGCGGCGCGATTTTCATTGCGAACTCCCACGCACATAGACGATGAAGCGGATATCGGCGTCGATCGTGGCCTCACCGATGCTCTTGCGCTTGATGTTCAGCTTGTCGAGACCGGCCGCCGGAATCGCCGTAAGGGTTCCGTTGATGAAGTCGCGGACGTTGGGATACGGCGCCTTGACCGGAAACTCGAAACTATAGCGACCGAGGCTCCCCGGTTTGGGCGGCTCGTAGCCATAGTGGCCTTGATCGAGCGCGATCCCCGATTTCTTCGCCTGGGCAAGCACCAGACCGAGGACCGCGGGAATCTGCAGGCGCGTCGGCAGTACGGCGTACAGGCGTCCGCCCGCATTGCCCGGCGATCCGGCGGTGTCGCGAAGCGATTCCGGCGCGGCGAGTTCGGAGTTCAGCACGGCGGCCGAGCGCTGCGCCGGCAGCCACAGCGACAGCGCCACGACGGCGGCGGCGAACAAGGCGCCGATGCCGCCGAGCCCCGCGGCTCCGAGACGCAGGACTTGGTACTGCAGCTGCGGCACCACCCGCATGATCTGACGCCGGGTACCGGTTGCGACGTCGAGCGCACGGTTCTGCAGCGACGTCGCGGCGACGGGAACGGCCGCCTGCGCGGGTGCGGCGGCCGGCTGGTCGACGAGGGGCGCCTCATCGCTCACGGCGTTTCCCTCCATTCGCCGGTCAATTCGAACCGCACCGGATGCTGCGGGTCGTCGTTCTTCAACTCGTGCCGGTCCAGCATGGGGTACGCGAGCGAGTGGGCCGCCTGCAGCCGTTCCACATAGGCGATAGCGCGCGTCAAGTCCTTCGACTCGCCGGTGATGTGCACCAGGCGCTTGGCCGCATCCGGCTCGACCGCGAGAATGGACACGTCCCCGCGGCTGTCGCGGGCCGCGACCTCGAGGTCGGCGAGCAGGTTGGTCCAGGGCACGAGCAAGGCCTGCGCGGCGCGCGCCGACACCGCGGCGTTCAGCGCCGCGCGCGCGAGACTCGCGGCACCGCGGTGATGCGCATGCGCCGCCTGCGCCAGCCTGAACTCCAGCCCTTCGCGCCTCTCGACGCTCGCGCGATACCCGGCAAGAACCAGACCCACGGCGAGCAGCCCCACGATGAGCAGCGCGGCGCCGACGTACGGCACCCGGGCACGCGGCTCGATGAAATCCAGGTGCACCAGGGCTCTCATGGGACCCCGCGGCGCAGCTCGTCGAGCCGCAGCGCAGTCGTGAGCCGCGGGGAGCCGTGTTCGAGCCATTCCAGATCGCTGCCCATGGTCGCGCCGAGCGTGCGCCACGCGAAAGGCGCATCGACATACACGCGCCCATCACTGCCACTCGAGTTGGCCAGCCGACCGAAGGTCTGCAGGCGCTTCAACTCACGCACCCAGTCTGCGCCGATCCGCACCGCGTGGACGCGGTCGAAGCCGGCGCCGCGCATGCGCGCCGCCGCGAGCGAGCCCTCGTCGATGGTCACGAACCAGGCGTCGTCGGCCGGGATCACGTCGCGCCAGCGATTGTGCGCGGCGATCAGCTGTGGCTGCACCGAGCGGAGCTTCGCGCGCGCCCGCGCGCAGGCTTCGCCGAGCGCCGCGAGCAGCGCGCCCGGCATGGCGCACGCGATCCGCGCCGCGCCCGGCGGAGCGTCCGATACGCACAGCGACCAACCGCTCACCGCATCCCCGTAGGCGCTCGCGAGCAGCTCGCGGGCATGCGCCTCGCGCTCCTCCGCATTGGAGAGCTCCGCCGCGTACGGCACCACGGCATAGCGCACCCAATGATCGGACACGACCGCCCGCACGCCGACGCCTGCCCACCCGGGTGACGCGAACTGTGCCTCGAGCGCCGCGAGCGCCCCTTCCCAGCCGCCGCCGCCGCCCGGCTCCACCGGCTGGACGTGTTCCCGCACTACGCGGCGCCGCAGGCCCCGGCGTGTGCGCACGACGCACAGGCGTCGCGGCGACAGGTGCACGCCGAGTTCGTCAGGCCATAATCGTGACACGATTGACCTCTTCGAGCGTGGTCTCGCCCCGTTGCACCAGCTCCATCGCCGCCGCGTGGATCAGTCGCACGCCGGAACGCGCCGACAGTTCCTTCAGCTGCCGCACCGGCGCGCGCGCGATGATCGCCTCGCGGATTTCGTCGGTCATCACCAACAGTTCGCCGATCGCCTTGCGCCCGCGGTAGCCGGTCCCGCGGCAATGCGGACAACCGCGGCCGACGAGGAAGTTGTAGGAGGCGCTCTCGGAGGCGGACAATTGCGACTGCTCCAGGAGCTTGCGCGGCGGCACGTGACGCTCGGCGCACTGGTCGCAGACGATGCGGATCAGGCGCTGCGCGAGCACCCCGGACAGCGCCGACACGAAGCTGTAGGAATCGACGCCCATGTGCACGAAGCGGCTGACGACATCGAACACGTTGTTGGCGTGCACCGTCGTGAACACCAGGTGGCCGGTGAGCGCGGACTGGATCGCGATTTGCGCGGTCTCCGGGTCGCGGATCTCGCCCACCATGATCTTGTCCGGGTCGTGGCGCAGGATCGAGCGCAGACCGCGCGCGAAGGTCAGGCCCTTCTTCTCGTTGACCGGGATTTGGAGCACACCCTGAAGCTGATATTCGACCGGGTCCTCGATCGTCACGATCTTGTCGTTTCCGGTCTGGGTCTCGGAGATCGCGGCGTACAACGTGGTCGTCTTGCCGCTTCCCGTGGGCCCTGTCACGAGCAGCATGCCGTACGGCAAGAGCGACAGGCGCCGCATTTTCGAGACCACCGCCGGGTCGAAACCCAGCGTGTCGAGGCGCAGTCCGTTCATGCGCTCGGTGAGCGCCTGCTTGTCGAGCGCGCGCAGAACGGCATCCTCGCCGAAAATGCTCGGGATCACCGACACGCGGAAATCGATCGGCCGGTTGTCGAGTGCAATCGTGAAGCGGCCGTCCTGAGGCACGCGCCGTTCGGCGATGTCGAGCTCCGACATCACCTTGATTCTCGAGATCACCTGTTCGGCGACCGCCGTGCCGCTCACCGTCGCGATCTGCACCAGCACGCCGTCGATGCGGTAGCGGACCATCAATCCCGCCGCCGTGGATTCCAGGTGGATGTCGCTCGCGCCGGCGCGCAGCGCGTCGTAGACCGTGGAGTGGACCAGCCGGACCACCGGACTCGCGTCCTCGCTGATAGACACATAGGACAGGTTGTCCAGGTTTGCGCAGAGGCCGCCGTGCGCCTCGGCATCCGGCAGCACCGAATCGATCGCGCGCAAGCTCTCGGCATGCCGGACGATCAGCTCCGCGATGTCGTCGGCGTCCGCGAGCGCCCACTCGATCGGCTCGGCGATCCGGATTTCCAGCCAGCCGCGCAGCGTCGTATTGAACGGATCGGCGAGAACCGCGAGGATGGCGCCGTTCACGCGGCTGACGAAGCAGCGCCGCCGCGTCGCCTCCGCCGCCGGCAGCAGGTCGAATGACGGCGACAATCCGGCGAGTTCGTCACCGCCGACGTAGCGGTAGTCGAGCAAGGCCGCGAGCCCGCGCGCGACGTCCCGGCCGGAGAATCCGGCCATCGAGCGCAGCACGTCGAGCGGCGAGGCGCGGGTTTCCTCCGCGGTGCGCATCGCGCCGGCCAGCAGGTTCTCGTCGATCGGGGCCGGGGCGGCCGGCGCCGGCTCCTCCAGCACGTCCTTCGCGAGCGCGTTCATTGAATGCTGTCCGCTAGCTGGAAGATCGGGAAATACATCAGCATGACGATCGCCCCGATCAACAGGCCGATGACCGTCATCATCAGGGGCTCGATCAGCCGCGTGAAGATCGCGATCCAGCGCGACAGGGACTCATCGTAGAACGCCGCGATCCGCTCGGTCATGTCCCCCATGTTGCCGCTGCGCTCCCCGACCCGCAGCATGCGGGTCGCGACCGGAGTCGTCAGTCCGTGCGCGTCGAGTGCGTTGGCGAGCGACTGGCCCTCACGCACCGATTGGATCGCAAGCAGGAACCGCGGGCGCAGGGACTCACCGAGCAATCCCGAGGACATCTGCATCGCGGTCACCGCCGGCATGCCGCCGCGCAACAGCATACCCACCGTGCGGTACATGCGCGCGAGCTGATAAATGCGCAGCTGTTCGCCGATCGTCGGCAGCCCGGCCAACCAGGCGCCGATCGCCGCCCGTGTCGCCGGGCGGCTCAAGGCATAGCCCGCACCCGCGAGCGCGGCGGCGAACGTGGCGACCACCGCAAGGGTGTGCGTCTCGATCAATTGGCCCCATTCGAGCAGCAGCCGCGACGCGAGCGGCAAATTCGAACCGAGTTCCTCGTAGATGCTGCTGAATCGCGGCACGACGTAACCCAACAGGAACATCGTCACCAGCAGGCCCGCGCCGAGCAATACCGCCGGGTAGATCGAGGCGTTGACCAGCGTGTTCCGCAGGGCGTCGATCTGCTGCTGATAGGCGATGTAGCGCGTCAGGGATTCGCGCAATGCGCCGGTGCGTTCGCTCGCACGCACCGTGGACACGTACAGCGCGGGAAACGTCTGGGGGTGTTCGGTGAGCGCGGTGGCGAGCGTCTGGCCTTCATAGAGCCGACTCAAGATGCGCTCGAGCGGCCGGCGCAGCGCGACATTCGACTCCTTTTCGGTCAGCGCCTCGATCGATTCGACCAGCGACAGGCCCGCGTCGAGCAGCGCAACCAGCTCCTGGCTGAAGATCACCACCGGGAGTTTCGAACCGCGCTTGAACGGCCGGCGCCGGCCGACCGGCGCAACCGAGATGATGCGCAGGCCCTGCATCGCGAATTGCCGCCGCGCGTCGGCCTCGTCCACGGCGTCGATGGATTGGGTCATCACGGCGTGGGCGGGGTTCAAGCCTTTGATGCGGAATTCCATGACGCTACCAGTTGCCGATGTCCGCGTTCTCTCCGGTGCCGCCCGGCTGGCCGTCCTTGCCGTAGCTCATCAAATCGAAGTCATTGTTGTGCGTACCCGGCGCCGCATAGACGTAGGGGTGGCCCCAGGGGTCGAGAGGCACCGCCTTTTGAAGGTACGGACCCGCCCAATTCGGCTCGTTGGGCGGCGCCGTGTTCAGGGCCGCAAGCCCCTCTTCGGTCGTCGGTAGTCGGCCGACGTCAAGCCGAAAAGCCTCGATGGCTTTGTCCAGCGCGTCGATTTGCGCCTTGGCCTCTTTCACCTGGGACTTGCCCACCTGGGCGAAATAGCGCGGCGCGACGAATCCCGCCAGCAAGCCGATGATCACCATGACGACCAAGAGCTCGAGCAGCGTGAACCCACGCGAGCGGCGCAAGCGAGGCGCGCAGATCGGTTTCATGCAGGAACTGTACGCACTCGCTTCGGAAAGCGAAGGTAGGAGAACACGGTAGAGGCCGGATGAATAAGACAAAACCAGACCTCATCGCGAGACGCCGGTGCCTACCCCCGGGGCGCGCGGCAGCGTGAAAAGCGACGCCTCCAACGGCGCGTTCAGCACCACCCGGAAAACCCGCATGCGCTCCATCGTGTGCACACCGCCGACGGAGGTCCTGACCTCATGTGGCACGGTCACCGACCCCTCGGTGCGAAACTGGCCGAAAGTCGTCTCGATCGGCCAGAAATGCCCCCCGATCTCGCGCGTACCGTCGATTTTCACGTCCAGAAAATCGGCGCAGTCAACCCAGACATGACGAGTTGCGCCATTTTTCATGACGAGCGTCAGCTTGTAGGCCGGTCGACCGTCGACGCGGTCGATGCCGGCCAGGGTTACGACGGTCCCGTCGGTCGCCGCATCGAGCAAGGGGCCGTCCAGCCCTTGTTGCAACGCCGCGGCACGAATTTGCGCGGCGGTGAACGGACGTGCAATGGCCCCGTTCGGCCCGGGTTCGACCGTATAGCCGGCGGTGCCGTCGAAGGCTTGAATCGCGGTCGCACCGCGATAGGTCAACTCCATGCGCATCTTGTTGGGTTTCTGCATGATCGAGCGGAATCGAACCGATTGGTCGGCGTCCGCATCGCTGCGCCCGGTGCGCGCGCGCTGTACGTCGCGGCTCCCGACGTGAGTTTCGCGCTCGATCAGTCCGATCTGAACCATCGAATGGATCCGTTGCCAGGCAGCCAAGCCGCCGCGCGCCTGCGCGTTGCGCTGCAATATTTGCGCAACGGTCAATGTCCGTGCGGCTGCCGGGGGCGAAATCGCCGCGCCTCGCGCCCCCAAGGCACCCAGGACGCCAAGCAACGCAATCATCCGGGCGCAGGACACCCGGCGGGACACACCGGCGGGCGAAGCGATGGACTCTCTCATTACGACGGCCTCCCGTTGCACACTCTGTAGAAACCGCGGGTCACGGCGTCAGCCAGGCGCTCGCGGCAACCACCCCGCCCGGGGCAGCGTCCGATCGATGCACCAGATAGCCGCCCTTCGAGGCGAAGCGCTGACCTGGCGCCAAGCCCAGGCGGGGATAGTAGCCGTTGACGACGCGGGTGCTCAGCGTCATCTCCAAGCGTTCGACCAGGTACTCCGGCACGAAGCTGTCGAGCATGTGCCCGAGCGCTTCGGCCAGGATGACGCAAGAATAATAAGTGTCGGTTTGGACCCGCTCCGCGGTGACCGGAATGTTTTGCACGTGCAGCCAACCGAGCGGAAAATCCATGCGCACGCGTCGCAGTTCCGGTGTGTCCATCGGGTAGGTCTCGAGCGCCGCGGCCCGCCACCGGGCGGGTAGCGGCGCCGTCTCGAGGCCGCCCATCAGGCCGGAGAAGTACACCTGGGGCGTCGGCGGCGCGCCACGAAGGGTCGCCAGATCGCGTCCGCGCAGCCAAAGCACCAGCGCTTCGTGGCGTCCAATACCCGCGACAATCGCTCGCAACCGTTCGGCGCCGCCGTCGGATCCGGCCGGTGTGGCCGGCAATTCCTGCCGCTCGACCACAATCCCCGACTTCGTCGCCTGCCGCGCGAGCGCCGCCGCCGCCGCGCCCCCGATGTCGCCACGCCGATAGATCTCGACCAGGCGCCGCGGGCGCGAAACGCCGGGGGCAACGAGCCGGGCGGCGATCAGATCCGCCTCCAGCAGCACGCCGCGCGAGTAATACACGGGGTAGAAATCCCGCTCGGCGACCACCGGCAGATCGATGTTCGGCAGCAGGCAAGGCACCCGTTCACGCTCGCAAAACCGATGCACCGGCGCCCAGTCGCGCCCACCCAGCCCCGAGAT
The DNA here is from genome assembly GCA_021780475.1 of Pseudomonadota bacterium. GTDB lineage: Bacteria > Pseudomonadota > Gammaproteobacteria > Steroidobacterales > Steroidobacteraceae > Bog-1198. Next base: position 7,707 of record JAJXYR010000129.1, read on the forward strand.
GACCGCAAACACCGGTTGGGCGGCCAGATGGTCGCGCAGTTCCCGATCCCAGTCCTGCGCCGGCCCGGACAGTTGCCAGACATGCAGGCGCCATCGGCGGGTCACGCGATACATGATTTCGCGCGACGCATGCATCGGGCGGATTTCGGCGGCGATGAGCCGGTTTTGACCGGCGAAGAAACGCCGCAGCACAGTCAGCATGGCGTCCTTCGTGACCGGATCGGCATCCGGTGTCACGATGGTCGCAAAGTCCAGCGTCGTCGCGCTCACGCCGCGGGGCGGCCGGTTCCCGAGTGTCTTCAAATAATCGAGCAGCGCGCTCATCGACGCCGTGTCGAGCGCGTAGCGCGGCATCACCGGATTGAGCGTCCGGCCGTCGGGTCGTACGCCGGTGCGGATCAGCCGGGCGAGCGACGCATCGTCGTAGGCACCTGTGCGCGGCGCCACGCCGACGAGGTGGGTCATCGTCAGGTCGCGGGCATTGGTCGCACCGCGCCGATAGAGGTACTTCTCGGTGATCGGCGGAATCAGAATGTCGCCTTCCACATAGCCCAAGCCGCTGCGGCGGTGACAGTTCTCGCAGGCGGCCGCGCGGCCCTCGAGGTTCGCGCCGGACGCGCGATGCCCCTCGAGTTGCCCGCCCGTGGGCAGCAGGCCCTCGCGGTAAATCGCTTTGCCGGCTGCCGCCAGCGCAGGGCCGTCGCCTGCCCCGACGGCCGGGCCCGCCGCGACGCTGACAATCAACGTCGCCGCCGCAAGCAGCGAGCGGGAAGCGCTGCATTGAGCGCCCGCGCCGCGCGCGCGGCCGCTCAATGCAGTCCTGGTGCCGTCGTTGCGGCGACCGCCGGGGCGGCGACGCGGAAGCGCGCGGCATCGATGCGCGGATTGACCGTCACGCGGTCGATGACCAGCGCGGTTGCTCCGGGCACACCGGCGATCGAGGTCTCGGCGCGCATCGGCACCATCAAGCCATCGACGGCGCGGTAATCCGTGAGATAAGTCGCCTCGGCATGCGGCTTGCCATCGAGCGTGCGCGTGCCATCGATCTGCACGTCGAGAAAGCTTGCCGCATCGACCCAGACATGGCGCACGGCGCCGCCGCGCAGCGTCAACCTGAGTTTGTACGCATCGCGGCCGTGCACCGACTCGACGCCGTCGAGCGCGATTTGCGTGCCTTTGCGCGCATGGTCGATCAACGGGCCGTCTAGTTCCTGCTCCTGCGCCGCGAGTTCGAGCTCGGCGCGGGTGTACGGCTCCGGCGTCGTGCGGCCGAGGAACGGCCGGATCTTCACGCCTTGTGTGCCGTCATAGATCTGCACCGCGGTCGCGCCGTGGAAATCGATTTCGAGGCGCGTCTTGCGCGGCCGCATCATCTGCAGCCGGAACGGCAGTTCGATCACGCGGTTTGGATCGTCCGCGGCGCCGGT
>JAJXYR010000171.1 GCA_021780475.1 Pseudomonadota bacterium
CCTGCGCCGAGTCCGGAATCGTGTCGATCGCACACGACCTGCCCTATTCGACCACCCATCAGGAACTCGTGCAGCTGATCGAGTCCTTGAACCGCGATCCGGCGATCGACGGGATCCTGGTGCAGCTGCCGCTGCCCCAGCACATCGAACAGAGCCTGATCATCGAAAAGATCGATCCGGCGAAGGATGTCGACGGCTTTCACCCCTTCAACGTCGGACGCCTGGCGCTGCGCGTGCCGCTGATCCGTCCTTGTACGCCGTACGGCGTCACCAAGCTGATCGAACACGTCGGCATCTCGCCGAAGGGCCGCCACTGCGTCGTCGTCGGCGCGTCGAACATCGTCGGCCGGCCGATGGCGCTCGAACTGCTGTTGATGGGCGGTACGGTGACCGTCTGTCACCGCTTCACCGGCGATCTCGCGCCGTTCGTCGCCCAGGCCGACATCCTGGTCGTCGCGGTGGGCCGGCCCGGGATCATCCGCGGCGAGTGGATCAAGCCCGGGAGTCTCGTGATCGACGTCGGCATGAACCGCGGGGCCGACGGCAAATTGTGCGGCGACGTCGACTTCGACGGCGCGATGCGCCGCGCGGCCTGGATCACCCCGGTCCCCGGCGGCGTCGGTCCGATGACGGTCGCGATGCTGATGAAAAATACACTGGAATCCGCGACGAACCGGCTCGGCATCTGAGCCGGTTCAGGCGCGGCGCCACTGCGTGAGGCCGCCCGGCTTGTCCTCGATGACGATGCCGGCCGCGGCCAGACGCTCGCGGATGCGGTCGCCCTCGGCGAAGTCCTTCGCCGCCCGCGCGGCGCGCCGCGCGTCGACGAGGGCGTCGATTTGCGCATCGGCCAGCGCCTGCGCACCGGCGCCGCGTTTCAAGTAGGCCTCGGGTTCCTGTTGCAGCAGACCCAACACCGCGCCCTGCGCGCGCAGCGTCGCCGCGAAATCCGCGGCGGCTTGCGTCTGCCGGCCGGCCTTCGCGGTGTTCAACTCCCGCGCCACACCCTGCATCACGGCGAGCGCCTCGGGCGTGTTGAAATCGTCGTCCATCGCCTCGCGCAGGCGCGCGATGGCCGCCGCATCGGCCCGGCCCCCGGCACCCGCGCCCGCGAGCGCGCGATACAGGCCGAGCAGCGTCTCGTCGGCCTGCGCGAGCTGAGCCTCGGAGTAGTTGATCGGCCCGCGGTAGTGGCTGCTCAACAGGAAGAACCGCAGCACCTCGGGGTCGCGCAGCGTCGCGAGCACGCCGCGCACCGTGAAGAAATTGCCGAGGGATTTCGACATCTTCTCATCGTTGATGCGCACGAAGCCGTTGTGCATCCACAGGTTCACGAACGGCGCGCCGCAGGCGGCGCAGGACTGGGCGATCTCGTTTTCATGATGCGGGAACTTGAGGTCCATGCCGCCGCCGTGCAGGTCGAAGTGGCATCCGAGCAGGCTCGTCGACATCGCCGAGCACTCGATGTGCCAGCCGGGCCGGCCCCGGCCCCAGGGCGAATCCCAGGCGGGCTCGCCCGGTTTGGCGGACTTCCACAGCACGAAATCGAGCGGATCGAGCTTCGCGCCGTCCACCTGTACGCGCGCGCCGGCGCGCAGATCGTCGATCTTCTTGCCCGACAGCCGGCCGTAGTCGGCGAAGCGGCGCACCGCGTACATGACGTCGCCGTCCGCGGCGACGTAGGCGTAGCCCTTGTCGATCAGCGTCCCGACCATCGCGACGATCGCATCGATGTATTCGGTCGCCCGCGGCTCGTGGTCCGGCGGGTCGAGGCCGAGCGCCGCGCAATCCTCGTGCATCGCGTCGGTGAAGCGCCGCGCGAGCGCCGACCACTCTTCGCCGTTGGCGGCGGCGCGCTCGATGATCTTGTCGTCGATGTCGGTGATGTTGCGCACATAGGTGACCGCGAGACCCGTGGCGCGCAGGTACCGCTGAACCATGTCGAACACCGTGAGCATGCGCGCGTGGCCGAGATGGATGTGGTCGTAGACGGTGATGCCGCAGACGTACATCCGCGCCTCGCCGGCGCGGATCGGCCGGAATTCCTCCTTGGCGCCGGTCAGTGAGTTATGGATTCTCAGCATGGCTCTCCAGGCGCCGCCGCGCGGCCTCCGTTCCGATCAATTTCAACAGCGGCGCGAGCTCCGGTCCATGCGTGTGGCCGGTGAGCGCGACCCGCAGCGGCAGATACAGGTCCGCGCCGCGCCGGCCGGTGCGTTCGCCGAGCAGCCGCGTCATGCGCTTCAAGTCCGCGCCGGTCTCCGCGAGCGCCGCGGCCGCGGCGGCGAAGAATGCCGGTCCCGCGGCGGCGGCGATGCGCCGCTCTTCGTCGCCGAGCACCGGCGGCTCGCCGCGCAGCAGCGCGATCCACGGTGCGGCGTCCGGCGGCAGGACGACATTGTGGCGCACCAGTTCCACGACCGGTTCGCCGCCGTCGATGTTCAACCAGGCGCCGATTTCGGCGGCCGACAGGCGCGCGATCGTCTCTTTCTGCCAATGGACGAGCTGCGCCTCGTCGAAGCGCGCCGGCGCCTTGCCGAGGTGCTCGGGACGAAAATGTCGTGGCATGTCCGCGGGCGCGAGCCACTCGTCCGCATCGCCGCTGTGGCCGAGACGGAACAGGTGGTTCTGCAGCGCCGCGCAGAGGAAGCCGCGCTGCCGGAACTCCTGCAGGCTCGCGCTGCCGTGGCGCTTCGACAGCGGCGCGCCGTCGGCGCCGACCAGCAGACCGACGTGCCCGTAGCCCGGGCGTGCGAGCCCGAGCGCGTCGAGCACCATCAACTGCCGCGGCGTGTTGGTCAGGTGATCGTCGCCGCGCAGTACCTGCGTGACGCCCATCAACGCATCGTCCACGGCGTTGCAGAAGAAGAACGACGCGCTGCCGTCCTCGCGGCGGACGATGAAATCGCCGATGTCGTTCGTTTGATAGGCCTGCGGCCCGTGCACGGTGTCGGTGAACTCGACGACGCGGTCGGCGGGCACCGCGAAGCGCAGCGTCGGCCGCAGCCCGCGGGCCTCCCGCTCGCGCCGCGCCGCCGCGTCGAGTCCGCGACAGGTGCCGGCGTAGCGCGGCGGCCGCCCCGCCATGCGCTGCAGCTTGCGCGACAGTTCCAGGTCCTCGGCCGTGCAATAACAGGGATAGACGTTCCCCTGCGCCTCGAGCCGCGCGAACAGCCCCGCATAGATCTCGCCGCGTTCGGACTGCGAATACGGCGCCGAGGGACCGCCGGTGTCGGGACCTTCGTCCCATTCGAGGCCGAGCCACGCAAGTTCCGCGACCAGTTCGTCGCGATAGTGCGGACGGCTGCGCTCGACATCCGTGTCCTCGATGCGCAGAATGAAGCGCCCGCCGGTTTTGCGGGCCCACAGGTAGCTGAACAAGGCGGTGCGGACGTTCCCCAGGTGCACGGAACCCGTGGGACTCGGCGCGAACCGCGTGACGGCGGGAGTGGTCATGGCGGCTGATTGTACCTTCAAGGGCGACGTCCCGGAGACCCGGATGAGAAAGCTTCTACTCGGCATGGTTCTACTGGCGGCCGTCGGTGCGGCGGGTGTGGCGGGTGCGGCGGACGCCGCGGCGGCGGCGCATGCGGCCAGACCGCGCGTCGAGGTCGAGACCTCGCTCGGCAACTTCACGATCGAGCTGTTCTCCGATCGGGCGCCGCTCACGGTCGCGAACTTTCTGAAATATGTCGATCGCGGCCAGTACACGGACACGCTGTTCCATCGCGTGATCGCGAACTTCGTGATCCAGGGCGGCGGCTACGACACCCATTACCGGCTGAAGCCGGCGCCGTTCAAGACCGTCAACGAGTCCGGCAACGGCTTGACGAACCAGCGCGGCACGGTGGGGCTCGCGCGCGGCACCGCCCCGCACAGCGGCGACTGCCAGTTCTACGTCAATCTCTACGACAACAGCGAACTCGATCCCTCCGCCGCGCGCTGGGGCTACGCGGTATTCGGCCGGATCGTCTCGGGGATGGACGTCGTCGATGCGATCGGCAACCTGCCGACCGGATCCATGGGTCCGTTCAAGCAGGACGCACCGGTCAAGCCGGTGATCATCCGGCGGATCGTGCGCGTGCCGTCGCCCTGAACGCGGCGGTCGCGTGGCGACGCTGTTCGTATCGGACCTGCACATCGACGCCGCCGGCGCGGCGATCTCCGACCGCTTCCTGCGCTTCCTCGACGCCGAGGCGGCGCACGCCGACGCGCTCTACATCCTCGGCGATCTGTTCGAATCCTGGGTCGGTGACGACGCCCCGGACGCCGCGCAGCGGCGCGTGATCGACGCGCTGCGCGCGCTGACCGCGCGCGGCGTGCCGTGCTTCGTGATGCACGGCAATCGCGACTTCCTGCTCGGCGCGCGCTTCGCGGCCGAGACCGGCGCCGAACTCCTGCCGGACCCGGTGTTGATCACGCAGCGCGGCGAACGGGTGCTGGCGATGCACGGCGATGCGCTGTGCACCGATGACCGGCCCTATCAGCGCCTGCGGGCGGCGGTGCGGGATCCGGACTGGCAGCGCCGATTTCTCGATCTGGGCGTCGCCGCGCGCCGTTCCCTCGCCGGCGCCGCGCGCGCCGGCAGCCGCGCCCACACGGCCGCGCTCGAAACCCAGATCGCCGACGTCAATGCGGACAGCGTCGCCGCGGTGCTGCGCGGTGCCGGGGTCGAGACCCTGATCCACGGCCACACGCACCGCCCGGCGGTTCACGAGCTGACGGTCGACGGAAACCCGCGCCGTCGCATCGTGCTCGGCGACTGGCACGCGGCCGGCAGCGTGCTGCGCTGGGATCGGCGCGGCTTCGAGCTGGCGACGCTGGCGCCGGGCCGCGGCGGCTAGCCGGGCGGTCCCGAATGGAACCGGAACAGCTCATCCGGCGTCGTGACGAGCTCCGCCTCGAGTTCGCCGAACTCCGCGATGCGCTCGTCGAGGTCGGCCCCGGCGCGCTCGGCTGCGCGCCGCGCCAGATCCAGATAGGTCTTGTAATGGCGTGATTCGGCCTTGTGCAGTCCCTGGAAGAACCCGGCGAGCGGCGCGCCGATCACCGGCACGAGCGCCTCGAAGCGCTCGCAGGAGCGTGCCTCGATGAAGGCGCCGGCGATCATCAAATCCATCTCCCGCCGCGGTTCGGCGCGCGACACGAGCCGCCGCAGCCGCTCGGCATAGCGGCCGGGTCCGAGCCGCCGCGGCGCGATGCCGAGCGCCTCCATCAGCTTCGCCACCTGCTCGTAGTGGCGCAGTTCCTCGCGTGCGAGGCGCGACATGCGGTCCGCGAGGGCGAGATCCTCCGCATACGCGAACATCAGCGACAGCGCCGTCGAGGCCGCCTTCTTCTCGCAGTTGGCATGGTCGATCACCAGCGTGTCGCGCGCGGCGCAGGCCGCGTCGAGCCACGCGGCCGGCGTCGAAGCGCGCAGCAGCGGATGGCGGACGTCGCTCACGCGGGGGCGCCGGCCGCCGTGAGCGAGGCGATCGCCGCCAGCAGCTCCCGCGCCGACTGGTAGCGCGCGGCCGGCTCCTTGGCGAGCAGCCGCGACAGGATCGGCTTGTAGGGCGCGAATTGCGGCGCGAGCGCGGGAATCCGCGCGCGCTTGTGCTTGTAGATGACCTCCATCGCCGAGGCACCCTTGAACGGCTTCTGGCCCGTCAACATCTCGTAGAAGATGATGCCGAGGCTGTACAGGTCGCTGCGCTCGTCGATCAGCTCCGCATGACCCTGTTCCGGGCTCATGTAGTACGGCGTGCCGAAGATCTCGCGCGCGCCGGTCAGGTCGACGGCGAGCGCGTTCGCCTTGGCCAGCCCGAAGTCGATCAGGCACAGCGAGCCATCCTCGCGCAGCATGATGTTCGCCGGCTTCAGATCCCGGTGCAGCACGCCGACCGAGTGGATCGCCTCGAGCGCGCTCGCGATCTGCCCGAGGTATTCGAGCGCCGTCGCGGGCGACAGCGGCGCCTTGATGCGCTGGCGCAGGTCGCCGGCCGGGAAATGCTCCATCGCGATATAGGCGTGATCGTCGGCGACGCCCAGGTCGAAGATGCGCACGATGTGCTCGTGCTTCAGGCCGGCGACGATCTCGTATTCCTGGATGAAGCGGTCGAACCCCACGATCCGCTCGGAGACGTCCGGCACCTGGTTGAACACCTTGAGGACGACGATGCGGCCGGCGCGCTCGCTCTCGGCCAGGTAGATCGTGCACATCCCGCCGCTGCCGATGGACCGGATGCAGCGGTGGTCGCGGATCGTGACCGCCCCGAAGCGGTAGCGCTGTTCGTAGTCCGGGCGCCCGCGCAGCAGCGCGAGCGCCTGGCGGCGTTCGCGCGCGGCCTGCGACAGCGCGTCGAGCAGCGCCGCGCGGTCGATTTTCGCGCCCTGGATCACGCGGATTCCGGGCAATGCCGCCGCGCCGCCGGCCGGGGCGCGCGCGAGCGCGATGAACACGATCGGCGCGAATTCCGGCCGCTTCTGCAGCGCCTGCGCGAGCGCGGCGAGGCCCTCGAGCGGCGGCGCCGCGACGATCACGGCGGCGTCGAAGCCGGTCGCGTTGAAGTCGGGGTCGAACGGCTCGCCTTCGCCGGGCGGCGCCTCTTCGCCCACCGGCACCTCGACGATGACGGCGTCCGGCCACTCGATCTCGACGTGCTTCCTGACCAGCAGCCGATGCTCGGCGCGCGCGGCCATGAGTAGAAGCCGCAGGGACATCGGCGGCGATGCTCCGCTAAACGGCGCGGACGGGCTTGAATCCGCGGCCCGCGGTGTCGCGTCGCTGCTGCTTGACCGCGTCGGAGCGCTCGCCCTGGAGCCGCGCCAGGTATTCCGGCGTGACGTCGCCGGTCACGTACTCGCCGGAGAAACACGAGGTGTCGAAGCGCTGGATCTTGGCGTTGTCATGGCGGACCGCGTGCTCCAGGTCCGCGAGATCCTGGTAGATCAGCCAGTCGGCGCCGATGATCTCGCGCACCTCTTCGTCGGTGTGCCCGGCGGCGACCAGTTCATGGGTGTTCGGCATGTCGATGCCGTACACGTTGGGGTGGCGCACCGGCGGCGCCGCCGAGGCGAAATACACCTTGCGGGCGCCGGCCTCGCGCGCCATGTCGATGATCTGCGCCGAGGTCGTGCCGCGCACGATCGAGTCGTCGACCAACAGCACGTTCCTGCCGCGAAACTCCAGGTCGATCGCGTTCAGCTTGTTGCGCACCGATTTCTTGCGCTCCGCCTGGCCCGGCATGATGAAGGTGCGGCCGATGTATCTGTTCTTGATGAAGCCTTCGCGGTATTTCACGCCGAGGCGCTGGGCTACCTGCACGGCGCTGGTGCGGCTGGTGTCGGGGATCGGGATCACGACGTCGATGTCGTGGTCGGGGCGCTCGCGCTTGATCTTCTCGGCGAGGTGCTCGCCCATCCGCAGCCGCGCCTTGTACACCGAGATGTTGTCGATGATCGAGTCCGGTCTCGCGAAATAGACGTATTCGAAGATGCACGGCGTGTGCCGGACGGCGGCGACGCAGGCCTGGGCGTAGAAGCGGCCCTGCTCGTCGATGAACACCGCCTCGCCCGGCGCGACGTCGCGCACCAGCTTGAAGCCTTGCATGTCGAGTGCGACGCTCTCCGAGGCCAGCATCCACTCGATGCCCTTCGGCGTCTCGCGGCTGCCGATCACGAGCGGCCGGATGCCGTTCGGGTCGCGAAATCCGAGCATGCCGTGACCGATGACCATGGCGACGACGGCATAGCCGCCGCGGCAGCGCCGGTAGACCGCGTTGGCCGCCGCAAAGATGTCGGCCGGCGTCACCCGCGGCGTGCCGACGCGCTGCATCTCGGAGGCAAGCACGTTCAGCAGGACTTCGGAGTCGGACGAGGTGTTCAGATGACGGCGGTCCTCGCGCACCAGGACCTCGGTCAGCTCGCGCGCATTCGTCAGGTTGCCGTTGTGCGCGAGACAGATGCCGTAGGGCGAGTTCACGTAGAACGGCTGCGCCTCGTGGGCGCTGTCGCAGCCCGCGGTCGGGTAGCGCACGTGACCGATCCCGACGTTGCCCTTGAGCTTCAGCATGTGCTTCTGTTGGAAGACGTCGCGCACCAGCCCTGAGTCCTTGCGCATGTACAGCGCCCCGGACTCGCTCGTCATGATGCCCGCCGCATCCTGGCCGCGATGCTGCAGGACGGTCAGCGCATCATAGATCCGCTGATTGACCGCTTCGACCCCGACGATTCCGACGATTCCGCACATCAAGGACCTCCGCTTCGGCCATGCCACGGCCCGCCGGCGTCGCCGACCATCGCGCGCAGCCAGCCGCCGATCATCTGCCCGTAAGGGATGAGTTTCGACCGGCTCCACCAAGACTCGTGATTCAGGTGCACGAGCTGCCCGCCGATCACCAGCAGCCCGATCAGCACCGCGCCGCGCAGCGCGCCGAACAGCATGCCGACCATCCGGTCGACGAAACCGAGCCCGGCGCTGCGCATCAACCAGGCCATCAGCGCGCCGATCACGACACCGGCGCAAAGCACGGCGATGAGCACCGCGAGCCGCGCGATCCAGGGCCGCACCGACGGCGCGGCGAGATAGCCGCCCAGATACGGCTCGAGTTTCGGACCGAAATACCAGGCCGCGTACAGTCCGCCGATCAGGAACACGAGCGCGACGGCCTCGCGCATGAAGCCGCGTATCGCGCCGGCCACGGTCGACGCGAGCACCACCAGGCCAATGAGGATATCGGCTCCGCTCACGCCGCGAACTCCACTCCGGAAAACCGACAGTTTACCCGAGCCGGGCCCGCTTGGCGTGTGACGCCGCGCCGATTGCGCAATTCCCTCAGCGCCCGGGAGGCACCAGGTTCGCGCGTGCGCCGTGGCTCGCGAGCGCGGCGATCGCGTGCAGCGCCGCGCCGCGGTCGGCATAGGGACCGATCCGTACGCGATGCAGCGCCCGCGGGCCGCTGCCGGTCGTCGACAAATACGCGGCATAACCCTTCGCTTTCCAGTGACGGGCGAGCTTCAGCGCATTACCGCGATCCTTGAAGCTGCCGAGCTGCACCGCCCAAGCGCCGCGCGTCGCGGCAGCGACCGCCGCGTGCGCCGGGGGCGCCGCGCGCCGTGGA
>JAJXYR010000241.1 GCA_021780475.1 Pseudomonadota bacterium
GCGGGACGGATCGTCTCGGTATCGACGCCGATGTAGTGCACCCGGGTCCGCGCCGCCGGGAAGCCGAGCGCGACGACGCGGTCGCGGACGTATTCCGACACGCACAGGAACAGCGCGCCGTCGCGCGCCAATCGGGCGCGCCGGAATCGATACTGCGCCCATTCCGGTGAACCCAGGAATGCGGGCGTCGCCAGCGTCGCGTCGAAGCCATGGAAGCTCGTGACCAGTGGAATGCCGAGGCGCCGCGCGAGCGGCAGCGCGTACACGCCGTTGACGCCGAAATGCGCGTGGATCAACGCGGGCCGATGGCCCTCGAGCAGCCGCCGGTAGGCCCGGGTATCCCGCGTCAGCATCTGCCAGATCACCCGCGGCAGCGGCGACCCGAGGACCCGGTCCTGCAGCGCGAAGCTCGCCGCCCCCGCCGGCGGCTCGCCATAGCGCAGTCGTCCGAGGTACAGCGGCCGGTACCGCCGCAGGAGCTGCGCCTGTTGCGCGATGAACGGCTCGGAGATCCTGAACAGATTGTGGCGGAAGATGACGACCTTGCGCACTGTCACGCCACCCGCCCGTCGCCGGGAGTCAGTCGAGCCATTGCTCGCCTTTGTACCACGCGACCGTCGTACGGAAACCCTCGGCGATGCCGATGCGCGCTCGATAGACCGCGGCGGGCAGCAACTCGCCGGCCGAGACCGACCAGTCCGGGTGCAGCATCTCGCGGGCCTTGCCGGCGCTGAAGAGCGGCACCGTGCGCTGCAGCCGGCCGCGCCAGCCCGAGGCATGTCCCGCCGCCAGCAACGCGGCATCGGGAATGCGCACGAAGCGTGCGCGGCGGCCGATCGCGCGGGCCGCTTCCGTCATGATCTCCCGCGCCGAGTAGCCCGCCGGACGGTCGTCCGCGAGCGCAAAGAGCCCCGCGGCGCCGCCACCGCTCGCGAGCTGCGCGATCGCCGCCGCCGCATCGGCGACGTGGACGATCGCGATGCGCCCCGATCCAGCGATCGGCACGAGCGCCCGCGACGCCGCCTTGAACAGCGCGAGCGTCTCCCGGTCCCAGGGACCGTAGATCACCGGCGGACGCACGATCACCAGTCGATCGGGATCGTCGCGGTAGACGGCCTGCGCCGCCGCCTCGCCCGCGTGCTTGCTCGCCGCGTACGCGGAGATCCGCGGTTCGCGCGCCGCGAGCGAGGACACCACCACGAGGCGCGACCCGGCCGCCTGACGCCGCGCCGCCTCGGCGACCGCGCGCGTGCCGTCGCGATTGACGCGCAGGAAATCCGCGGCGTGGCGCGCCCTGATCAGCCCCGCGGCATGCACGACCGCATCGGCACCGGCGGTGAGACGCGCGAGCGCCGCCGGATCCTCGAGGCTGCCCGGCACCACCTCGAGGTCGAGGTCGCGCCACGCGTCGCGCGGCAGACCGGCGCGCGCGAGGATCCGGATCCGCGACCCCGTCCGCGCGAGCGCGATCACGACGTGCCGCCCCAGGAATCCGGTCGCGCCGGTCACCGCGATGACGCGGTCGCGGCTCACTCGCCGTCGGCACCCGCCGCCGCGGCAGACGGCGCGTCGGTGATCGCGCCGGCGAGATACAGCGCACGGGCGCGGCTGCGGCTCAGCTTGCCGGACGTGGTCTGCGGCAGACTGTGCGGCGGCACCAGCACGATCTTGGACTCGACGCCGTGGCGGCCGCGGATCAGGTCGGCCACCGACTTCGCAAGCGCGTCGCGTTCCGCCGGATCGCGCATCCGGCACTGCACGAGCGTGACGACTTCCTCGGCGGGCTCCCCGAACACCGAAAAGACCGCGACGTCGCCGGTTCGGACGGCGTCGACTTCCGCCTCGACCGTCCACTCGAGATCCTGCGGCCAGAGGTTGCGGCCGTTGACGATGATCAGGTCCTTCGCCCGGCCGGTGATCACGATCTCGCCGTCCAAGAGGTACCCGAGGTCGCCGGTATCGAGCCAGCCGTCGCTGGTGAGTACGCGCGCCGTGTCCTCCGGAGCGCCGAAATAGCCGCTCATCAGGCTCGGACCGCGCGCGAAGATCCGCCCCACGTGACGATCCGGCAGCGCCCGGCCCGAATCATCGCGCACTTCGATCTCATGATCGGGGAGGATGCGTCCGCAGATCACGAACGCGCGGGACCGTCCGCTGCCGCCGCTCGCGGGCACCGCGCGATGTTCGCGTTCGAACACGCCGCCGTCCACGGTGTCGAACCGCGCACCGCGGCCGAGCGGCGCGATCGACAGCGTCAGGGTCGCCTCCGCCATGCCGTAGCTCGGCATGAACGCGTTCGCGTCGAAGCCCCGCGGCGCGAAGCGCTCGGCAAAGCGTTCGAGCACGTCCGGCCGGATCAGGTCGCCGCCGATCCCGGCGCAGCGCCAGCTCGACAAGTCGAGGTCGGGCGACGCCGCGCGCTCCGCCCGCCGCGCGCACAATTCGTACCCGAACGAGGGGCCATAGGACACGGTACCGCGGTTGCGGCTGATAAGATCGAGCCAGACCAGCGGTCGGCGCGCGAACTCGTGCGTCGGAATGATGTCGATCGAGCGCTGGAACACCGTCGGCGTCAGCAGGCAGCCGACCAGTCCCATGTCGTGATAGAACGGCAACCACGACACGCCCCGATCGGTCTCGGTCACCTGCAGGGCATGCGCGCCGGTGATTCGCGTGTTCGCCATTGCGGCGCGCTGACTCACCGCGATCCCCGACGGAAAGCGGGTGCTTCCCGAGGAGAATTGCAGGTAGGCGATGCCCTCGGGATCCGGCGCGGGCAACCCGCCCGCCGCCGGGGTCACCTGACGGAGCGCTGCGAGGGTCGCAACGAGCTTCAGATCGAGTCCGGCGGCGATCTCCGCCAGCCATCCCTCGAGCGGCGCCGGCCCGAGCAGGGCATCCGCCTGCGCGCGCTCGAGCATGCGCCGCAGATGCGCGACATACCCGTCCTTGCCGCCAAATGCCGTCGGCAACGGCAGCGGCACCGGCACCAAGGTGGCGTATTGGCACGCGAAGAACGCCCGCACGAAATCGCCGTCGCTCTCGGCGACGATGCCCACGCGGCAACCGGGTTCGAGACCCGCGCCGAGCAGGCGCCGCGCGAGCGCGAGCGCATCCTGGCGCAAGGTTCGGTAGGGCAATGCTTCGACCAGCGCGCCCTTGCCGGAGTAGAAATTGAAACCCGTCGAGTCTCCGGCGGCGTAATCCAGCGCCTCGGCCAGAGTGCCGAAGTCCGCGGCGCGCATCGCAAAGCCCGGTTGAAAAGTCGGTGTCGGTTCCAGCATGGGTTGAGGATATCCGTTCGGCTCAGGGTTCGCGCGGCTCCCGCCTTCGGTTGAGAGTTCAATCATATCAAGGCATTACCGCCCGACAGAAGACCGCGGCGCGGCCGGGTCCGGGACCCCCGGGTCCTCGCCGAGGTGCTGCCGAAGAAGCTCGAGCATCGCATCCGTTCGCGTCGCATAGGTGTGTGCTTGCGCTCGCGCGAGGCGCCGGGCCTGCGCCGCACCGTCGTCGGCGAGCGCCGCCTCGACCGCTGCGATGAATGCACCCGGCGTCGCGGCGAGGCTCGCGACATCGGCGTGCTCACGCAATGCCGGCAGATCGACGCTGACCACCGGCAGCCCCGCGGCCAGATACTCGAAGAATTTCATCGGGAACATCGAGGCGGTGTAGTCGTTCAGGCGATTGGGCAGGAGCCCGACGCGAAACCCCTTGAGATACTCGGGCAGTGCCGCATACGGCCTCGGCCCGAGGAGATGCAGATTCGGCAGGCCGGCAAGCGCCGACACATTGGTCGCCGGGTCGCCTTCGCCGATCTCGCCGATCAGCACCACCGACCATTCCGGGTGCGCGAGCGCGAGCTGCCGCAGCAGCGCGAAGTCGAGCTTGTACCCGCTGATCGCGCCGACGAAGCCGATGCGGGGCTCGGGGATGCCGGCCAGGTCGTCGGGCACCGGCGTGTCCGGATCGCGCGCCTTGGCGAAATGCGCATAGTCGGCGACGTTCGACAGGTACACCGTGTTGCGGTTGTGGCCGCGCCGATCCTCGAGCAGTTTCGGCGCGGTCGCAAAGATTACGTCGGCGCGACGCACCAGGTCCACTTCGACCCGCTCGATCAGTTCCTTCGGCATCCCCGGTGCCGCCTTGATGTCGTCCACGCAGTGATACACCACGGTGCGAAAGGCCGATAAGTCCAGCACCTCGGTGCTCATCGGGTTGTAGGTCCACAACAGGTCCGGCCGCAGTCGCAACCATCTCAGCCAGATCGCCAGGCCACCGCGGACGAGCCAGCGGTTGAGCCGGCGAGCCGATGGCCGCTCGTGGGCCGGCCACGCGAGCGGCGACCACACCCACAGGTTGTCGCGCACCCGTCGGGGCGGCCGCAACGCCCGCCGCAGCCGGCGCAGCACGCGCCGCCGGTCGCGGGATTCGAGCGTGGGTCGTCGCAGCCCCAGGGACTCGACGTACAGCACGCGAAACCCCCGCCGCGCAAGCTCCACGGCGACGTGCTGCTTGTTGGTCCAGAACGGGTTGTCCCAATCCGCCGTGGACAGCAACACGACGTCACGGGGCCTCATGGACGCCGCCCGGTCAAACGCCGCCTCCACCGCCCACCATCCGCGCGAGTCGCCGGCCCCCGACCAGGCAGTTCAACCCATCCCGTACGAGCGCCCGCATCCCGAGCCATGGCTGCGCACCGTAGAACGTCCAGTAACCGCCCGCGGCGATCGCGCGACGCAGATGACGAACCCGGCGCGCGAACGTCTCCTCGCCGGCAATCGCGCCGCGCTCGGCCATCCAGACGGCCTGCGCCCGATAGCGGCGCTCCGCATCCAGGAACCGGTCCCGCCAAGCGCCGATGCCCGGGTCCTGCGCGATGCGCCGGAACGCGCTCGCATGGCATTCCAGCGCCTCGGACACGCGCAGGTACGTCGCGGCGCCCCGCTCCGTCAATGCGCGCCGCATCACCGCGAACCGCCTTCGCGACGCCCGGATCTCGTCGGCGTTCCCGGCGAGATTGCTCGTCGTCGTCCGCGGATGCCGTCGATAGAGCACCAGGGCATCCGCCGACATCGCGACGTCCCCGACGATGCACGCGAGCCAGCAGATCCACGCGTCGTGTGCGAGCGGCTCATCCGAGGGACCGTGACCCGGTCCGCGGTCGTCCGAGCGGCACCGCCGAACCAGATCCGCCTTGAACACCATCGTCAACCCGCCGGCGAACCACAGCATCGGCAGCTCGACGCCCTTGCGAACGCGGCTTCGGCCGATGCCCGGATAGCGGACACCGCTCGGCCGCAGCGACTGGTCCACGACCAGCGCATCGTGCACCACCAGGACCACGTCGCGACCCGGAACCTGGAAATGACGCTCCACCGCGCTCAATTTATCCGGCAGCCAGACGTCGTCCTGATCGCAGAACGCGATCCAGTCGGAGCGGCACGCGCGGGCCGCCTTCAGAAAATTATCGCCGTAGCCGAGGTTGGTTTCGTTGCGGATCACGCGAACCGGAAACGGTGCGGTGCGCCCGAACTCGCTCACGATCTCGAGCGTGCGGTCGGTGGAGCCGTCGTCGGTCACGACGAGCTCGTCCGGCAGGCGGGTCTGGGCGGCGAGACTCGCGAGCTGCTCGCCGAGGAAGCGCTCGCCGTTGTAGGTGCCCATCGCGACCGATATCGTCATCGAAGCGCCACCGGTTCGCCGCCGCGGATGCTCATCGCGGCCCGTGGACCGCGATCGCCAGGTCGAACGACAAATCCTTGAGGATCTTGCGGGAATTCCGCAGGTAATACCCGTTGAATCGAATGTGGCCGTTGGCGGCGAGCAGGCGCCGCAGGAATCCGATCCTGCGGGAAAGACGCGGATCCCCATAGAGGCGCGACCGGTCGAGCAGCCAGTCGGACAGACCCGCGTAGTCGGCCTCGGCCGACCGCAGTGGCTCGCCCCACTCCGCGAACCGAGGGTCACGCGCGAGGCGCCCGAACACCGCCGCCTGATGGGCGGCGGCCTGCGCATGCCGCTGGTAGGTGTCGGCGCCTCTGACGGCAAGAGTCCGCAATTGACGCAACAATCCCTTGGACTCCTTCACCCGCTGGTTCCCGCCCGCCAGGAAGGCACTCGTCGTCGCCGCATGCCGTCGATACAGCACCAGGCTTTGCGGCAGGATCACGACGTCCCCGAGGATGCGCGCGAGCCGGCAGACCCACACGTCATGCGCCAGCGCGGCGCCGGGGATGCTCGGGTCGGGTCCTCGGTCGTCGTACGGTATGCGCCGGACCAGGTCGGCGCGGAACAGCATCGTGAATCCGGAGGCGACCCAGAGATTCGGCAGCTTTCGCCCTTCGCAGATCATCGTCTTGCGCAGGGTGAGGTAACGCACCCCGCTCGGCACCAGCGATGCGTCGACCACGTCGGCGTTGTGGGCGACCACCAGCACGTTGCGGCCCGGCATCTGCGCGTAGCGCTCGGCCGTCGCGAGCTTGTCGGGGAGCCAGACATCGTCCTGATCGCAGAACGCGATCCAATCGCCGCGGCAGCGATTCGCGGCCTGCAGGAAGTTGTCCCCGAACCCGAGGTTGCGCTCGTTGCGATGGATCCTGACCTCGAACGGCGCGCGCCGCGCGAATTGCTCGACGAGGTCGAGCGTGCGATCGCTGGATTGGTCGTCGCACACGACCAGCTCGTCGGGCAATCGCGTCTGCGCGCAGAGACTCGTGAGTTGCTCCGCGATGAAACGCTCCCCGTTGAAGGTCGCCATCGCCACCGAGATCCGCATGCCCGGAAGGTCCGCTACCGTTTCACGGCCAGCAGCGTGATGAACTCGCGGCGCCGATGGTTCGATATCGTGCCGAGCTCACGCAGCGTATCGCCGACGCGCTGCAGCCGCGGCGCGCGCCCGGTGTCCTCGGGATCACCGCCGCGCCGGATCGCCCGGCTCTTCACGGCGAGCGTCGGATAGACCCCGGCGCGCGGGATGCGCCGGATTTCGCCAAAACCCACGGCCTCGAGCACCCGCTCCAGCGAGTCCCAGTTGAACAGCACCAGGTGCCGGGGCGGCTCCAGGCCACGCCAATGACGGCCGAACCGGTGGTGACCATCGCTGTCGACGTTCGGCGTCTCGAGAAACAGAAGTCCTCCGGATCGCAGCAGCTGGTAGGCGACGCCGAGCACGCGCCGCGGATCGTGGACGTGCTCAATGACGTGATTCATCGTGATCACGTCGACGCTCGCCGGTTGGTCGGACAACGCCTCGATGCCGCCTTGGCGCACGTCGAGCCCGGCGCGGCGGGCGCTGGCGACCGCGTCCGTATCCGGCTCCACGCCGACCACGTCCCACCCGGCCGAGCGGGCTTGCAGCAGATAGTCCCCATTTCCCGCCCCGACATCCAACAACCGCCGCCCGGCCGCGGCGCGCGGGATGAATCGCATCCGCCAATCCGCGGTCCGGCGCAGGCGGGGGATCAGCAGCGCGAGCCCGATGCCGAGCACGGTGGCCGGGCGAGCCTGGGTCCCGAACCGCCAGTTGCGATAGCCGTTCGCGAGGCTGCGGCGCAGCGTGGCCAATCCGCCGGGAGGTTCGCGCCGGGCGGCACCGCGCGGCGCCGCATGGGTGAAGTATCGCGCATAGGCCAGATGGATCGTCGCCGGATCGGGTCGCGGATCGAGGTAACACGATCCGCACCCCAGACAGCGATGCATCGCCCAGGCGCCCGGCGCACAGAAAGCGACGTTGTCGGTGAGGTCCGGGTACGCCAATGACCGTCGCGCGTCACCGCAAGCCGGACAGGCTGGCACCCGTTCGAGGCCCTCCGCAGGCCAGACCGAGGTTCCGGCATCCGCCTCGGGCTGTGGCGACGTGACCGCGTGACCCGTCAAGATTCCTCTCCCTGGCGCGGCTTGCGGTGCCGCGAAAACCTCCGAACGAACGCGCGCACGTGGTCGCTCGCCGCCAACGCCCAGACACAGGACAGCACGCACAGCGGCACGCCGGCATAGAGTCGCACCACGTCGAACGCGCGGGGGATCAGCAGCGCGCACGACCCCGCCGCGGTGATCAACGCCGCGGCCGGCAGCAGCGGCCTCGCGACCGCGGCGCGCAGGCGCGCCGCGTTGAACAGCAGGGCCGCGTCGACGGCGACCCGCAGTGTCCACGCCGCGGCCGCCGCGATGATGCCGAAACGGTGGAGACCGAACCACAATACCACCGCGAACGGCACGAGTTCCAGCAGGTGGAACCGCGCGACGACGTCGGGCCGGCCGCGCGCCTGCAGCAGCGCGAACGGCACGAACGCCAATCCGTTGATCCAGACACCGAGCAGCAGGATCTCGCCGACCGGCGCGGCACGGTCGGCGAACGGCTTGCCGACCCAGACCTGCAGGAACGGCCATATCGCCAAGAGCCCGAGGACGATCAGCGGCGTCGTGGCCGCCGCGAGTGTGACGACCGACTCGCCCGCCACCTGTTTCGACTGCGCCGCGTCGACCGTCGACAGATGCGGAAACAACGCCCGGGACAAGGCCGCCGGCACGATCTGCGCGCGGTTCACCAGCTGGAATGGCACGACGTAATCGGCGACCGCCGAGGCCCCGAGCACGATGCCGATCAGGAACCGGTCGAATACATGCAATATCGGTCCCACCAGATTGGTGACCGCGACCCAGCTGCCGTACGCGGTGAGGCTCCGGATCCGCCGCCAGCGCAGGCGCGGCGGTTGGGTGAGCGGCAGCGCGGATCGGACGACCGGGACCAGCGGGAGCGCCGCGAGCACGCGGGCGATCACGGCCGCGGGAATCACGAACTGCAACTGCGGACCGATCCAGACGGCGGTGAGCAACGGCGCCAGCTGGAACAGCGCGGTGCCGAACGACTGGATCAGGTTGACGGTGCGGAAGCGCTGCAGTCCCTCCAGCGCCCCGGTGAGCGCCGCGGTGACCGTCGCGACCGGCACCGCCGCCGCGATCCACGGCAATGCGGCGGCGAACTCCACGTGCAGCGGCTTGGAG
>JAJXYR010000106.1 GCA_021780475.1 Pseudomonadota bacterium
CCGGGCCCGTAGGTCTGCCGCCAGCACAGCGTGGGTGCCGCGCGCTCCAGTGCGGCGGCGAGACCGGTAGCGTGCGCACGCATCGTCTCGATCGCCGCACCCAGGTACTTCAGCACCGAGAGCCCGGCGCCGCGACGCTCGCCGCAAGGCGCGCCCCGTACGCCGTCTCGAGGCCAATCCTCGACGAATCGCGCATACCCGGGCAGCGCGGCATAGGCCTCGCGCACCCCGGTCAGCAAATCCTCACGGGCGCACCCGGCGGCCGCATCAAGGGATGACGGAGGTCTCTTCGGCAATCATCAGCTCCAGCCGCTGCAGATCGGGAATCAGCGGCGTTTCATTGACCATGCGCACCTGGCAGATGACCGGCGAGCGGTCGGTGAAGCTGCGCGACGGATCGGGTTGGATCACATCGGCATGGATGCGCACGAGTTGCGGAAACCCTTGGGTCAACAGGCCGAAGCACCCCGACTGCAGCTTGCCCTCCGACGCGTGGAACACCACGATGCGGGTGCGCCCTGAGACGAGCGGCAGCGCTTGGCCGAGGGCGCCTTCGAAGGACACCACCGGAACGCTCGAACCGTTCCACGGCACGACCCCGAGGTACCACGGCGGCGCATTCGTCATGTCCGCGGGCGTTTGATAGCCGATGACCTCTGCGACGCATGCGCGCGGGACGATCAGCCGTTCGCCCACCAAAGGCACCAACAGGCTGTAGAGTTCGTCGCGCAGTTCCGACATGGGCGGCGGTCTCAGTGCGCCGCCGCGTTGCGCCGGTTGACCAGGGGCTCGATGGCATCGAGCAGCTGGGTCTCCTGATAGGGCTTGCCCAGGTAATCATCAACCCCGATTTCGATGGCGCGCGCCCGATGCTTCTCGCTGACGCGCGAGGTGATCATGACGATGGGGATGTCCTTGAGGCGCGCATCACCGCGCACGTGCGTCGCCACCTCGTAGCCATCCATGCGCGGCATCTCTATGTCGAGCAGGATGATGTCCGGACGCATGCCCTGAAGAATCGAGACCGCCTCGAGGCCGTCCTTCGCCGTCACCACGCGCATGCCGTTGCGTTCCAGCAGCCGCTGGGTCACGCGCCGCACCGTGATCGAATCGTCCACGACCAGGGCGACGGTGCGCCGATCGCGCTGATCGACGATGGCGGTCTCGGCCGGCCGCGAACGCCACTCGGAGCGCACCAGCGAGCCCATGTCGAGAATGATCACGATCCGGCCGTCGCCGAGTATCGTCGCGCCGGCGATGCCGCGAATCGCGGAGATTTGCGGACCCAGCGACTTGACCACGATTTCCCGGCTGCCGACGAGTTCCTCGGTGACCAGCGCCGTGGAATGCTCGCCGGCGCGGATCAGAACGACGGACATGGACACATCGGTCTCGGGTAGTCGCGTCGCGCCCAGGCCGACGAACGTGCCGAGCTGTTGGAATCGGTACTTCTGACCGCCGTACTCGAACGGCGGTGCATCCGGCGCCAGATGCCGCGCCACGATGTTCCGCGGCAGCCGCACCACCCCTTCGACCGTCGCGAGCGGCAGCGCATAAACCTCCTCGGCGACCCGCACGATCAGCGCCTGGCTGATCGCGAGCGTGAACGGCAGACGGATCGTGAACCGTGATCTCTTGCCGAGCTCCGATTCGATGAACAGGCCGCCCCCCAGTTTCTTCACTTCCGTCGCAACCACGTCCATGCCGACGCCGCGACCCGCCGCCTGGGTCACGTGACCCGCCGTGCTGAACCCGGGTTCGAGAATGAGCTGGGTGGCTTCCTCGTCGGTGAGTTTCGCCTGCGGATCGGCGAGCCCCAGGGAGATCGCCTTTTCGCGGATCAGTTTGACGTCGATACCGGCGCCGTCGTCTTCGACGACGATCACCACCTCGGCACCGTCACGCTCCAGCGAGATCGAAATGCGCCCCATCTCCGGCTTTCCCCGGGCAGCGCGGCGCTCTGGAGCCTCGATTCCATGAACGACGGCGTTGCGCAACATGTGCTCGAGCGGCGGCACCATGCGCTCGAGCATCTGTCGATCGAGCTCGGCGGCGGCGCCGTGCACGGTCAATTCCGCGCGCTTTCCGGTGTCATTGGCGGCCTGCCGCACCAGCCGGGTCAGTCGCTGAACGTGGCGCTGAAACGGCACCATGCGGGTGCGCATCAAGCCGTTTTGCAGCTCCGTGATGACGCGCGCCTGCTGCGTGAGCAGGTTTTGCGCCTCCCGGGTCAGCGTCTCCAGCATCCCCTGAATGCTGCCCACGTCGTTCGCGGTCTCGGCGAGCGCGCGCGAGAACTGCTGCAATGCCGAGTAGCGGTCGAGTTCGAGCGGATCGAAATCGGCGCGGCCTGGGGACGGCGCCTCATGGCGGTGCAAAATTTGCGCTTCGGTCTCCATCTCGACGCCGCGCAATTGATCCTTCAAGCGGGTTACGGTGCGCGCGAGCTCGGCAAGGTTGAAATCGATGGAATTGACCTGTTGGTCGAGGCGCGCGCGGAAAATGCTGACTTCGCCGGCGTTGTTCAGCATCGTGTCGAGCAAATCGGCGTCGACCCGCGCCATTTCCGCGCGCTCCACCGGAGCGGTCTCACGACCGGGCAAAACCGGTGCGCTGGACGCTTCCAGACCCGCAACCACGGCTTCATCGCTGATCGTGGCCGCTGCGATGGCGGGCGCCGCCGCCGGAGCGGATGCAGGTGTGGGTATGGGTGCTGCGTGCGCGGGTGCTGCGACGGGTGCCGCGGGCGGCCCCACGTGCCCCACGGGTGCCGCGGGTGCCGCGGACGCTTCCAGCGTATCGGCGCCACCGAGCGCGCGGATCTGCGCGATCAGCGCGCTCGCCGGCGGCGGCCATGAGCCCGCGCCGACCAGGTCGCGCATGCGCGCGAGTTCATCCAGACTCGCCTGCAGCACGGCGCGGGCGCGATCACTCGCGGGAACGGTGCCGCCGTCGATCTGTATCACCAGGGTCTCGAGTTCGTGGCTCAAATCGCCCATCGCTGCGATGCCGGCCATCCGCGCCCCGCCCTTCAGGGTGTGCAGATGACGCTGCAATTCGGCCACAGGCTCCTTGTTGCGAAGATCGCCGTTCCAGGCGCCGAGCGACGCCTGCGCGCTCTCCAGCAGTTCGGTCGCCTCTTCGCTGTAAATATTCGCGATCTCGTGATCGAAGCCATCCGGGTCCGATGGCCCGGGCTCCGCGGCGAGCGCCTGAATGACCACCGAAGCCCCGGCGTCCACTTCGGCGCGCGCGAGTTCCTCGTCGAGCGCCGCATCGAGGGCGCGAATACGCTCGAGCAACACCGGCTGGTCGGCGAAAAAGATCGTCGACTCATCGATGTGCGCGACGACGTTCTCGATCGCCGCGACGGCATCGCGCAATACGTCCAAGCCGGCGTCGGGAAGTCCGCGGCCGTTGTCGAAAACCTTGCGCAGATAATGGTTGAGCGGTTCGGTGACGCGGATGCCGTGCCGCGCTTCGGCCATCTTGGAACTGCCGCACAGCGTGTGCACGGCGCGGTAGATGACCTCAGGCAGTTCGTGCGGGGCCAGTTGCCCGTCACGCTTCTGCAGATACGCGCGAATGACCGCCAGGTGCGTCGCCGCTTCGTTGCTGTAGATGTCGTGCAGCGCCGGATCCATTGCCGTGTGCGCGGCTTCCGCGGCCGGCGCAGCGGCGGCGGCGGCGGCCGCGGCGGACTCGTGCTCGGCCGTGGGCTCCGGCGCGGGGACTGCGGCGGCTCGCTCTTCTGCGTCGCGCGCCGCGGCGCAAGAGTGGGCGCGCACGATGATTTCATCGACCGGAGTCGCGGCCGGTCGGCCGGTTTCCAATTGTTCGATGACCTGCGGCAGGACTCCGACGGCCGCGCGCATCACCGACACGATCGCCGGCGTGCGCGAAAGTGTCTTCTCGATGATCCGATTCAGCAGATTCTCGATCGACCAGGCCAGGTCTCCGATCGTCTGCGCCCCAACCATGCGCCCGCTGCCCTTCAGCGTATGGAAGCTGCGCCGCAGCGTGACCAGCGCGTCGGTGTCCATCGGATTCTGTTCCCACAATGGGAAATTGGCACCGATCGAAGCCATCTCCTCCTTGGCTTCCTCGATGAACAGTTCAACCAGCTGCGGGTCGAGGCCGGAGTCCGCGGCCGCCACGCTCGAGGCGTTCGGCGGCGCCAATTGCACCGTTTTCGCAAGCGCCACGGTCCCCGGCTCTGCGTCGAGCCGGACAGTCGCGGCACCCGCGTCCGCAGCGGGCGCATCGAGAGCGGGCACACGGGCCGCGACGTCCTCAGACAAGGCCTTGATGCAGGTTTCCGCATTGTCCAGCATGTACCAGGGATCATTGCGGCCGCTCTGGATCGTCTCCATGTAATATTCGATGCTGACGATCGCATCCGCGATGCGCTCCAGCCGCAACGGATCGGCGGCCGGCGTGCCCGGCTCGACGAGCCGGCGCACATGGATGCCGATCGCCTCCATCAGCTCCGCGGCGCGGCCCTTTCCGAGCATCAACAAGCCCGCGGTGATCCCCCGCAGCAGCTGCGGCACGTTATCCAATCCCTGCGGGGACAAGTCGCCGGATTTCTGCACCGCGACAGAGATCGCCTCCTTGATGCGCGCCAGATTGACCGTGCACTCACGCAGCACCGCCTCGCTGACCAGGCGGAAATCCAGGTCTCCCGGCACTTCGGCGCCGGCCGCTGCCGCGGTGGGCAGGATCAACCGGACGAGTTGATCGTCGAGGCTGTCTTCGACCGAAAGCAGCACGCCCGCCACCTTGATCAGCGCCTCCTCTGGCGGCGCATGCCCGGAGGCGAGCATGGCGTTCATATCGCCGATCTCTTGCTGCACCCGCTGCCGCAATTCACCGAGACCGAGCACGCCGAGCGTGTCGCTGATCTTCTTCAGCAGCTCCAACTGCGGCCGGAGCTCCTCGGTCCGCCCGCCGCCGCGCCGCACGAAGATATCCAGGACGTCCTTGACCTTGGCCAGGTCCTCCTTGATCGCGGCTGCGACGGTCTGCATCAATTTGACGCTCGGCGCCGACAGGCTCGCCCGTTCCTGCTCGACCGAATCGTCCACCGGCAACAATTCGGCGAGCTTGAACGAAGCCCGGACCGCGCCGATACGGCCGCCTGCGACCGACGCGCGGGCGACGTAATACAACAGATTATTCAGCAGATCGACCGGCGGATCCTCGCAATAGCGCGCCTCGCCCGCCTCATACAGGGCCTTGATCTGTCGGTCGGCCTGCCCGAGCAGGCGCTTCAAGGTCGCGCTGGCATCGAGACCGTTCGCGCGCAGCGCCTCCAGAATGGCCCCTGTGACCCACCAGAACTGAAACACAGGCTGCGTGGTCGCAACCTGCTCCAGTTTCTCGGCGACTTTGGCCATGATCTCGAGGTTCTGTTCGGTGCGCTCCCCGCGAATCAAGCCGAGTAATCCAACCTGGAAGCGGGGACGCAGCCGCCGGGCCCACAGGGCAACCGAAATCGGCGGCTCACCCCCCTGTTGGGGCTTGGCCGGCTGGTCGGACTTCAGGTTCAGCAGCAGCAAGGTCCCTTCGGACAACAACGGACTGCCTCGCACGGACCGCAAGTCGTTCAATAGCGGCAGCAGCACGAGAGCCAGGTCGCGGCCGCCGGACAATACGCGCTCCAGATACGCCGGCAATTGCACCATCGCGCGCATCAGCGCATCGAGGCCGTCAGTCTGCCGCTTCTCGTCATCGGCCGACTCGAGCAGGAAGCGCGTGACGTGCTCCATCTCCTCCGCCAGCAATGCCGCCCCGTAGACTTCGACCAGCCGCAGGACCCCGTGGGCCACGTGCAGCTGCTCGGCGCATCGGTCGAGCAGGTCGCGCTGATCGGGTCTTTCCGCATACGCCTCGAGGGAGGCGCGCGCCTCATTCAAGGTCGCGGCAAGCTCCTTGGCGACGATGTGCAGGGTCTGCGAACTGATATCGGTCATCGGTGGGTCCGGGCGTCCTGGGCTCAAGCGCCGAAGCCGCTGGCTTTGCGGACCTTCCCGCCGATTCCGGCGCCTGCGCCGGGCACGAGCGGCTCCTTCAGTTCGGGCAATCGCGTCGACGTGGAGCCGACGAGCGTCGTGGTGCCGCCGCCGACATCGGGCAGGCGGAAGCCCGCGACCGATTTGCGCAGCTGTGCGGCGAGGGCGGCGAGTTTAGAAATGGAGGCGGAGGTCGCGGACGATCCTTCCGCGGTCTGAGTCGAAATTTCGCGCACCACCTGCATGTTCTTGGAGATATTGCCGGACGCGGCGGCCTGCTGCCGGGCGCTTGCGGAAATGTTCTGCACGAGACTCGCGATCTGGTTGGACACCTGCTCGATTTCCTCGAGCGAAGCCCCGGCGTTCTCGGCGAGCAGCGCACCGCCGACGACATCGGTCGTGCTGCGTTCCATCGAAACGACCGCCTCGTTGGTGTCGGTTTGGATGGTGCGCACGAGAACCTCGATTTGCTTCGTCGCATTGGCCGCCCGCTCCGCGAGCCGCTGCACCTCGTCGGCGACGACAGCAAAGCCGCGTCCAGCCTCACCGGCCATCGACGCCTGGATCGAGGCGTTCAGCGCGAGAATGTTCGTCTGCTCGGCGATGTCGTTGATCAATTCGACGATATTGCCGATTTCCTGCGAACTCTCTCCGAGCCGCTTGATGCGCTTGCTGGTCTCCTGAATGGTTTCGCGGATCGTGTTCATGCCGTCGATCGTGCGGCGAACGGCGTCGCCGCCCTTGTGGGCGATGTCCACCGAGTGACGCGCGACGTCCGCGCAGCGCTCCGAGGTTCCTGATACTTCTTCGATGGAAGACGCCATTTCGGCCATCGATTCACTGGCCGATGATATCTGCCGCGATTGCGCGGCGCTCGCCCTCGCCATGTGCGCGGCAACCGACTGCGCCTGTTTCATCGCGCCGTCGAGCTGGATCGCACCCTCATTGATCGTCGTTACGAGCTCACGCAAGGCCTCGACCGCATAATTGATCGAATCGGCGATGGCGCCCGTGATGTCCTCGGTCACCGTCGCCTGCACGGTCAGATCGCCGTCGGCGAGACTCGACAATTCGTCCAACAGGCGCATGATCGCTTCCTGGTTGCGCTCGTTCTCGCGCACCCGCTGTTCGACGGTGCGACGCCGGTCGAGCGCCTTGGTATAGGCCCACGCGAGCGCCGCCAGACAAAACAACGAGACCCCGAGGGACGCGAGGATCCACGGCCTGTATGCGGCCATCGATCCGGCCTGCGCGCCCGCTCGCGCGGCGTAGGGTCGCGCGAGCGCCTGGGTGAGCGCGGGCAGCGTGCGTGCCGCGGCCTGGGCTCGCGACACGGGCTCGGAAGCGCCGATCGCTTTTCGGACGACTTCGACGAATTCGCGGTCGCGCTGCATGAACGCGTCCAGGTGCCCACCCGCGCCCGCGCCCGCGCCCGCGCCGGCGCCGGCGCCGTCGCCAGCGGACAAGCCGCGCACGACCTGGCTCAGAAATTCGAGGCTGTCGGCCAGACGCTGGGCGGTGGGCGCCGCATCGCCGACGCCCGCGGCCAGTCCGCTCAGATCCTGCTGGATGCGCTGCACGGTCAACTCGAAGCGCTCCAGGTAATGACTCATGCCGGCGAGCTTCTGCACGCCGCCGGCGCTCGCCATGTCGCCGAGTTCGGAAAGCAGCTTCGGCGCGAGCCGACGGGCGTCCCTGTTGGACGACTGAATCGTCTGCACCGCGGTCCGCGACGCCGCGATCGTCCCGACCGCCGAGTCGAGCTTCCGCCAATCAGCCGCGTCGGCGCCGCCGGTGACCTGTCCGCGCAGCGTCGCTTCCCGCGCCAGCGTGCGGCCCAATTCGTCGAACGATAGAGGATCGCCCCGCAACGCATTCCCGGCTTCGAACGGAATGCGCTGCAGCACGAGCGACAATTCGTCGCCCGGCGCGGCGCCGCCACCGGGTGCGCGCGCCAGCAGCGTGAGCACGGCGGCGGCGGCGATGCCGAGCGCGGCGGCCGCGGCGAGTCCCGGCAACA
This sequence comes from Pseudomonadota bacterium, assembly GCA_021780475.1. Lineage (GTDB taxonomy): Bacteria > Pseudomonadota > Gammaproteobacteria > Steroidobacterales > Steroidobacteraceae > Bog-1198. The sequence continues at coordinate 8,035 of JAJXYR010000106.1, forward strand.
CGCTGGACCAGGTATTCGTGGGTTTTTCGTTGGTCATGTTGCGATTCCGGCGGCGCTCAGGTCGCCGCCTGTAAGAACCCCTGGCTTTCGACGAGCGTCTTCAAACTCAGTACCGGCCAGACTTCGCCCCCGCGCCGGAATGCGCCGGCCAGGTAGCTGTCGCAGCGGATCACCGTCGGCGGTGGGTCGGCGCTGAATTCCTTTTCGGCGAAACGCCGGAATCCATGGACCTCGTCGACCATCAAGCCGACCGGAATTTCGCGGTGATTGACGACGACGACGCGCGTATTGCGGCCCGCCGCGGCAATCCCGCTCCCCAGAAACTGCCGCAGATCGATCATCGGCAAGAGCTGGCCGCGGATGTTCGCGAGGCCCTTGACCCAGGACTTGGCGCCTGGAATGCGGGTGACCGTGGCCGGATAGCCGAGCACTTCCCGGGTTTCCTCGCGGGCGACGAGAAACGTCTCGCCGCCCATTCGAAACGCCACTCCGACCCATTCGCGGCCGGCATTCGCCTCGGCGACGGCGCTCGTGCCGTTTACGCGGCTGCGCTTTTCGAGCTCCTGCAGCAACTCGAACGGCCGATCGCGCAGATCGCGAAGATTCGCCGCCGCACCGGCGTCGGCGGCGCTCATACGGACAGCGCCGCTTGAGCCTTCTCGACCAAGGCCTGCGCCGATACCGGCTTGACGATGTAATCCACGGCGCCTTGCCGCAATCCCCAGACCCGGTCGGTCTCCTGGCCCTTCGTCGTCACCATGATGATCGGAATCAGGCTGGTCTCGGGGTCGTTGATCAGGGTGCGCGTCGCTTGATAACCGTTGACGCCCGGCATGACAATGTCCATGAAAATCAGGTCCGGCTTCATCTCCCGCGCCTTTCGGATCCCCTCGGCGCCGTTTTCGGCCGCCGCGGTCCTGAAGCCGTGTTTTTCGAGCGCCTTCTGCATCACGAAGACCTCGGTGGGGGAATCGTCGACTATGAGGATCAGTGCCATCGTGGATTCTCCGTCATTTGCCCACGTGCGCTTCGATCGCCCCCAACAGCTCGTCCTTCGTGAACGGCTTGGTCAGGTAATGCTCCGAGCCGACTATGCGACCGCGTGCGCGGTCGAACAGTCCGTCCTTGCTGGAGAGCATGATGACCGGGATCTGCTTGAAGATCTTGTTGTGCTTGATCAAGGAACAGGTCTGATAACCGTCCAGGCGCGGCATCATGATATCGACGAAAACGATGTCCGGCTGGTGATCGGCGATCTTGGACAGGGCGTCGAAACCGTCGATCGCGGTGAACACCTCGCACCCCTCCTTGCTGAGGAGCGTTTCGGCCGTGCGCCGTATGGTCTTGCTGTCGTCGATGACCAGCACCTTGAGGCCGGTCAGTTTTGATTTGTCGCTGGCGGTCATACTGTCCTTTGAGAACCCGTTTTCCAAGACTCGGGGATGCTCGCGCCTGGGCCCGGAAATATGATGGCTTTTTAACATATCCAGGGTTGCCTAGCCATGTCACGGGGTTCACATTTCGGGCCAAACCGGCGCAAACAACGGCGCCGTGGTTCACACTTCCACGATCTGATCGGGTCCGGCGCGCGCTTGCGCTAGACTGCGGGCGCATCGCCGGACGGCGGCTCCGAGGAAACCCATGCCCACTGAAATTCGCCTGCTTGTCGTCATGGACCCGATCGACTCGATCAAACCGGCCAAGGACAGCACGCTCGCGATGCTCCTGGCGGCGCAAAAGCGCGGTTGGAATCTGTTCTATGCCGGGCAGAAGGATCTGTGGCTGCGCGACGGGGTCGCGTTCGGGCGCCTGGCGCCGCTGCGGGTCGCCGATGACCCCGCGCGTTGGTTCGACCTCGGCGCCGCCGAAATCGCGCCGCTCGGCGGCTGCGACGTCGTCCTGATGCGCAAGGATCCTCCGTTCGACACGGAGTATATCTACACCACCTACCTGCTCGAGCGCGCCCGCGACCAAGGCGCCCTGGTCGTCAACGACCCGCGCGGCCTGCGCGACATGAACGAAAAAGTCTACACCGCCTGGTTTCCGGAGTGCTGCGCGCCGACGCTGATCACGCGCGACATGCGCGACATGGGGGAATTCCTGCGCGAGCACGGCAAGGCCGTCTGCAAGCCGCTGCACGGCATGGGCGGCCGGTCGATCTTCGTGCTGGAGGAAGGCGACAAGAACCGCAATGTGGTTTTCGAGACCTTGACCGACTACGGCAGCCGTTATGCGATCGTGCAGCGGTATCTGCCGGAAATCACCACCGCCGGCGATTGCCGCATCATCCTCGTCGATGGAGAGCCCGTGCCCTACGCGCTGCGGCGCATTCCCGATGAAACCGACAATCGCGGCAACCTTGCGGCGGGCGCCCGCGCCGAAACCCGCCCGCTCACCGACCGCGACCGCTGGCTGTGCTCGAGAATCGGACCGGCATTGCGCCAGGCCGGCATGATTTTCGTCGGTTTGGACGTGATCGGCGACTACGTCACCGAAATCAATGTCACCAGTCCCACCGGTATTCGTGAACTCGACAAGAAATGCGGTGTCGATATTGGCGGGACCTTCATGAACGCGATCGCCGACCGCCTGGGATGACGCGTGAATTCGGATTTACTCCAAGCGGGCCTGCCGCCCGCGCAAGACCGGCTCGTGACGACCTGCTTTCTGGCCGCGTTGCTGCATGGAATCATCATTCTCGGCGTGAGTTTCAGCCCGCCGAAACCGGCGGCCGCTGACGGCGCGCAGAAGGGGCTGGAGGTGATCTTGGTCGATGACCACGGGCCCGCGGTCGCGGCCAGTCCGGACGCGCACTATCTGGCGCAGCGCAATCAAAAGGGCTCGGGCAACACCGTGGCGGACAAGCGCGCGCTGATCCCCAAGTCCTCTCCCGCCCCGGCCGACCACCCCGGGATGATCAACGGCGAAGGACTGGCCTACGGCGCGACGGGACGCGGGGCGGACCGGGAGGCGGTACTCGTGACCACGGCTCAAGCGACCCAGATCCGCTATTCGACGTCGGACGACGCCGCGGCGCAGCCGCTGCCCATTCCGATGCGCCTGGAGAAGCGCCCGGATTTCGGGATGGAGCCGAACGACGACGGCGTCGAACTGCGGCTGCGCGGCAAGGCGCGGCATGAATTGTGGATCGCCGCGGACACCCGTGCCACGGACGTGGCCGAGTACCTCGACCGCTGGCGGCGCCGCGTCGAGCGCATCGGCACGATGCATTTTCCGAGCGCGGCACAGGCCTCGAAACGCGGCGCCACGCCGGTCGTCGAGGTGACGATCGATGCCGACGGCCGGCTCGCCGACGCGGTCGTCCGGCGCAGCAGCGGCCGGCCGGAAATCGACGACGCGGCGATCCGGATTCTGCAGCTCGCCGCCCCTTTCGCGCCGTTTTCCCGCCAACTGCGCGCCCATCACGACCAGATACGGATCGCGTACCAATGGGAATTTCTCTCCGGCGCCGCCGGCGAGTCGAAGGTTCTGTATTCAGAGCCTGCGGCGGTGCGTTGAGCGCGGGGCTCGCAAGCCTCGCGCCGCTGCGAGATGATGTGCGCCTATGAACGGAGACGGCTACCTGACCAATCAGCTGCTGATCGCGATGCCGGCGATGGGGGATCCGAATTTCGCCCAAACCGTCGCGCTGGTTTGCGATCACAGCCCGCGCGGCGCGCTCGCGCTGATCGTCAACAAGCCCCTGCCGATGCGCATGGGGGAGATCTTCGATCAGCTGGAGATCAAGGTCGCGCAGGGTCCGTTGACGGAGCGCCAAGTCCTGCGCGGCGGCCCGATGCAGACCGACCGCGGCTTCGTGCTGCACCCTGCCGGCGGTCAGTGGGACTCGACGCTGAAGGTCTCAGAGCGCCTGCACGTGACGACCTCGCGCGACATTCTCACGGCGATGGCGCGCGGTGATGGGCCGGAAGAGGCCGTCGTCGCACTGGGTTACGCGGGTTGGGACGGCGGGCAGCTCGAGGATGAGATCCGCGCAAACGTCTGGCTGAACGCGCCGGTCGACGCGGCGATCATATTCGACCTGCCGTTCGAATCGCGTTGGGACGCCGCCGGCCGGCTGCTCGGAGTCGACTTGTCGCGCATCAGTTCGACGAGCGGGCATGCCTGAGATTGCGAACCCCGGTGCGCCGCGGGTGATCATGGCATTCGACTTTGGAACCCGCCGGATCGGCGTCGCCTGCGGTGACACCGTGAGCCGCACGGCCAGGGCGATCGCGACGCTGCCTTCGACCGGAGGCGCGCAGGCCTGGCCGGCGATCGCCAGCTTGATGCGCGATTGGCAGCCGGCGGCCGCGATCGTCGGCCTGCCGTATAATGCGGACGACACCGAGGGTCCGCTCGCGCGCGCGGCGCGTGGTTTCGCCGCCGGGCTCGCCGAACGGTTTCGAATACCGGTCGCGCTCGTCGATGAACGCTACTCGTCGCTCGAGGCCGAGGCTTCGCTGAAGTATGCCAGGGAAACCGGACTGCGCCGCCGCCGCGTCGCCAAGGGCGACGTCGACGCGGCGGCGGCGCGCGTGATCCTGGAGCGCTGGTTCGAAACAAGCCGCGAGACACAATGCAGTCACAACTAGATGATGCCGGCGGCCTGCGCCACCTCGTGACGCTCGAAGGTCTCGCGCGGGACCTGTTGACCGCGATCTTGGACCGCGCCGAGTCCTACCGCCGGCTGCCCGGACAACCGGCGTACGAGGGGCGCGAACTCGCCGGCGTCACCGTCGCCAATTTGTTCTTCGAGCCGAGCACCCGCACACGCGCATCGTTCGATCTCGCCGCGCGAAGGCTGGGCGCTCAGGTGGTGAATCTGGACATGCACTCGAGTTCGCGGGCGAAGGGCGAGACGATGCTCGACACCATCTACACGCTCGAAGCAATGAACGCCGACGTGTTCGTCATCCGCGACTCGGAAGCCGGACTGCCCGAGTACTTGATCGATCACGTCGCGCCGCATGTTTCGGTCATCAGCGCCGGCGAGGCCCACCTGTCGCATCCGACTCAAGGTTTGCTCGATGTCATGACGATCAGGTCCCACAAGCGTCCGTTTGCCGGGCTCAAGGTGGCCATAGTCGGCGACATCAGGCACTCGCGGGTCGCCCGCTCGACCGCGCGGGCGCTCGCCACGCTCGGAACGACGGACTTGCGGGTCGTCGCTCCGGAGTCGCTGCTGCCGGCCGAAGGCGAATTCCGCGGCGCGCAGCGTTTCACGCGAATCGAGGACGGCATCGCCGGAGCCGACGTCGTGATGATGCTGCGGATCCAGAAGGAACGCATGGCCGAGAGCGCCGCGCTCGACGATGCCGCTTATTTCCGCTCGTACGGGCTGACTGCGGCGCGTCTGCGGCTCGCGGCGCCGGACGCACTCGTCATGCACCCCGGACCGATGAACCGGGGGGTGGAAATCAGCTCCGATGTCGCCGACGGGCCGAATTCGGTGATTCGCGAACAGGTCAACAATGGGGTGGCGGTGCGCATGGCCGTGCTTGCGGCGATCACCGCCACGCTGACGCGGCACCGCCGGCCGCTTTGAGCGGCGGCGCCCCGCTCAGGCGTCGATGTGCATCAGCGCCTGGCCGGCGCGTATAAGCGCGCCGGCGACGATCCGCGCCGGAATCGAGATCCCCGGCGGCGCGAGCACGATGATCGTCGAGCCATGCTCGAACCACCCCATCTCCTCGCCTTTCGCGAGGTTGGCGGCGCACGGAATCACGTTCGGCCCCCGATAGCGCAGGTGCAGCCGCACGTCGACGAAGCGCAGTCTGATGCTGGCGACGAGTATCGCCGCCACGGGAACCAGCGTGATCAGGTGCCCGGAGCGTAGCCGGCATCGGATCACCGCCCGTTCGTTTCTGCAAAACAGGCGTTCGACGCGCTTCAACGCGACCGGATTCACGTTCCAGGTGTCACCGGAGATGTAGTCGACCCGTTCCACCGTGCAATCCTGCGGCGCGTGGAATCGGTGGTACATGCCCGCTGTCAGGCGCAGCGTGGCATAGCTGCCGCCGAGATGGTACTGGGCGAGCCGTGGGTCGCCGAGGAGGTCCACGATGGCGTAGGGGTGCCCCTTGGCCTGCAGCACGGTGCCGTCGCCGATTTCGCCGTGAGCGCCGACGAGCGCGTCGCAAGGGCTCGCCAGGCTCGACGGGTCGGCGTCCACCGGGCGCGCGCCGGCGGTCAATTCCCGCGTGAAGCACGCCTGCAGGCTGTTGAAGCGGGTCGTCTTGGCGTCGCGCAGGTCCAGGTCGCAGAACAGCTTCCAGATCGCGATGCCCGCGGCCGCGAACCAGCGGTTCTCGATTCGGCTCAGCCGTCCCATCAACCGTGTCGACCAGCGCCGCGGGATGCGGTTGGTCAGCAGGAAATTCAGATTCTCCGCGCCGATCAGCCGGCGCAGCCGGGCTCGCCCGGTCATCGAAGTGTCATTCATGTGAAATAGAGTTCCCTTGGAGGAATTTCGTGCCGAACAAAAATCTCATTCACGCGCCCGCGGTCATCGCGGCGGGACTCGCGGCCCTCGTCGTGCTCGGCACGGTGCTGCGCCGGCTGCGGCGGCGCCTGCAGCTCTCCGCGGCCAAGCATCCCTCGCTCGCCGGGCACTCGCGCCTGTCGCGCCGAGTCGCCGCGCAGTTGCCGCTGGTCGAATACGGCGATGATCGGTTCTTCCGCGCAGACGACGCGCCGGACGGTGACGCGGCGGCGCGGCGTGCCGGCTTCGAGCGGCTCGCGATGCACTTCGCGCAGCGCCATGCGGTCACGGCGAAGCTCACGGCCGAGACGCGGGCCGGCGTATCCGACCTGCAGTTCACGTCGCGCTACCGGGTGCCGTTTCAATTCAGCCGCTATGTGCGCGAGCGGCTCCCCGTCGGCGCGTTCGTCGAGTCTTCGGCCGGGGTCGAAGTCGTCGACCTCGACGGCAACCGCTTCGTCGACCTGACCGGCTCGTACGGCGTCAACGTGTTCGGCTACGATTTCTACAAGGAGTGCATCGCGAGGGGCGCCGAACGGGTGCGCGACCTCGGTCCCGTGCTCGGCGCCTACCACCCCGTCACCGCGTACAACGTCCGTCGTCTGCTCGAAATCTCCGGCCTGGATGAAGTCTCCTTCCACATGTCCGGCACCGAGGCGGTGATGCAGGCGGTGCGCCTCGCGCGCTACCACACCCGCCGGGACCATCTGGTGCGGTTTTGCGGCGCATACCACGGGTGGTGGGGCGATGTGCAACCGGGGGTCGGCAATCCGGTGCCCGCGCGCGAAACCTACACGCTGAAGGACATGGATGACGCCAGCCTGCGCGTATTGCGCACCCGCGACGACATCGCCTGCGTGCTGGTCAACCCCCTTCAGTCGCTGCATCCGAACTCGGCGGCGCCGGGGGACTCGACGCTGGTCGACAGCGGGCGCCGGGCGCACTTCGACCGCGACGCCTACGCGCACTGGCTGCGGGAACTTCGCACCGTGTGCTCCGCGCGGGGGATCGTGCTCATTTTTGACGAAGTATTCGTCGGCTTCCGGCTGGCCGCGGGCGGCGCGCAGGAATATTTCGGCGTTCGCGCCGACATGGTCACCTACGGCAAGACCGTCGCCGGAGGCCTCCCGGTGGGGGTGCTTTGCGGACGCCGCGAGCTGATGCGGCGATTCCGCGAGGATCGGCCCGCGGACGTCTGCTTCGCCCGCGGCACGTTCAACGCCCATCCCTACGTGATGGGCGCCATGCATGAATTTCTGCATCGTATCGAGGGTGAGCCGGTGCGCGCGCTCTACCGCGGCCTCGATGAGGTGTGGAATTCCCGGGCGCGTGCCGTGAACGGGCGCCTCGAGGCCGAGGGCCTGCCGGTGCGCGTCGCCAACCTGTCGACGATCTGGACCATGTATTACACCCGGCCGTCCCGCTACAACTGGATGTACCAGTTCTACCTGCGGGCAGCCGGCATCGCGCTGTCCTGGGTGGGAACGGGCCGCTTGATCTTCAGCTTGAACTTCTCCGACGCGGATTTCGACCTGGCGGCCGACCGGATCGTGTCGGCCGCCAGGCAGATGCAACAAGACGCGTGGTGGCGGGCCGGACCTGAAGTGACGAACCGGTCCATCAAGCGGCGCGTGCTCCGGGAGCTCCTTCAGGCCCGATTCTCGCCGATCGCCGGGTCGATCAACTCCCCGCGCAACAAATGGAGCGGCGATTTGCAGTAGAGCATGGCGTCGTGGAACGGGTCCGTCAAAATCTTCGTGATCCACACGAGCCCGGTCTGCAAGTCCTTGATGATCATCAGCTGCACCGTGCGGAACAGCAATCCGCCGATGCCGACGGCGAGCCAGACCTCGCCGACACGGCGCACGAAACCCGCATGGCTCGCGCCGGTCTTGAACACCCCGAAAAGCGTCGGATCGAACCACAGCACCGCCGGCGCCGCGGCCCAGATCGCGAGCAGCACGGCCTTGCGGCGCAGGTTGTAGCCCACCTTGATGTCCTCCTTGTGTTCGTGGGTCGCCTGATTGGCTTCGTCATAGCCTTTCGGCTCGAAGAAGAAATGCCCGGCCTGCCGGCTCGTCATGGCGAGCAGCCAGCCGATCAGCGCGGAGACCACCGGGTCCTTGAAGACCTCCGCGTAGGCGACGATGAAGCACAGCGCGCTGAAGAAGTGCAGCGATTGATTGATGCGGCTGTGATGATAGTAGCGATGATCGTCCCATCGCTGTATCGCAAGGGCTTCCTTGAAACTATGCATGTTGAATCCTCGAAGGGGGAGACGGGGTCGGAACTTCAGACAACGGAATATAGGATATTCATTGCAGCCTGATTACAGTGCGGCCGGGCGGCGCGACGCGGCGGAGGTTTGTAAGAAAACTTTGTCGCTCCCTTAACAAAAGCGTCATTGCCCGGTGAGATCGTGACGCTCGGCGCAGATCCGGATAGCGGCGCGGGTGGGCCATTCATGCGAATCATGATAGTCAGCGACGCCTGGCTTCCTCAGACCAACGGAGTCGTCAGCACGCTCGCGAACACGGCGGCGTGGCTCGAACGCTTCGGCCACGAGGTGAGCATGGTCACCCCGCGCGAATTCTCCAGCATTCCCTGCCCGACCTATTCGGAGATACGCCTGTCGCTGCTGCCGTACCGTGGCGTCGCCCGCCGCGTGGAATCCTTCGCGCCGCAGGCTCTGCACATCGCCACCGAGGGACCGCTCGGCCTCGCCGCCCGCCGCTATTGCGTCGGACATGGAGCGCGCTTCACGACCTCTTATCACACCCAGTTTCCGCAATATTTGCGGGCACGGTTTCCGGTGCCGCTCGGCCTGACCTACGGACTGCTGCGGCGTTTTCACGGAGCGGCGACGCGCTGCATGGTCAGCACCCCGTCCGTTCGGCGCGATCTGGAGGCGCGCGGGTTCGTCAACATCGCGACCTGGCGCCGCGGCGTGGACACGGAACTGTTCAAACCGCGGGAAAAATCGTTCCTGAACCTGCCCCGCCCGATCGCCGCCTACGTCGGCCGCGTCGCGGTCGAGAAGAACATCGGCGCATTTCTGGAGATGAGCTGGCCCGGCAGCAAGATCGTGATCGGCGACGGTCCGGCGCGCACCGGGCTGCAATCGCAGTTCCGGGACGCGCATTTCCTCGGGTTCCGATTCGGTGAGGACCTGGCGATGCACCTCGCCGCCGCCGACGTCATGGTCTTTCCGAGCCGTACCGACACGTTCGGACTGGTGAACCTGGAAGCGATGGCCTGCGGAGTCCCGGTTGCCGCCTATCCGGTCACGGGGCCCGTCGATGTCATCGACGACGGCGTCACGGGCGCGCTCGACGAGGATCTCGCGCGCGCCGCGGCGCGCGCGCTCACCCTGGATCCGAAGGGCTGCCGCGACCGCGCGCTGCGCGCCGGATGGGATGTGTGCAGCCGCGAGTTCGAGCGCAATCTGACGTCATGCACGGCCGCCACCGCGGCGGCGGCCGCGCCGGCCCCGTACGTCAGCCAAAATTGATCTTGGCTTCGAGATTGCTGCGGGAGTCGGCGCTGGACAGCGCCTCCTCCAGTTCGATGCGTCCCTCGCGCACGAGGTTGTAGAGCGAGCTGTCGAAACTCAGCATCCCGCGCTCCGTGCCGGTTCTGATCGCCTCCTTCAAGCCGATCACGTCGCCCTTCTTGATCAGGTCGCTGATGTGGGGGGTGTTGACCATGACCTCGGAGGCGGCGACACGCACGCCGCTTTTCGCGGGGACCAGGCGCTGTGAAAGGACGGCCCGCAGGTACTGGGACAGGTCCAGGAATATCTGGCTGTGCTGGTCGCGCGGGAACATGTTGATGATGCGGTCGAGCGCCTCCGCGCAATTGTTCGCGTGCAGCGTCGCGATGCAAAGATGGCCGGTCCCGGCCAGCGTGATGGCGGATTCCATCGTTTCACGGTCGCGGATCTCGCCGATCAGCACGACATCCGGCGCCGCGCGCACGGCGCTGCGCAGCGCGCGCGCGAAGGACTTCGTGTCGAGCCCGACCTCGCGCTGATTGATTATCGATTTCTTGTTCGAGTGCAGGAATTCGATCGGATCCTCGATCGTCAATATATGGTCGGACGAGGTCTCGTTGCGGTAGTTGATCATCGCCGCGAGCGTCGTCGACTTTCCGGCGCCGGCGCCTCCCACCATCAGGATCAGGCCGCGCTTGAGCATCACGAGGTCCTTCAGGACCTCGGGCATGCCGAGATCCTCGAGCCGCGGCATCTCCGCGGTGATGTAGCGCAGCACCATCGCCGGATAGCCGCGCTGATAGAAGACGTTGACGCGAAATCGGCCTAGGCCGGGCTCGGATATCGCGAAATCGATCTCCAGCTCCTCGTTGAAATGATCGATCTGTTCCTGCGTCATCAGGCCGAGCGCCGCCTGGCGCACCGTTTCGGGACTGAGAACCTGCTTGTTGACGGGGAATATCTTGCCTTCGATCTTGATCTTGACCGGCGCGTTGCAGGTGAAGAACAGGTCCGAGGCCTTTTTCTCCACCATCAGCTTGAACAGCGGCTTGGTGTTCATCGACTGCGCGGGAGCGGCGGCGGACATGCGTTAAAACACCTGGCCTTCTTCTTCCTCGAGAATCTTGAGCGACTGGCCCGGATCCTCCGGGTTCTTGAGTTCGCGCTTGCTCTCGAGCTTGACGCGCAGGCGCAGTTCATTCTTGGAGTCGGCGTTGCGCAAGGCATCCTCGTAGGAGACGAGTCCGGCCTCGTAAAGCTCGAAAAGCGCCTGGTCGAATGTCTTCATGCCGAGCCGGTTGGAGCGCGCCATGACGTCCTTGATCTTGGACACATCGCCCTTGAAGATCAGATCGGAGATCAACGGCGACTGCAACATGATTTCCATCGCGGCGATCCGGCCGGACCCGGATTCCCGCGGCAGCAGGCGCTGCGAAATCAACGCCCGGATGTTCAAGCTTAGGTCCATCAGCAGCTGCTCGCGCCTCTCCTCGGGAAAGAAGTTGATGATCCGGTCCAGCGCTTGATTGGAGCTGTTGGCGTGCAGCGTCGCGAGCACGAGATGCCCCGTCTCCGCGAACTGGATGCAATATTCCATCGTCTCGCGATCGCGGATCTCGCCGATCAGGATCACGTCCGGCGCCTGCCGCAGCGTGTTCTTGAGCGCGAGGTGCCAGCTTTCGCAGTCGACGCCGACCTCGCGATGGGTGATCACGCAGCCCTTGTGCGCGTGCACGTACTCGACCGGATCCTCGATGGTGACGATGTGGCCGCGGGTCTTCTCGTTGCGGTAACCGACCATCGAGGCGAGCGATGTCGACTTGCCCGAACCGGTTCCGCCGACGAGGATCACCAAGCCGCGCTTGGAGAGCACCACGTCCTTCAGCACCGACGGCAGTTCGAGTTCCTCGAGCGACGGTATCTTCGCGTTGATGGTGCGGATGACCGCGCCGGTGAAGCCCTGCTGGATGAAGGCGCTGACGCGGAACCGGCCGATTCCGGGCGGCGCGATCGCGAAATTGCATTCCTTGGTGGAGTCGAAATCCCGGGTCTGCCGGTCGTTCATGATCGCGCGGACCATCCCGGCGCTCTGCTCCGGGGTCAACGTACGTTCGGACTGCGGCCGGATTTCCCCGTCGATCTTGATCGCCGGCGGAAATCCGGCCGTGATGAACAGGTCGGATCCTTTTTTCTCCACCATGCGCCGCAGCAGATCCTGCATCAACCGAATCGCTTGTTCGCGTTCCATATCAGATGCTGTCCTTGTTCTGCGCCTTGAAGCGTGCTTCCTCGCGGCTCACGACACCCTTTTGCACGAGGTCCTGCAGGCACTGGTCCAGGGTCTGCATGCCCTGGCCCTGACCGGTCTGGATGGCCGAGTACATTTGCGCAATTTTTCCCTCGCGAATCAAGTTGCGGATCGCCGGGGTGCCGATCATGATTTCATGCGCTGCGATACGGCCGCCGCCGACGCGCTTCATCAAGGTCTGGGAAATAACGGCGCGCAGGCTCTCGGACAGCATCGCGCGCACCATTTCCTTTTCGGCCGCCGGGAAAACGTCGACGATGCGATCGATCGTCTTGGCGGCGGAACTCGTGTGCAGGGTGCCGAACACCAGATGCCCGGTCTCTGCGGCGGTCAGTGCCAGCCGGATCGTCTCCAGATCGCGCATCTCGCCGACCAGCACGACGTCCGGATCCTCGCGCAGCGCCGAGCGCAGCGCCTCGCTGAATCCCAGGGTGTCCCTGTGCACCTCGCGTTGATTCACCAGGCAGCGCTTGCTTTCATGGACGAACTCGATCGGATCCTCGATGGTTATAATGTGATCGGGGCGGTTGTCGTTGCAGTGGTTCACCATGGCCGCAAGGGTGGTGGATTTCCCGGATCCGGTCGGCCCCGTCACCAGCACGAGTCCGCGAGGAAGCATGCACAAGTCTTTGAAACTTTTGGGGGCGTTCAATTCGTCCAAGGACAGGATCGTCGACGGGATGGTGCGAAAGACCGCCCCCGCGCCGCGATTCTGGTTGAACGCATTGACCCGGAATCGCGCGAGCTTGGGGATCTCGAAGGAAAAGTCCGTCTCGAAGAATTCCTCGAATGCCTTCCGTTGCTTGTCGTTCATGATGTCGTACACCATGCTGTGCACTTCCTTGTGCGCGAGCGCCGGCATATTGATGCGTTTGACGTCGCCGTCGACGCGTATCATCGGCGGCACCCCCGCGGAGAGGTGCAAGTCCGACGCGTTGTTCTTCACCGCGAACGCGAGAAGCTGCGCGATATCGACCGCCATCGACGGCTCCTAATCCGGCCCATTTCGGCCGCAAGCAGTATATAAGAGGGTGTCCTCACCCAATATGTTAATTGGTCCGCAAAATTTCGCGGTCAGGCTGCGCGATATCCGCGATCGGATCGCGCGCGCCGCCGAAAGCGCCGGGCGCGATCCCGCGTCGATCACCTTGGTCGCCGTCGGCAAGACGCATCCTGCCGCACTTTTGCGCACCGCGGCGACCGCCGGCGTCACGGATTTCGGAGAAAACTACCTGCAGGAGGCGGCCGGCAAGCTCGATTTGCTCGCCGACCTGCCGCTGCGCTGGCATTACATCGGCCGGCTTCAGGCCAACAAGACGCGCGCGATCGCCACTCGCTTCGACTGGGTGCACGGCGTCGATCGGGCCGATATCGCGCGGCGCCTGTCGGAGCAGCGCTCCCCGCATGCGCCGCCGCTGAATGTCTGCATCCAGGTCGCGCTGGCGGCCGAGACGAACAAGGGAGGGATCCCCCCGGCAGGGGTCGCGGACCTGGCGGCGTCGACCGCCCAGCTGCCCCGCTTGCGGTTGCGGGGGCTGATGTGTCTGCCGCCGCCGCAGGCGGACCCGGCGCGACAGCGCCCGGTTTTTGCCGCCATGAGGGCGCTGCTGCAGGAATTGAACGCGCGCGGGCTAGCCCTCGACACCCTGTCGATGGGGATGAGCGAGGATTTCGAGGCGGCGATCGCCGAGGGCGCAACCATGGTGCGCATCGGTTCGGCCTTGTTCGGTCCGCGGCAATGAATCACTGAATGCAGGGGAAACCAGCATGAACGACTTCGGCAACCTAACCTTCATCGGCGGCGGCAACATGGCCGCGGCATTGATCGGTGGCCTGATCAAGCGCGGCGTCCCCGCGGGGCGAATCACGGTTTCGGATCCATCCCCCGACAGGCGGCGCCAGCTGGCGCTCGAGTTCGGCGTGGCGGTGGCATCGGACAACGCACAGGCGGCGGCAGCGGCCGAGGTCATCGTATTGGCTGTGAAACCACAACAAATGCACGCCGTGGCGACCGGGCTCGCGCCGCGAAGCGGCCCGTCCCCGGCATTGATCGTGTCGGTGGCCGCCGGCATCCCGCATGGCGCGCTCGCGCGCTGGTTCGGCCCGCGGGTGCCGATCGTGCGGGCGATGCCGAATCGACCCGCGCTGAACGGCTTCGGCGCCACCGGCATGTACGCGCCGCCCGGCGTCGGCGCGGCGTACCGGGCGCTCGCCGAATCGATCATGAGCACGGTCGGCGCCACCGTGTGGGTGGAGCATGAATCGCAGATGGATGCCGTAACCGCGTTGTCCGGCAGTGGACCGGCCTATTTCTTCCTTTTCATGGAGGCATTGGAGTCCGCCGCCCAGGCGCGCGGCCTGCCGGCGGAGATCGCGCACCGGCTGACGTTGGAGACCGCGTTCGGCGCGGCCCAAATGGCGCGCCAGTCCGCCGAGTCGCTCGCGGCGCTGCGCGAGCAGGTAACCTCGAAGGGAGGGACGACGGCCGCAGCGCTCGCGGTTCTGGACGCGGGGGGACTTCATGCTATCGTCGCACACGCGGTATCGGCGGCCGACCGTCGCTCGGCGGAACTCGCCGTGGAGTTCGGATCCGCGTAGCGCGCCCACCTCGTGAGCTGACATGAACGCCATCATCTATCTGGTCGACACCCTGCTTTGGCTGCTGACGCTCGCATTCGTGCTGCGCCTGCTGCTGCAACTGGTCCGCGCGAACTTTCGCGATCCGCTGGCGGATGCGCTGTTGCGCGTCACCAACTGGCTGATCCTGCCGATGCGCCGCGTGCTGCCGCCGATCCGCCAGGTCGACACGGCGACCGTGGTGGCGGTGTTCTTGGTGGCGGCGGCGCGAACCCTCGCTCTGTTCGCGCTGCGCGGCCTCGCGCCGGTGGATGCGGCGTCCATGGTGGGCGCCACCGCCGTGAGCCTCGCCGACATGATTTTGCGGATATACCTGTTCGCACTGCTGCTCTACTGGCTGACCGGATTCGTCGCGCCCGGCGGCTACGGACCTGGAATCGGACTCGTCGGACAGCTTTGCGAGCCCCTGCTGCGGCGGATCCGGCGCTGGATACCGCCCATCGGCCAGGTCGACTTTTCCATCCTCTGGGCCTCGATCGCCATCGGCGCGCTGTTGATTCTACTCGCGCAACCATGACGCACAGGTCCTCCTCGCGCCGTCAGCCCGGGCTCGCGCAATCGGCGAAGTACCGGAAAATCCAGCCTCCCGCACGCGCCATCGTCGCGGGTTTTTTTTGCGTTTGCGCTAAACATCGGCTTTTTTCTATGTTATTTTCGGCGCCGAGTTGAACTTGCGGGCAATCGCAACCCGCGTTTGGAAACATCAGTAGGAGATTACTATGGCGAAAAAGAATGCCGCACCGACCAAGTCAGAGATTCTCGCGAGCATCTCGAAGGATACGGAGCTCACGAAGAAGCAGGTCGGAGCCGTGTTTGATTCACTGGCCGCGTCGATCAAGAAGAGCCTGCGCAGCCACGGACTTTTCACGATGCCGGGGCTGTTGAAGATGAAGGTCGTCAAGAAGCCGGCGACGAAGGCGCGCGAGGGCATCAATCCGTTCAACGGCGAAAAGATGATGTTCAAGGCGAAGCCCGCGAGCAAGAAAGTGCGCATCGCGGCGCTCAAGAATCTCAAGGAATTCGTGAACTAGGACGCTCCTGGGTTTTTGGTCCGGAGCGGCTGAACTGCCGTCAGGCGCTCCGGATTTCGCCGACCACCGCATCCCGCAGGTCGGTGAGGCGGCCGTGGAAGAAGTGCCCGACGCCCGTCATCATCAACAGCTTCGGGGCGGGCGACGACGCCTGCGCCCAGCCGCTCACCGCGAGGGGATCGACGACTTCGTCGGCGTCGCCCTGTATGACCACCCAGGGCGCGCCGGGCGCCGACAAGGCGGAGAAGTCGAACCGGCCGACCGGCGGGGCGACCAGGATGAGCCGCCGCACCGCGCGTCGCTGCGCGAGGCGCAGCGCCACGTAGGCTCCGAAGGAAAATCCGGCGACAACGAGCTGCCTCCGCGGCCAATGCGTCGCGCCCCAATCCGCCACGGCGAGCGCGTCGTCGGTTTCTCCCCCGCCCCCGTCGAACGAGCCCGCGCTGCGCTCGACGCCGCGGAAATTGAACCGCAGTGTCGGAATCGCACAGGCGTGCAGCGCCCGAGCCAGGGTCGTGACCACCTTGTTTTCCATCGTGCCGCCGAACAGCGGATGTGGATGGCAGACGACCGCGTAGGCATCGCCGGCGACGCCGGGATCTTCCAGCACGGCCTCGATCGATCCGGCCGGGCCCCTCAGCGCGATGCGTTCAGGCGTGACCTGCGGCGGTGTCGATCGGATCATCGGTGGCCCGGAGTGATTTCAGTCCCGGAGCGCAGTGTAGCGCGCGGCGCGACTGGCGGTGCGCCCAGGGAATCGCTCCGACCGACAGGTGCGCGAGCGCTGCGAGCGCGTCGTCCACCTCATCGAGTAATTGCAGCACCCATTCCATGACGGCGGAAGTCTAGACCGGAAGGCGTCCGCGGCGGCGTGCGCTGGGTCACAGCGACGCCGCGGCGTTCGGCGCGGCCCGCGCTTGCCATACCGGCCGCCGCTGCGTAGGCTCGGGCGCATGCAGCGCGTCTTGATCCTGAATCCGAAGGGCGGGTCGGGCAAAACCACCGTGGCGACCAATCTCGCCGGATATTTTGCGGCCAGCGGCGGGCGACCGTTGCTCGCCGACCACGACCCGCAAGGATCCAGCACCCGCTGGCTCAAGAAGCGCGCGCCGCCACAGTCGCTGATCCACGGGGTCGCCGCGTTCGAGCGCAATACCCGGGTCACGCGCGCCTGGCAGATGCGCGTCCCTGCGGACGTCGACCACGTGGTCGTCGACACGCCGGCGGCGATAGCCGCGCAGGATTTTCCCGAGATGACGCGGGACGCCGATGCGATCATCGTTCCGGTCCTGCCATCCGACATCGACATCCACGCCTGTTCGAAGTGCATCGCGGATTTGCTTCTGATCGCCAAGGTCAAACGCGGCGAGCAGCGCATCGGAGTCGTCGCCAATCGGGTCCGGCGGAACACCCTGATCTACCGGTCGTTGATGCGCTTCCTCGCGACGCTGGGGATCCCGGTCGTGGCCACGCTGCGCGATTCGCAAAACTACGTGCGCGCCGCGGAATTCGGCATCGGCATACACGAAATGAAGGGACACGCGGCGGCGCAGGATCTGGAGGACTGGGTGCCCTTGTTGGCGTGGCTGAAGGAAAAGGAGGCGCGATCCGGCGTCGCGAACGACGCGGCCGCGTTACAGGCGCGGCGCTGAACGCCCCGCTTCGCGGTTATTTCTTCACTTCCCAGCTGCCCCGCATCTTGTCGGCCCAATTCTTGTAGCTGTGCCAGCTGTACAAGTCGTTGGTGATCGCGGCATGCCGCCCGCCGATCTTGGCTCCACGCTGCAGGAGATCGCCGTAGAGCTTGTCCGCTTCGGCGCCCGCGACGGCTTCGCGCGGCCGCGTCCTGCGGTCGACGCCGAGATAACGAGACTTGATTTTCCTGTCGCTCATCGTGTCCGCCTGATCCACTATGGCCAAGTTACGGCCGGCGGGCGGCCATCGACAGGAACTGTGTCACAGGCGCATCGCCGCCGTCGCACCCCGTCGACGCGCGTTGGGATACGCCTCTCACACCGGATCGCGGTAAGTTAAATCGCCGCCGTCGGCGCGCCGCGCCACGCGGCGAACAGCGGCTCGAGATCCGCGAGCGAGTTCTCCAGCGCGGCCGGCAACAGCGCCGTGTAAACGTCGAGCAACGCGATCGCGTTGCGCGCCGGGTCGGTCTGTGTCGCGGCACCCAGCCGGCGTGCCATGTGGCGATTCACGAGGTGCAGGTTCCGGTACAGATCCTCGAGCTGCGCGAAGTCCGAGCCGACGCGCATGCCGACGACCTGGGCCGCCAGCAGGTACATCGACACGCTGCGGTACACGGTTTCCGTTTCGTCGGCGAACGGCAGATGAAAACGGGCCATCGGGCGCAGCCGGTCGGTCCAGGGACAACCGGCCGTCGCCATGATCAATCCGAGCACCGAGGACAAGGCCTCCTGCACCGACGTACGCGCGCAAATCCGCCGGCCGGCGACATCGACGGCGACATCCACCGCGTCGAAGGAGACGAGCGCCTGCAATTTTTCCACGGCATCGGCCATGTGCAGCGCGGGCGGGCAACAACGGTGGGCGGCTGCGTCGAGCGGACAGTTCGGACAGCGGTTGAAATCCAGTTCCGCCCAGAACGGCGGCTCCTCGGGGACCGCGTTCGTCAATTGGAATTCGCGCGCGGTGAATTCGAAATCCAGCACCCTCGCGGTTCCGTCCGGCAGGTCGAATCGGTAGCGGATGCGCTGCGGCGCCGTCATGCCACTAATCGATAACAGGGACGGTATTCGGCGCCGGCAAGCTTCATGCGGCGCTGGGCGACGAAGGATCGCAGCAGCCGGTCGAGGGGTTCCATGACCGCCGGCTCCCCGTAGAGCTCGAACGGGCCGTGCCGCTCGATCGCGTTGATGCCGTACTCCTTGACGTTGCCGGCCACGATCCCCGAAAAGGCGCGGCGCAGATCCGCGGCGCGCTCGTGGACGGGCCGGTCCATGGACAAGCGGAGGGCGCTCATCGCCTCATGAGTCACATCGAACGGGCGCTGGAATTCAGGCGGGATCTTCAACAGCCAGTTGAACCCGAAGGAGTCGCTGACGCGGCGCCGGTGGTCCTGCACGGCCGCGAGGCCGTGTACCAGCGCGCGCGCCACCGCCGGCGGATCGTCGAGGATGATCTGGAATCTGGACAGCGCCGCGGCGCCG
Organism: Pseudomonadota bacterium; assembly: GCA_021780475.1. GTDB lineage: Bacteria > Pseudomonadota > Gammaproteobacteria > Steroidobacterales > Steroidobacteraceae > Bog-1198. The sequence goes on from JAJXYR010000106.1 coordinate 27,167, forward strand.
AGCGTGGCGCCGATGAACTCGTGGATCTGTTGAAAATAATCGGCGCTGCCGGCCGGCCCCGTGAACACCACCGGGAACGGCTGATGTTGGTTCGCAGGATCGAGCAGGATGCCGAGCAGGTACAGAATCTCCTCGGCGGTTCCGGCCCCGCCCGGGAACACGACGATTCCATGGCCGAGGCGCACGAACGCCTCCAGCCGCTTTTCGATGTCCGGCATGATGACCAGCTGGCTGACGATCGGATTCGGCGGCTCCGCGGCGATGATCCCCGGCTCCGTCAGCCCTAGATACCGCCCGTTCGCGATGCGCTGCTTCGAATGTCCGATCGTCGCGCCCTTCATGGGCCCCTTCATCGCGCCCGGCCCGCAGCCGGTGCAGACGTCGATGCCGCGCAGCCCGAGCTCGTACCCGACCTTTTTCGTATATTCGTATTCGGCGCGTGAAATCGAATGACCGCCCCAACAGACGATCAGATTCGGCTTGACCTGCAACTCGAGGATGCGGGCGTTGCGCAGGATGTGAAAAACCGCGTTGGTGATGCTGGGCGAATCGGTAAGATCGAAGCGGCCCCCGTCGATGATCTCGTTCGAGATGAACACGACGTCGCGCAGCACGGCGAACAGGTGCTCCTTGATTCCGCGGATCATCGTGCCGTCGACGAACGCGCTCGCCGGGGCGTTCTTGATCTCCAGTTTGATGCCCCAGGCCTGGCGGACGATCCGCAGATCGAAGTCGCGGTATTTCTCGAAAATCAGCCGCGTATCATCGATGTTGCCGCCGGTGTTGAGCACGGCCAGCGCGCATTTTCGGAACAGCGGGTACAAGCCGCCCTGCCCTGAGTCCAGGAGCTTGGCGATTTCCTGCTGGGAGAGGTGCTCGAGACTGCCTAGCGGTGCGACTCGCGCATCAACCAGATCGGTTGAAAGAATTTCCGTTTCCACTCGCGCCTCTAAGGGTAGATGTCGATGGGGATGTCGTCCTTTGTCCTCATCCAGACCTCGATCATGTTCGAGTCCGACAGCGCGATGCAGCCGTTGGTCCAGTCGCTGGTCGCGTAATAGGCGGCGGGGTAGCGCGGCGAATTCGGCGAACCATGGATCATGATGTCGTCGCCCGGCGCCCAATGATGCCGCTTCGCGCGCGCCTCGTCCTGCTTGTTGGGATAGGAAACCTGGATTGCGAGGAAGTAGTTGCTGCGCGGATTGCGCCTTACGAGCCTGTAATGCCCTTCCGGCGTGCGAAAGTCGTCCTCCCGCTCCTTCTGGCCGACGGGATTCAGGCCGAGTTCCACGTGATAAGCGCCGATCACCTGCGTGCCGCGATACAGGTAGAGCATGTGCTGCGCCTTGCGGACCACGACACGGTCGGCGCGTACGAGTCCACCGTTGGCGGCCCCCGCCGACAGCGCGCCGCAAAGGGCACCCATCAGGATGAAGCAGACTCGCGCGGCCGCGAGTGGACGAAAGCGGATTGCCATGGGAAAGATTATAGCGTTTTGCGCGGGGATCGATATCGTGCATGGCGCACGTCCTCGATTAATGGTTTCCGCTTGAGGCCGGCGGGCGTATCCTTTGGGCCCCATGTTGACCGAAATGCCGCCTGATTGGCGCTCCTGCCTTGCCCGCCGCACCCGCCGGCTGATTCTGCCGGCGCTCGCGGCCTTGTTGTGCGCGTGCACGGGCGGATCGTCGCCTTCGTGGCGCCTGACGGATGTTCGCGGGCATCTGCCGGATCTGCGGTTTCATCTGACCGACGGCAATGGGCAGGCCGTCAGCGGCGAGACGTATCGCGGCAGGCTGGCCATGCTCTACTTCGGCTACACCCACTGTCCCGATGTATGCCCGCTCACGCTGAGCCATCTGCACCTCGTCATGGAGAAGCTCGGGCCGCTCGCCTCGAACGTGCGCATCCTGTTCGTCAGTGTCGATCCGGCGCGCGACACCCCGGCCGTGATGCATGAATACGCCGCCGCATTCGATCCGCGCGTGGTGGGTCTCACCGGCGGCGAAAGCGAAATCGCCGCGGTGGCGAAGCGCTACCGGGTCGCCTTCACGCGCGGCCCGACGCTCGCCGGCGGCGGCTATGAGGTCAATCACAGCTCCGGGATTTATATATTCGATGCGCGGGGCCGCGCGCGCCTGCTCGGGACCCCCGGCGACAGCGTGGACGACATCGTCCACGATCTGCGGATCTTGATCGCCATGGAGAAGGATTCATGACGGTGTCACGGGCGCCGTCGCTGGCGGCGCTGCTGGTCTTCGCCACCGGCGGCGCGTGGGCGGGCGGGACCGGTGCGCTGCGCGCCGACGCCGCGTGGATTCGCGTGCTGCCCGGTGACCTGCCCGCGGCCGCCTATCTGACCTTGAGAAACGCGGGGGATGAGGAAGTCGCGCTGACGGGCGCCCGCTCGGCGTCGTATCGACGGATCATGCTGCACCGGAGCGCCGGAGTCGGCGGGATGGAGGGCATGGTGCCCGTCGCGCGGCTGCCGGTGCCCGCGCATGGGGCGGTCCGGCTCGCACCGGGCGGCTACCACCTGATGCTGATGGACGCGGTGCGCCCGATCGCGCCCGGCCGGAAGGTGACGCTCACGCTGATTTTCGACGGCGGCAGGGAGAAGTTGGACGTGGCGTTCCTCGCGCGTCCGGCCAACGCCACCGGCCCCTAAGGATCGGACGGCGCGTGCGGGCGGGCCGCCACGCGCGACGCCGCCGCGAGCCGCGGCCGTCGCTGCGACGAACGGCCGCGTGCGGAAAGCGAAATCCAATGGCGCAGAGCCACCAACGCGCCGACGACGCTCATCATGGCGCTCGGGATCCACAAGATGAGGCCGCCGAGGCGCTGAGACTGCATCGCGCTCACCCCGGCGAAGGCGCGCCCGCACAATTCATAGAGCGGATACAGGTCGGTGCGGGCGAAGGTTACGTAGGCACCGATCAAGATCTGCGGCAAGGCCACCGCCAAGGAGACCATGATCCGCACGCCCGGCGCGAGCCGGGCGGGCGGCTGCGGCCGACGGTCCAGCACCAGCCACCAGAACAGGAGCCCGTCGACGGTCACGCTCCAGTTCATCAGCCGATACATCCGCCAGTCGAGCATTGCGATGAAATGCACAGACGGCCATAACCACAGATAGATGATCCCGAAAAAGGCAAACGCGGCCACCCACGGATTCAAGAGGACGTTGAGAATTCCGCGCGGCGCCGGATGGCTGAGTGCTCGGCGCAGACGAATCCGCCAGCGCAAACTCAGGCCCGCGCGCAATGCGGGCCCCGGGGAGGCCAGCATGATCAGGAACGGTCCGAGATGATGCAGCGCCAGATGCTGCAGGCGGTGGACGAAGAATTCGCGCTCCGCGTAATAGTCCAAATCGGTCTGCAGGCCCACGTAGATCAACGCGAGCCCCGACCAGAAGGCGAGCCGCCGCCAGGCACCCGCGCGGCGACCGCGAGCGCCGCGCAGATACAGCAGCGCCGTTGCGCCGATGGCGAGGATCGCGGTCGGCGAGAATTCCCACGGACGCAGCCAGGATAGGAAAACCATGCGGGGAGCGGCGGACGGCGGGCGCGGAACGCCCGCCGCTCACGCGCAGGCTACCCGCACTTGGAATCGCCGCAATTGAGGCAGGTCTGGCATCCGTCCAGCATCACCACCGCCGCGGTGTTGCATTTGATGCAGAGCTGCGCGCCCTCGGGGAAGACCGGCTTCGAAAACGCGTCGGTCTGCTTCGTGCGCGCCTCGAACTCGGCGCGCTTCTCCTGCACGAGCTTGCGCTGGTGCTCGTCGAGCTCGGGCTTCTTCAGCAGGCCGATCGACTGCAGGTGGCGCTCGATCACGTAGCCGAGCTCGGCTATGGTCGAGGGCATGTATTTGCCGCCCGGCTGCCAATAGCCGCCGCGCGGATCGAACACGGCCTTCAACTCGTCGACGAGAAAGGTCGTGTCGCCGCCCTTGCGGAACACCGCGGATATCACGCGCGTCAGCGCGACGATCCATTGAAAATGGTCGAGATTCTTCGAATTGATGAATATCTCGAACGGCCGCCTCTGTTCGTGCGGCGTTCCTTCGTTCAACAAGATGTCGTTGATCGTCACGTACATGGCGTGATCCGACACCGGCGTCTTGATCTTGTACGTGGAGCCGATGAGGACCTCGGGCCGCTCCAGCTTTTCGTGCATCCAGATGACATTGTCCTGCGCCTTCACCGCCTCCTTCGGGGCGGCTTTCTGGCCTTCCGCCGCCTCGGGCTTGAGCACGCGGTACTTCGTGATCTTCTTTTCTATTTTGATGTGCGCCATGTCAGAACTTCCCGTAATAGCCTTCTTTTAGGGCGTCAAAGAGGTTGGCCGCGGTGTGCATCTCGCCGTCGTATTCGATTTCCTCGTCGCCCTTTGCCTCGACTTCCTTGCCGTCCTCCAGCGTGAACACGTAGGTGGTGTTCTTCAAATCCTCCTCCTTGACCAGCACGCCCTGGAACGCCTCGGGATTGAAGCGGAACGTGGTGCACCCCTTGAGCCCCTGGGCATGGGCATACAGGTAGATGTCCTTGAAGTCCTCGTACTTGTAATCCGTCGGCACGTTGGCCGTTTTCGAGATCGACGAATCGACCCAGATCTGGGCGGCCGCTTGAATGTCGACGTGCTCGCGCGGCCCGATGTCGTCAGCCGACAGAAAATACTCGGGGAGTCTCTCCTGCGGGTTGGTCGAACCGGGCATCGCCCGCGGGTTCACGAGTTCGCGGTAGGCGAGCAGTTCGAACGAAAACACGTCGACCTTTTCCTTCGATTTCTTTCCCGGCCGGATCACGTTGCGGAAATAGTGGTGCGCGAACGACGGCTCGATGCCGTTCGACGCGTTGTTGGCGAGCGACAGTGAAATGGTGCCGGTCGGCGCGATCGACGTGTGATGCGTGAATCGCGCGCCGACCTCCGCGAGTTCATCGACCAGTTCGGGCGACGCTTCCGCGATCCGCTGCATGTAGCGGCTGTAACGTGCGTGCAGCACCCTGCCCGGCACGCGCGCACCGACGCGCCACCCGTCCCGGACCATCTCCGGTCGTTTGCGCAGCATCTCCGGCGTGACCGTAAACTCCTCCGTCATGATCGGCGCCGGACCTTTTTCCCGCGCCAGCTCGAGCGCAGCCTCCCATCCCGCCACCGCCATTTCACGCGCGACGTTCTGCGTGAACGCGACGGATTTGCGCGAACCGTATTTCATGCAAAGCATCGTGATCGCCGAGCCGAGCCCGAGAAACCCCATTCCGTGACGCCGCTTGCGCAAAATCTCGTCGCGTTGCGGCGCGAGCGGCAGCCCGTTGATTTCGACGACGTTGTCGAGCATGCGCGTGAACACCTTGACGACCCGCCGGTAGGTGTCCCAATCGAAGCGGGCATCTTCCGTGAACGGCTCCACGACGAATTTGGTCAGGTTCACGGACCCCAGGAGGCACGACCCGTACGGCGGCAGGGGCTGCTCGCCGCAGGGATTGGTCGCACGGATGTTTTCGGTCCACCAGTTGTTGTTCATTTCGTTGACCCGGTCCACCAGGATGAATCCGGGCTCGGCGAAATCGTAGGTCGACGACATGATCAAGTCCCAGACACGCCGCGCGGGCAGGGTCTTGTAGATCTTGCACGCGACCAGCCCTTCGTCGTTCGCGACATAGGCACCCGTATAGGGCCATTCGCGCCAGACGAACTTGGACGGGTCCTCGAGGTCCGGCCGCTCGGCCTCGTACTCTCGCTCGCTCAGCGGAAAGGCCAGCTTCCAGTCACCGTCGCTCTTGACCGCCTTCATGAACTCGTCGGTGATCAACAGCGAAAGGTTGAACTGCCGCAAGCGGCCGTTCTCCCGCTTCGCCCGGATGAACTCGAGCACATCCGGATGACCGATGTCGAACGTGCCCATCTGGGCGCCGCGGCGGCCTCCGGCCGAAGAGACCGTGAAACACATCTTGTCGTAGATATCCATGAAGGACAGCGGCCCGGACGTGTATGCGCCGGCACCGGAAACGTAGGCGCCGCGGGGCCGCAGCGTCGAGAACTCGTATCCGATCCCGCAGCCCGCCTTCAAGGTCAGGCCGGCTTCGTGGACCTTGTTCAGGATGTCGTCCATTGAATCCCGGATCGTTCCGGACACGGTGCAATTGATCGTCGATGTCGCCGGCTTGTGCTCCAGAGAACCGGCGTTCGACGTCACGCGTCCGGCCGGAATGGCGCCGTGGCGCAACGCCCAAAGAAAGGATTCATACCATTCGCCGCGCGTCTCCTCGGATTCCACGTCCGACAGGGCACGCGCCACGCGCTTGTACGTGTCATCCATCGAGGCGTCGATCGGTACGCCATCCTTGTCGGCGAGGCGGTATTTCTTGTCCCAGATGTCGAGGGAAGCCTCCTGGAACGGGATGCTGTCTACGTCTTTTGGTTGAATATGGACCACGGTATTCATGAGCGTGACTGCTGCTCCTGCGGATAGTTATCGAGCGGACCCGGAAACACAAACGCCAAATCATCCCTGCGCGCCGGGCGAACCAGCCGACCACTAGATCTTGTGATTGGGCCTGAAGGTTAAGTCTCCGCAAGGATGCACGTCAAGACATAATGACGGTCTTTTTACACTATTTTTTTTATTTATATATCAATTACTTATAATATATACCGAAGAATTTATCGAATTGCATTTTTGCGCGTCATGGTCAAGCGGTTTAAGGCTCGACCGCTAGATGTAGTGTTCCATGGTCTGCGGCGGCCGCAGCCGGATTCACGCACCCCGAATGTTGAAATTCCGCCCGCCGTCCCTACCTCCCGAAACGTAACGGCAATCAACCAAGGAGGCATCAGCCATGACCGTCGTACGATATGAACCATGGGCCCTGGTCAACCGCCTGCAGAAGGATATCGACCAGTTGTTTGGCGCGCCGATCGCGACCGCCGCGGATTCCGGCGCGTGGCTCCCGCCGGTGGACATCCACGAAGAGGCGAATCGCTACCTCCTCACCGTGGACTTGCCGGGGGTCGACCCAAAACAAGTCGAGATCACGTCCGAGCAGGGCGTCTTGACGATACGCGGGCACCGCAGCGAGACGGTGCGCGACAATGCTGCCGGGTACCGGCGCGTCGAGCGCGTCCAAGGCGAGTTCGAGCGGCGCTTCAGCCTGCCCGAGACTTCCGACGCGCAGGGCATCAAGGCCAAGGCGGCCAACGGCGTGCTGGAAATCACGATTCCGAAGCTCGCCCAGGTGCAGCCCCAACGGATAGCCGTCGAAGCGGCGTGAGCAGGCTGCGGGCGCCTGCTGCCCGGCGGTTCCGTGTAAGATCGCCGGATCCCGCGGGGACACCGGGTCCCGGACGGCGCGTACGTCCGGGACCTTGGATTTTGGTCAACAACAGTGCGTTCAGGCGCGACGGCGGGCGGCCGCATCATGCCATACGGAGTGGATTGCGAATGATGCGTCGTTTCAAGCTGGCGGCCCCGCTTCTGGCGGCGTTCGTCGCCGTTTCCATCGCCCATCCGGCGGGGGCATTGGCCGGTTCCTCCGCGCTCGACGCGACGCCGATGCCGTCGCTCGCCCCGATCGTCAAGCGCGTGTCGGCGGCCGTGGTCAACATCGCAACCCGCGGCACCATCAAGGAAAGCGCCGGGCAGCGCAACCCGCTGCTCGACGACCCGTTCTTTCGCCGCTTCTTCGACGCCCCGCCGAATGCGCAGCCGCGGCAGCGCCAGTTCCAGAGCGCCGGATCCGGCGTCATCATCGACGCCAAGAAAGGCTACATCGTCACTAATTATCACGTCGTCGAGAACGCGAACGAGATCACGGTCACCCTGCTGGACAATCGAACCTTCAGCGCAAAGGTGGTCGGCACGGACGAGGGCTCCGACATCGCGCTGCTGCAGGCGAAGGAGCCTGACTTGGTCGCGATGCCCCTGGGGGACTCATCGCGCCTTCAAGTTGGCGACTATGTGCTCGCGATCGGCAATCCCTTCGGACTGCAGCATACCGTGACATCCGGAATCGTCAGCGCACTGGGCCGGTCCGGCATCAACCCGGAAGGATATGAGGACTTCATCCAGACCGACGCGTCGATCAATCCAGGCAACTCGGGCGGCGCGCTGGTGAACCTGCGCGGGGAACTCGTCGGCATCAACTCCGCGATCCTGTCGAGGAGCGGCGGAAACATCGGCATCGGCTTCGCCATCCCCGTCAACATGGTCAAGAACGTGATGGCGCAGTTGATCCGTTACGGTGAGGTCAAGCGCGGCGTGCTCGGGGTCAACATCTACGACGTCACGCCGGACATCGCCAAGGAGTTCGGCCTGCACGACATCAGCGGCGCCCTGGTCGCCGGCGTCGTGCAAGGCTCGGCCGCCGAACAGGCGGGCATAAAGACCGGCGACATCATCACGTCGATCAATGACACGCCGATGAAGAGCGCCGGCGAATTGCGCAACGCGATCGGCATGCTGCGCGTCGGTTCGAGCATCCGCATCGGCTTCCTGCGCGACGGCAAGGCGCGGCACCTGACAGCCCGGATCGCGGAGCCCGCCGACGCCGACTTGGCCAATGCCGGGATCATCAACAAGGCGCTCGACGGCGCGGAACTCGCCGACGCGCCCGGCGGCGCCGGGATACTGGTCAAGGCGATCCAGGAGGGCAGCACGGCGGCGCAGTCCGGGCTGCGGCCGAACGACATGATCATCGGCGTCGGCCGCAACGCGCTCTCCAACACCAAGGCGCTGCGCGCCTTGGCCAAGGGCGCCAGTTTCCTGATGCTGAAGGTGCGGCGCGGCGCATCGACGCTCCTCATACCGGTACATTGAAATCATGGCCAGCGCATCCGTCTGCATCCTTGGTGGAACGGGCTTCGTCGGCTCGAGGCTCGCGGCACGCCTGGTGAAGGCCGGACATCGGGTGGTCGTGCTGACGCGCGATCGTGAAATGCACAAGGATCTGCGCGTGGTCCCGGGACTGATCCTGCGCAACTGCGATGTGTACGACGAAGCCCAGCTCGCGGAGACCTTCCGCGGCCAGGACGTCGTCGTCAACCTGATCGGCATTCTCAACGAGCGCGGCTTCGGTGGCGCCGGCTTCCGGCGCGCGCATGCGCAGCTGACGCGCGGCGCAATCCGGGCGGCGCGTTCGGCCGGCATCCGCCGCTTCCTGCAGGTGTCGGCGCTCGGCGCGGCGGCCGACGCGCCCAGTCATTATCTGCGATCGAAGGCCGAGGCCGAACGGATCGTGCGCGAAGAGAGTGCCGGGGTCGCTTGGACGATCTACCGGCCCTCGGTGATATTCGGGCCCGGCGATTCCTTCTTGAACCGGTTTGCCGCGCTGCTCGCCATGCTGCCGCTTGCCTTTCCGCTCGCGATGCCGGATGCCCGGTTGCAGCCGGTGTTCGTCGACGACGTCATCGACGCCCTGCAGCAGGGCGTCGAGCGGCACGGGCAGGTTGGCGCGACACTGGAACTCGGCGGCCCCCGCGTCTACACGCTGCGTGAAATCGTCGCGTTCGTCGCCGCGACCACCGGACATCGCCGCTGGATCGTCGGCCTGCCGCGATTCGCCGCGCGCTTGCAGGCGCTCGCGATGGACTTCGTGCCCGGCCGGCCGTTTTCCACCGACAACTATCGTTCGCTGACCGTGGACAGCGTCTGCCGCGAGGATGGATTCGCAACGCTCGGCATCAAGCCGCAGTCGATGGCCGGGGCGGCACGCCAATTCCTGGGGTCCACCGAGGACAACGCCCGGCTCAGCCACCTGCGCGCAAATGCGGGCCGCCGCGAAGCCGGACGCTAAGGGCCGGCGTCACCGCAAACGGCCTCGTCGCGCGCGCCGCGCCGGAGCGCCGCGATTTCGCCGACATTGCGGAAGAACCGCGGAAAGCTCCGCCCGGCCCGGGCGAACTGCCGCGCGAATCCCGGCACGCAACGCTCATAGGTCGCGACCGAAGCAAGGTCCGCGTTGTTCAGGCCCGCGCCGAACCAGGCGCTGAACGGCGCGTCGGCACCCCATCCGGCCGCCAGGGCGTGATACGAGGCTCGCAGCGCCGCGAATTCGGCGCGTTTCGCCGCGCGCATCGCGGCCGGCGGCAGCGGTCGCGCGTAGAGCCTGCGCAAGGCCGCGCGCGTGCCACCGAGCAGCTTCGTCACGGCCCGGTACCTGCGCCGGGTCAGCGCGTAGCGCGCGAGATCGGCCCCGCGGCCCTGTGCGGTAAGCCAGCGCCGCACGCCTTCTCTTTCGACGAAGGTTGCGAGCCCTTCGTCGAACGGGGTGTCGTCCGCGACGAAGATCTTCTGGTGGGTCAGCTCGTGGAAAATGATCGACGCCAGTTCGACGTCGCTCCAGCCCATCATGGAGCTCAATATCGGGTCGTCGAAGTGACCCAAGGTCGAATACGCGGCAACCCCCTGGACCGAGACGTCGAAGCCGCGGGCCCGCAGGCGGGCCGCGTACCTTACCGCCTCGCGCTCGGCGAAATATCCCCGGTAGGCCAGGCAACCGACGAACGGGTAGCACCATCGCTTCGGCGACAGCGAGAATTCCGGCGCCGCAACGACGTTCCACACGACGAACCGCCGGTCGAGCCGCGCATAGCTGCGATAGCTGCCGTTGTCGGGCAGGTCGAGCCGCCGGGTCGCGAATTCGCGTATCGCGGTGACGCTGAGCAGCGCGCGGCGCACGTCGCCGGGCGTGCGCGGATCTGAGATCACCCGCCCGATCGGCTCGCGGCTCCACATCAGCGCCGCCTGGCCGGCGGCGGCCTGCAGCTCGTAGCAGCCGCTTACCGACGAGCCGAGCAGGATGACCGCCGCCGCGCGGACCACCGGGCGGATGCTGCTAAGATTCATGCATGCAAGTGTATCTGGTCGGTGGAGCGGTCCGGGACGCGCTTCTCGGGCTGCCCGAGCGCGAGCGCGATTGGGTCGTCGTCGGCGGCTCCCGCGAGGAGTTGCTGCGTCTGGGCTACCGCGAAGTGGGGCGCGATTTTCCGGTTTTCCTGCATCCGCA
>JAJXYR010000132.1 GCA_021780475.1 Pseudomonadota bacterium
GGCGCTTATGGCGGAACGAACCCGCCGATCCCCGATCCGTTCCGTCTCAATCGCGTCACGATCGGCGGCTGGTTCGCGACCCCGAACCAACTGGGCTTCGAGATCGTGATGCGCAGTGCCTGAAGGAGAGTGGCGAGGATGAACACGGCGCCGACGGGCAAGCATTTCGCGGTCTTGGACGGCTTGCGCGGCATCGCGGTGCTGACGGTGGTGCTGAGCCATCTGTCGTTGCTGCATGTGAATCCATTTCCGGTCGACTTCGCCGGCATTGGCAAGTGCGGGGTCTACCTGTTTTTCGTCCTGAGCGCGTTCCTGCTCACGTATCAGTTCTTCGAGAAGGGGGTGCAGGGCGCGTTCACCGCGCCGGCGCTCGCGAACTATTTCTGGCGGCGGGCACTGCGTGTGCTGCCGCTCTTCTATCTCGTGGTTCTCGTGTGCGGGATCACGACGCGCTTTTTCGCGGCCGACCTGGGAGGCGCCGGACTTCCGTATACCATGACGCTGCGGGAAATGGTGGCGCACTTTCTGTTGCTGGAAGGAATGGGCGTGCTGTGGAGTGTTCCGGTCGAGTTCAAGTTCTATTTCCTGTTGCCATTGATCGCCGGTGGCTTTCTTTTGACCGGCCGCAAAGGAGTGGGGTGGGACGTGATCCTCGCGGTGGGCCTCATCGCGCTGTTGCACCATTGGTTTCCGGCGACTGCGTTGAACCTCGGAACCGTGGATTTGCGTTATTTTTTGGCCGTGTTCGTCATCGGCAGTCTGTGTGCGTCGATCGCGTTCAAGGTGCCGTTCGATCGACATCCACGCGTCGCATCGGCGCTCGCATGGACGATCGCCGCGGTGCTCATCCTCACGGTGCCATCGATCTACAGTGCGGTGATACGACCGGTTCCGGCAGGGTATTTCCAGAAGAGTTTGCTCTTGTACGCCATTCTTTGGGCGGTATTCCTCTACATGGCGCTTCACGCCGAAGGGTGGCTACGAAGTCTCTTGACCAGTCGGCTTCTGGTGTTTCTTGGGCGCATCAGCTTCAGCGTGTACTTGTTGCACTTCCCGGTGCTGCGGATATGCCATGCGGTCGCCCCCGGGAGCCGATGGATCGGCGCGCTGGCCTTTGTGCTCGTTCTCGACTTGGCGACGGCTTCCTATCGCTTGATCGAGCGTCCATTGAGCCGCATTCGGATGCGAGACGTGGGACGCCTCATGCGGCTGCCGTCGGCCGCGTAGATCCGTAACCCGCATCGCGTCGCACCCGGCGGGTCGTCCACTCGATCAGCAGCCGATCGGCGACGGGCAGCCGGTCTTCGCGGGGCGACGCGGGACCCTGATCGGTGGTGCGGTCACGAATCCTGCGAACCTGCGAGGACCGCGGCACCGTCCATCCCAGATACTCGCTCAGCCGGTCGATCTGCGGCGCATCGTCCAGGTCTTCATAGCGGATCAGCAAGGCGTCGACGGTACGGTGTCCATCGAGGAAACCCCGTGTCAGTTCGGCCCAATTGCGGCCGAATGCGCGCGGGGTGGCGACGAAGCGGTCGGGCCAGCGTCGGAATACGCCCATCCGCCATCGTCGATAGGAGCGATACGCATCGAAGGGATTTCGGTACAGCAGCAGGATCTTGCATTGCGGATACAACGCACGGAAATACCGGGCGTTGTCGATCGTGAGACGCACCTCCTTCAAGCCCCAGCGTGATCGGCCGGCACGCGTGGCGGTTGCGGCAAACAGGGTGTCGTAGAAGTGCCGGTGCGCGGCCAACAGTTGTTGCATGTCGGGATATAGATTTGCGACCCAGGAGTCCGACAGGTTCGTGCCGTCCGGCATCGCCAGAAAATAACTCTCCGGCGGCCAATCCTGCGTAAAGGCCCGGAATTGGTTGGCCATGTTGTCGTGTACGTTCGCAAGGTCGAAGGGTTCCCCCCAGATCAATAGATCGGGGTTGTTGGCCATGATCATCCGTTGCAGCATCGTCGACCCGGAGCGCCAGCCCGCGGAGAGCACGAAGATGGGGCTGGGCGCATAGGCGCGCGCATCAACGGATAGCCGATCGACGACGTCCTGCATGCGCGCGGGGAAATCCCGGGACTCGAGCCGTGCGTGCGCCGACGCCCTCCAACTGATTTGGGGGCCGACGGCGAGGCGGATCAGATCCTTCAGGAATCGATCGCGGATCTCTCGCACCGATTGCTCCTAGAGGTGTCCCGACGCGCGCGGCGGGAGCTCCAGCCTACGTCGGCAAGTCATTGGGTGCACTCCGAACAGATCGTCTCGTCGACCACCGCAGTGATCGCGGCCGCGTAATGTTCCTCGCTGAATCGGCTCTCGACCCATTGCCGCGCAGCGTGTCCCATCGCGATACGACGTTCCGGATGGTTGGCCAGATCGACGATATGGTTCGCGAGGGACTCGGGGTCATTCTGGCGAAACAAATAGCCAGTTTCTCCGTGTCGGATGGCTTCGCGGATTCCGGAGCAGTCGCTCCCGATGCTGGGGAGACCGCACGCGGCGCCTTCCAGCAAGACGAGGCCAAGCCCTTCCTCATCGGATGCGAGCACGTTGATGTCGAGCGTATCACGGAAGAAATCCGCCACCAGCGGCACGTAGCCGGTGAAGATGACGTGTTCGGTCAATCCGGCGGCGGCGACCAAGCGTTCCATGCGAGCTCGTTCCGGACCGTCTCCAACGAGCACCAGTTTGAGGCGCCGGCGGCGAGCAAGGGCGCGCCGGAATCCCTCGATCAGAATGTCGTGGCGCTTGTTCGGGGAGAATGCGCCGACTTGACCCACGACGACATCGTCATCCTCGATGCCGTGGCGCAAACGCCATTGAGCGTTTCGCGCGGTGGCCGGGGTGTAAAGGGATTGGCAATCGATCCCGTTGAATACGACCGTCCCATCGATGCCAGCCGTCGCGAGGGTTCTCGAGCGGGTGTATTCGCTCGGGAAGATCACCCGATCGGCGAACCGGGTGAGCCAGAGCTGGTGGTTGCGCTTGGAGGAGGGATGATGAAAGTGCAGGATCGTCGGTACGCGTCGGCGTTTCGCGATAGGGATCACAACCTGACAAGGAGCCCCTCCACTGATGTAGAACGCCCCCGCCCCGCGCTCACGGACGAAACGATCGAGGCGGCGAAGCGCGTACCAGTAGCGCTTCAGCGGTAGTCGCCACGACGTGCCCTCGATCATGACCTCCGGAACGTCGAATGCATGGGCTTCGACGCCGGCCGCGCGGAAGACTTCCGCATGCGTATCGTTGTTGCACAGAATGACGGGATCGAACCGGGCCCGGTCCAGGTGGCGCAGGAACGCGAGCACGCAGGCTTCGGTGCCACGGATTGCGCCCGGGACCTGGATTCCGCCGCGATGCACGAGGAAGAGCGTCCGTTTCATCGCGGGGATCTTCCGGTCGACGTCGATGCCGTGGCGATGATCGATCGAGGTGTCGGGTCGATGATAGTCATCGATGTGATCGGGTGGTCATGGACGCAATCGCTCGTCGGCCTTCGCGCTACAAACGACCGTCGACCTCGCTTGCCGGGAACGAGTGCTTGATGTCGTAGAGCACGTGGTTGCGCCGGCACAGTCCGTGAACCGCCTTCACCCCGCGAGTCTTGAACTCCCGATGAGCGACCGCGACGATCGCGGCATCGTAATGTCTGGCCTTCGGAGTGCGGGTGAGACGGATCCTATACTCGTGCTTGCACTCGTTCGGATCCGCCCAGGGGTCATGGATGTCCACATCGACCCCGTAGTTTCGCAACTCACGCACTAGATCGACGACCTTGGAATTGCGGATGTCCGGGCAATTCTCCTTGAACGTGATGCCGAGCACGATCGCGCGGGCGCCGTTCACGTGGATCCGCTTGCGGGTCATCAGCTTCACGATCTCGCCGGCGACATAGGCGGGCATCGAGTCGTTGAGCCGCCGTCCCGCGAGGATCATTTCCGGGTGATAGCCGATTTCCTGGGCCTTGTGGGTGAGGTAATAGGGGTCTACGCCGATGCAGTGGCCGCCGACGAGGCCGGGTCGAAAAGGCAGGAAGTTCCACTTCGAGCCGGCGGCCTTCAGCACTTCCTCGGTATCGATCCCCAGTCGCGCGAAGATCAAGGCGAGTTCGTTGATCAGCGCGATGTTGACGTCGCGCTGGGTGTTCTCGATCACCTTCGCGGCCTCGGCGACCTTGATGCTCGATGCCCGGTGGGTGCCGGCGGTCACGATCGAGCGGTACAGTGCGTCGACGAAATCGGCGGCTTCCGGGGTCGAACCGGAGGTGACTTTCTTGATCGTGGGGAGTCGGTGTTCCTTGTCGCCCGGATTGATGCGCTCGGGGCTGTAACCGACGAAGAAGTCGCGGTTGAAGCGCAGTCCCGATTCGCGCTCGAGGATCGGCACGCAGACCTCCTCGGTGCAGCCGGGATATACGGTGGATTCGTAGATCACGATGCCGCCTTTCCTCAGTACTTTGCCGACGCTCGTGCTCGCACTGACGAGCGGCGCGAGGTCGGGTCGCTTGTAGGTGTCGATCGGGGTCGGCACGGTCACAATGTGCGTTCGACAAACCTTGAGATCCGCCAACTCGCTCGTGAATGACAAGCGTCGTGCCGCCGTCAGTTCGGCGCCGGAGACTTCGAGCGTGGCGTCTCGTCCCGCCTGCAACGCCTGGATCCGTCGCACATTGATGTCGAATCCGACCGTGTCGAAGTGCTTGCCAAACTCGACCGCGAGCGGGAGTCCCACGTACCCCAAACCGATCACGCCGATGCGGCAGTTCCGCAGATTGTTCACTTGAACCCCTTTCGTCCAGCGCCGCGCCCGGCGCTGATCACAAAGCGATGAGCCAGTCATATTGTAGCCTTTCGTGGTGTCGCGACGGGTTGCGATTCGCGGCGCTGGTATCAGGGGGACCGCGCGCGCAAATCCCAGTAGAGATTGCGGCCCATGTGCCACAAGAGACCGGCGTGCCGGCCGGGAATCGTCCGCCATAAGCGCGAATACGCTGGCGCATCCCTGATGCTGGGGAAACGGCCGGCGCGAATCCGCGCCGTCAGAAACGCCGGGAACATCACGACTTCGCGGCCGACGACGTAGGGACGTTGTTCGGCGAGGCGCCTTCCCCTCAGCAAGCGCACGAACGGTTCGATCATCGGTGCGCCGCAGGCCTCGGCGACCTGGATCGTCGCCCACGGTCGGGGGTTGATTTCCATGAGATAGTACTCGTCGTCGACCGAGTGCATGAATTCCGCCAACGCAAGTCCGTTCCATTTCAGGGCTGCGAATAGCCGCTGCGCGTAATCGATCAGGCGCCTGTCGTCGATCGAGCGCGCGCGGATCGAGGGTCCGGTGGGTCCCGGATAGGTCTCCAGCGATCGGTGTGCGAACACGCGAAGCGCGGTACCATTGTCGAGCAGCACGCCCACCACCGAGCGATGACCGCAGATGAATTGCTGTCCGAACGGAGGATCCGGTGATCGGTCAATGAGGAGTTGGTAGGCTGCGAGCGCCTGTGCGCGATTCTGCACGATGCGAACTTGCTGGCCGGCAACGCCCTGGGTGCCACGAAGCACCATCGGCCAGCCGAATTCGTGCGCAAGGGCGTCCAAGTCGTCGGCCCCCGATATCGGCAGCATTCTCGGAATTGGCACCTGGAGGGTGGCGGCGAGCGCGTACATCGCGCATCGATCGTCCAGCAGGCGACGCTGGTCGCTGGACGCATGGGGGAAGACCCTGGATGCGAAAGGAGCCGGGAGATCCCATGCCAGTCGCTGTAGAGGCTCACAAAGTGGCAGAATGACGTCGAACGGTTGGGATTCGAGGAGTTCGAGGAGAAATTCGCGATACCCGCTCTGGTGCGCCCTTGGAAACCGGCGATGACGGCAATAACGGCCGAGACCACGCGCGGATACTAGCCCCGGCGAGGCGTAGACGACCTCGATGCCCTGGCGGTGCATCTCTTGGACGAACCAGGCGGTTTGAGGCCAGTGTTCGTCGAGCAACAGGATTCTCATCGCGGGTAGCTTGCCCCATGGGTCATTGTTCGTCATGGCAACGCGTCTCACTCGCATGGCTCAGACCGTGAACATATTCACGGCGCAAAATGAGAATTTGACTAAATATGCGCTTCGGGTCGCGAGCGCGGATTGCCCGCCGAACCCGGGGTTCATCCTGACGGACGGTACGGTGGTGGGGGCCATGTCATCGGCAGTATCGAGTGGCAGAATCGATGCGGGTAGGATCTGATGCGCATTCGGCTGTTCGGCCAGCATCTCCATCTATCGTTTTTCGCGCTGGCGGCGGCGGAGACGGGCTTGTTTTTTGGTCTGCTGATCGCCGCTGGATGGATGCGCCTCGGTCCCGACCTGGCCCTGATCGACCGGGCGGTCGGGCCCCTTTGGCCGCGTGCGGTCGTGTTCAGCTTCTCGTTGGTCGCGAGCTTCCTCGCGTTCGGTCTCTACAGCGTGCGCCAGCGTGCCAGGTCCATCGGGATCGTCATTCGCGTGATTGCCGCTGTGTTCGCCGGGGTAATCGCGACGACGGTGATTTTCTACGCGATTCCGGCGCTGTGGATCGGTCGCGGAGTGATCACGATTGCGGCGCTTGGCGCCATCGCGATCGTCGTGGTCCTGCGGCTCGTGTTCTACCGCTTCGTCGACGCATCACCCTTAAAGCGGCGCGTGATCGTCTACGGTGCGGGGCGGGGTGCCTCGGCGATCGCGAGTCTGCGGCGCCGCGCCGATCAGCGCGGCTTCTTGCTGCTCGGTTTCGTTGGAACCCCGGACGCGGGAATGGAGGTCCCGGTCGACAAGCTGATCGCGCCAAATGGTGGTTTGCTCGCCTTGTGTCAGCAACACGAGGTCGACGAGATCGTGATCGCGCTCGACGATCGGCGCGGACGATTCCCGATCGCCGAACTGCTCGAATGCCGGCTGTCCGGAATCGACGTGACGGAGCTGCCGACCTTTCTCGAGCGTGAGACCGGACGCGTTCGGATCGACGTCGTGAGCCCGAGCTGGTTGATTTTCGGGGAGGGTTTCAACCGCGGATCCCTCCGGCTATTCACCGCGCATCTGCTCGGACTCGCGGCGAGCATCGGAATCCTGGTCCTGACGCTTCCGGTGATGCTGCTGACGATATTCGCGATCAAGCTCGAGGATGGGCTGCGAGCGCCGGTGTTCTACGGCCAGGAGCGGGTCGGCCTCGGCGGGCGGACCTTCAAGCTCCTGAAATTTCGTAGCATGCGAATCGATGCCGAGTCCGACGGCGCGGCCCGCTGGGCCGAGAAAGACGATCCGCGGGTTACCCGCGTCGGCGCCGTGATCCGCAAGCTCCGGATCGATGAATTGCCCCAGATCGTCAACGTGCTCTACGGTGATATGAACTTCGTGGGTCCACGCCCCGAGCGGCCGCAGTTCGTCGCCACGCTCGCGACCAAGATCCCCTACTACATGCAGCGGCACTGTGTGAAGCCGGGAATCACCGGTTGGGCGCAGGTGTGCTATCCGTACGGCTCCTCGGAGCGCGATGCGCTCGAGAAACTCCAGTACGACCTCTACTACATCAAGAACAATGGCCTGCTCTTCGATCTGTCGATCCTGATGCAAACCGCCGAGGTCGTCTTCATGGGCAAGGGGGCGCGCTGACCGGCGGTCGCGGGATCTCGCACGACCGCATTCCGGAAGCGCGGTCGCGCGGGTGCGTGAATCGCGAATCACGGTGATGCCGATGGGCGAGAACGAGGCTCGAGTATGACGCATCGACGGGCAGTGCTCGAGGCGGTCGGGTCGATCCTGTTGATGCCGCTGTGGTCGGCCCGGCTGCTGGCCGGCGCCGCGTGGGGCGCCCGTCGTCAGCGGGTGCGGCCGGCGGATGCCGCGTGGCCGGCGCCGCCCGCTTGGGCGCGGCTGCGCGCGGCGGTCGGCGGCCGATTGATCCCGGTCGGCTTCCCGATCGATACACTAAAATCCGCGCCGAATGGCCCCGGCGCCCAACAGTTCATCGAGGCAATCCGCAATCCCTACTACATCGCGTCCCAGCCCGGACTCACCGAGACGCTGGGCTGGGTCGACGCGTGGACGACCCTGCCCAGTGTGTATGCGGTGGTTGCGCGCGATGCAGCCGACATCGCGGCGGCGGTGAACTTCGCCCGCGACAACAATCTGCGACTGGTCGTCAAGGGGCGTGGTCATAGCTATCTGGGTGCCTCGAATGCGCCTGACTCGCTGATGGTCTGGACGCATCGGATGACCGGCATCGAGATGCATGACCAGTTCGTGCCCCAGGGGTGCGAAGGCAAGATTGCACCGCAACACGCGGTCACGATGGGCGCCGGAGCGTACTGGCTCGAGGCGTACCAGGCGGTCACGACTCGGGGCGACCGGTACGTCCAGGGCGGTGGATGCACGACGGTCGGCGTCGCGGGACTCATTCTGGGCGGCGGCTTCGGCAGCTTTTCCAAGCGCTTCGGCACGGCCGCGGGAAGTCTCCTCGAAGCCGAGGTCGTCACCGCGGACGGCCGCACCCGGATCGCGAACGCGCACAGTCATCCCGACCTGTTCTGGGCGCTCAAGGGGGGCGGGGGCGGTACTTTCGCGGTGGCGAGCAGGATCACGGTGCGCACGCACGAGCTTCCCGGGCATTTCGGCATCGTCAAGTTCCAGGTCAAGGCGCCGTCGGACGGCGCCTACCGGATGCTGCTGCGGGAGTTCATCCGGTTCTATGCCACGACTCTCTGCAACGATCACTGGGGCGAACAGGCGCACGTGCGCGGCGACAACGTGCTCGACATCA
>JAJXYR010000130.1 GCA_021780475.1 Pseudomonadota bacterium
CGACCGTCGCCGACGACGCCCGGTCGCTCGCACTGACCCGGAACCTCCACCGCGGCGGCGCCGCGGCGGCCGTGGATGTTTCGCAGGCACGGGCGCAATGGGAGGGCGCGCGCACCGCGGCGGCCGAGGCACGGCTGCAGCGCGCGCTCACGCTGCACGCGCTCGCCGTGCTTGCGGGGGCGAATCCGACGACCTTCACACTCGCGGCCGACCCCCTGCCGGTCGATTCCAAACCGCCGGCGGTGAACCCGGGTTTGCCGTCGACGCTGCTCGAGCGGCGCCCGGACGTCGCCGCGGCGGAGCGTCGCGTCGCCGCCGCCAACGCGCAAATCGGGGTGGCGCGCGCGGCCTATTTCCCCGTGTTCGATCTCGCGGCCGCGATCGGTGCGGACAGTGCGTCGGCCTCGACCTGGCTTGCGGCGCCGAGCCGCCTCTGGTCCCTCGGCGCGACCGGAGTTCTCACGGTGTTCGATGCGGGCCTGCATCGCGCGCAATCGGCGGCCGCGCACGCCCGCTACGACGAACTGGTCGCCGACTACCGCAATACCGTGATCGGAGCCTACCGCGACGTGGAGGACGACCTCGCGGCGCTCGCGGCGCTGGACTCGGAGGCGCGGAGCGAGGCCGCTGCGGTCGATGCGTCCGCCACCGCGCTCTCCCAGGCGCGCTACCGCTATCAGGCGGGCGTCGCAACCTATCTCGAGGTCGCGACCGCCGAAACGACGGCGTTGCAGGCGCGCTCCGCTGCGGTCGCGATCGCGACGCGCCGGCTCGCCGCCGGGGTGCGCCTGATCGAGGCATTGGGCGGCGGCTGGCGCGAGGTGCCAGCGGCGTCTCAGTGACCGGCACCCCCGCGCGGCGCGCCGAACGGCGGCTTCGCGAACCAGACGAACGGCGTCAGCAGCAGGTACAACACCGCGATCAACAGGAACACGTCGTTCACGCCGAGGGTGAGCGCCTGCTGGCCGAGCATATGATCGACGTATTGCATCGCGTAGACTCCGTGGATTCCGGCGGAGTCGAGCGCAGCCCGATAGCCTGCCCAGGCGCCGGCGCCGTCGCTGATGCGCTCGGCGAGCACCGCGCGATGGTATTCGGTGCGTGAATTCCACAGCCAGACCGTGACCGCGGTGGCGATGCTGCCCATCATCGTGCGGATGAAGTTGCTGAGTCCGGACGCGGTCGCGAGTTCGTCGGGGCGCAGGCCCGCGAGCATGATCTGGTTCAGCGGGAGGAAGAAGAACGACAAGCCCAGGCCCTGCAGGAATCGGGGCAGCGCGAACTGGCCGAAGCTCGCATCCGGATTGAGCGTCGAGGTCCAGAAAATCGCCGAACCGAACACGCAGAACGCGAACGTGACCGCGAGGCGCAAATTCATGCGGTTCATGTTGCGCCCGACGATCGGCGCACAGATGAGCGCCAGGATGCCGACCGGCGCGACCGCGAGGCCCGCCCAGGTCGCGGTGTAGCCCACGTTCGTCTGCAGCCACAACGGGAAGACGATGTTGACGCCCGACAGGCCGAAATACGCAAGGCCCACGACGATCGTGCCGACCGCGAAATTACGCACCCGGAACAGGTGCAGATCGACGATCGGGTGCCGGTCGGTCAACTCCCAGGGAATGAGCACGGACAGGCTCACCAGAGACACGAGCGCCGCCGCGACGATCAACGGCGAGGAAAACCAATCCTTGTCGTTGCCGTTGTCCAGCATGAATTGCAGGCTGCCGACGCCGACGAACAACAACACCAGACCGACGACGTCGATCGGCTGCTTGACGCGCTTCGACTCGCGCTTGCGCAGGATCAGCCAGCATGAGATCGCGGAGAACGATCCGACCGGCAGATTGATGTAGAACAGCCACGGCCAGGACAGGTTGTCCGTGATCCAGCCGCCGAGGATCGGTCCGCAGATCGGCGCGATGATGATGACCATCGCCCACAGCGCGATCGCCATGCCGCGCCGCTCGGGCGGATAATTGCGCAGCAGGATCGCCTGGGCGACCGACATCATGGGCCCCGACACGAGCCCCTGGATCAGGCGCGAGGCCACCAGCATCGGCAGGCTCGTCGCCAGGCCGCACAGCGCCGAGAAGCACATGAACAGCGTGATCGACGTGACGAAGGTGCGCACCTCGCCGAAGCGGCGCCCGATCCACCCCGTCAGGGGCTGCATCACCGCGGCGGCGAGCATGTAGGAACTGACCGCCCAGGTGCCCTCGGACGTGCTGACGCCGAGACTGCCGGAAATCGCCGGCACCGAGACATTGACGATCGTCATGTCCAGGATTTCCATGAACGACGCGGTGGCGATCGCCGCCGTCAGGAACAACAGCAAGGCGCCGTGCAGCGGCGGATATTCCGCATCCGCCGCGGGCTGGACGGCGCCGGCCATCGCGCGGGTGCTAGCGAGCCGGCGACAGGTTGCGGCGAATCACCGCGTCCGCCTGCGCATCCGCCTTGGCGATGTCGGCGCCGTAGACGTCGGTGGCGCCGGCGAATCGATCGCGGACGTCGGGCGCGAGCACAGGCCCGGTCTGATTCGTCGTGTCGACGGTGACCGTCGCCGACAGGCCGACCCGCAGCGGGTGTTTCTCGAGGTCCTTGTCGTCGATCGCGATGCGCACCGGCACGCGCTGCACGACCTTGATCCAGTTGCCGGACGCGTTCTGCGGCGGCAACAACGCGAACGCCGCCCCGGTGCCGGCGGAAACACCGAGCACCCGCCCGTGGAATTTGACCGCACCGCCGTACAGATCGCTGACGACGATCGCCGGCTGACCGATGCGCAGGTCGCGCAGCTGGACTTCCTTGAAATTCGCATCGACCCACAGCGCGTCGAGCGGTATGACCGTCATCAGCGCCTGGCCGGGCTGGATGTGCTGGCCGAGCTGCACGCTGCGCTCGGCGACGTAGCCGCTGACGGGCGCGACCACCCGGTCGCGCTCCGCGGCGATCCAGGCGTCGCGGTACGCGGCCTTGGCTTCGAGCACCGTCGGATTGTGCGCGACGTCGGTGCCGTCGACGAGCGCGTGGGCGGCATGCGCCTGCCGTTCCGCCTGGTTGAGCGCATCGCGCGCAAGCCGCACGGCGTCGTCCGCATGGCGCAGTTCCTCCGGCGCGATCGCCTCGGCGGCGATCAGCGGCTTGCGCCGCGCGAGATCCGACTCGGCGCGCCGAAGCTCCAACCGGCGCGCGTTGACGACCGCGTCGTACTGTCCGGCGAGGGCCGTCTGTTGCCGCACCTGGCGCACGCTCTCGGCGAGCACGCTCGCCGCGCGGCTCACCCGCGTCTCGGCATCCACCGGATCGAGGCGCACGAGCACCTGCCCGGCGTGGACGAGCTGGGTGTCATCGGCGAGCACGGAGACGACCGTGCCGGCGACCCGCGCCGAAATCACGACCTTGTTGCCGTTCACGTACGCATCGTCCGTGTCCTCGCGCTTCGACAGCACGAGATACCAGAACAGCGCCCACAACAGCCCGGCGGCGATGAACACGAGGGCGATCACGGTCAATATCCTGCGGCGCTTTCCGTTGGACGGCGCTTCGGCCTGCGAGTCTGCTGTTGCATTCATGGTGTTGGCTTCTTGACGGTCGAATCGAGTTTCACGACATGCGGCGGGTCCGAATAACCTCCGCCGAGCGCCCGCCGCAACGCGACGTCGGCGGCCACTTCCGCGGCATCGAATTGAACCAGCGCATCACGCTGTTCGAGCACGGACATGCGCGCGGCGAGCTCGCCGCGCGGATCACTGACGCCCTGGCGCACGCGCGCCGCGGCGCTATGCTCGAGCAGCCGCTGGGCGCGCAGTTCGCGCTCGCGCTCGCCTTTTTCGGCGGCGAGCTGCGCGAGCGTGGCGGCCTGGGTCGCGACGTCGCGGGCGGCTTCGATGACGGTCTGGTCGTACACGGCGACGGCGGCGCGCAGTTCGGCACGGGTCGCGCCGTAGCGTGCGCGCAGCTGGCCGGCGTCGAATATCGGCAGGTGCACCGCGACGCTCACCTGCGGGACGCGGCTGCCGTATTGGAGCAGCTTGCCGAAATCGATGCTCGACAGCCCCGCGAGCGCATTGACGCTGATGTCGGGCAGGAACTCGGCGCGGGCCGACGCGGAGCGGCTTTCGGCCGCCTCGACGCGCCAGCGGCTGGCGGTGATGTCCGCGCGGTGCGCGATCAAATCGATGCCGACGTCGGACGGCAGCGCGGACTCGATCCGGGGCAGAGGCGCGGGCTTAAGCGGCGGCAACGCCGCCGGCGGCTCGCCGACCAGCGCCGCGAGGCTGACGACGCGCAGCTTCGCGCTGCCCTCGAGGCCGGCGATCGCCTCGCGTGCGGCCGCGACCTCGAGTTCGCCGCGGTGAACCGTCTCCGCCGGGTCGAGTCCGGCGCGGGCGCGGGCCGATGCGATCGACTGTTCTCGAAGGGCGACCGATAAACGCTCGCGCGCCAATGCAAGCCGGCCCTGATCGGCCTGCCAGCCAAAATAGGTGCCGGCTATCGAGCTCGCGAGGGCGAGCGCCGCCGAACTACGCTCCGCCGCGGCGGCGTGCGCCTCATCGACCGCCGCCGTGACCGCGTCGCGCTGCTTGCCCCACCAGTCGAAGGTGTAGCTCGCCTGCAGCCCGAGATCGGCCTGGTTGTACCAATGGAAGCCGAGCAGGCTGGGGGGGAACAAGCCATTGTCGCTGAGACGCTGGCGCTCGGCGGTGGCGGCGAGGCCGACGTGCGCCCCGGTCGCCGCGCCTACCAACAGCACGCTTTGCCGCGCCGAGTCGAAGCGTGCATGCGCCGCGGCGAGAGACGGCGAGGACGCGAGCGCCGTCTCGATCAAGCGATCGAGCGTCGGGTCGCGATAACTGCGCCACCAGGCGGCGGTCGGCCACAAGCCGCCGCTCGACCCGAGATCCGCAACCGGCGCCACCGCGGACAGGTGCGGTGCGGCGGGTTTCGACGGGTACCCGGCGCAAGCGGATAACAGCAGCGCGGCAAGCGCGATCGCAATCGCAATCGGCGTCGATTTCATGCGCGGACGACCGCGGTCGCAGGCGCCAGGACATCGTCGAAACGGGCGGCGAGCCGCTTCAACAAAGTGATCAGCAAGGTCTTATCCTCTTGAGAATGCGCGCCGTACAGGCCGCGCAGCGGGGCGAACATCGGTGGCAAAATGGTGCGCACGAGCTTTTCGCCGCTCTCCGTGATGCGAAGCACCATCCGGCGTCGGTCCGACTCGCAGGCATCGCGCGTGATGAGTCCCTGACGCACCAAGGAATCGCTGATGCGCGACATGTTCGCGGGGCTTTGCGACGCTCGCGCACACAAATCCGACGGATGGGCAATCCCTTCGGGCTGTGAAAACAGGGCCGCCAGCACCCGAAACTCCGCTTCGCCGAGCCCATTGGGCCGAATCCGGTGATCGAGCATCAAGCCGAACTCATGCGCCAGCAACAAGATCAAACGCAGGATCAACACCTCGTCCAACGGTAAGTCGGGCAGGCGCCCTCGCAGGCGTCCCAGGCTCGCTTCGATTAGTTCGATTTCACTTTGCACTATAAGCTACGGTCTAAAATGATTTGGCAACTAACAGTTCACAAGCAAACATTCTACGCGTAGAATATACATCGCGCAAATACTTAACCACGGCATTCGGGATGATCAGGCGTCGGTACGAAATGAAAACCATTAGCGACTCTGGCCCGCGGCGTCTCGCCGCGTTGATTTCGGCCGCGACCTTCGCGCTGTTCGTAGGCGGCTGCGCGGTCGGCCCCGATTACCGCGCACCGGCCGCGCCGCAGGCCGATGGCTACGTTCGCGGCGGACTGCCGGCGCATACGGCCGGCATCGCCATTCCAGGGGGCGCCGCGCAGCGCTTCGTTTCGGCGCGCGACCTGCCCGGGGATTGGTGGACGCTGTTCGGCTCGCCGGAACTGAACGCGCTGATCGCGCGGGCGCTGGAACACAATCCGACGCTCGCGGGCGCGCAGGCGGCGCTGCGGCAGGCCGATGAGAATCTCGCCGCGGGCCGCGGCTCGTACTTCCCGGCGGCCTCCGGCTCCATCGGTGCCATGCGCGAGCGCAGCTCGGGCGCGGCCTTCGGCAGTTCTCGTCCGCTGATCTATACCTTGAACAGCGCGTCGGTGAACGTCTCCTACACGCTCGATGCGTTCGGCGGAATCCGTCGACAGGTCGAGGCGCTGCGCGCACAGGCTGAGTACCAGCGCTTCTCGCTGGAGGCGGCCTACCTCAGCCTGACCGCCAACATCGTGACCGCCGCGGTGACCGAGGCGTCGTTGCGCGCGCAGATCGACGCCACCCGGCGGATCGCCGACGCGCAGCGCACCGAACTCGACATCATCAAGCGGCGCGTCGCCGCCGGCGGCGCCTCGCGCGCGGACCTCCTCCAGCAGCAATCCGCGCTCGCGGGCACGCTCGCGACGCTGCCTGCGCTCGAAAATGCGCTCGCGCAGGAACGCAACCTGCTGGCGACGTACACCGGCTCGCTGCCGGAGGATTTCAACGCCGGCGATTTCGACCTGGACTCGCTGCACCTGCCGCGCGACCTGCCGGTCTCGCTGCCGTCGAAGCTCGTCGCCCAGCGTCCCGACGTGCGCGCTTATGCGGCGCTGTTGCACGAGGCGACGGCCCAGGTCGGGGTGGCGACGTCCAACATGCTGCCGCAGCTCACTCTTTCCGGCAGCGCCGGGGGTCAGGCGGCGCGATTCGCCGATTTGTTCTCGCCCACGGCGGCGGTCTGGAGCCTGGCGGCGTCGGTCACGCAACCCCTGTTTCGCGGCGGCCAGCTGCTGCACCAACGCCGCGCGGCCATCGCCGCCGCCCAGGAAGCGGCCGCCAACTACAAGGCGACGGTGCTGACCGCTTTCGCGAACGTGTCCGACACCTTGCTGGCGCTGCAGGCCGATGCCCGCAGCGTCGCCGCGCAGGCCGCTGCGGCCGCGGCGGCCGACGAAAGCCTGCAGCTCGTCCAGTCGCAGTACGCGAACGGAGCGGCGGCCTACCCGCAGGTGCTGCTCGCCGAGGAAGCGAAGCAGAGCGCCTCGGTCGCGCTCGTCAAGGCGCGCGCCCAGCGCTTCGCCGACACCGCGGCGCTGTTCCAGGCCTTGGGCGGCGGCTGGTGGCACCGCACGGACACGAACCCACAATCGAACGACTGCTGTAAGGGGCATCTGTGAGCAACATCGAATCGACGAAAGCCCGCGAGGGCGGCCCATCGCGCGTCCCGCGCTCCGCACTGATCAAGCCGATCGTGATCCTGTCCGTGGTCGCGCTCGTGGTCATCGGCGGCATATTCGGCTTCCAGCTGTTCGTGGGCCGCATGATGGCCAAATACATGGCGGCCGGCGCCACCGCGCCGCAGCTGGTGTCGACCTACGTGGCGAAGGAAACGCCGTGGCAGCGCGAAACGCAGGCGGTCGGCAACGTGCGCGCGCTGCATGGCGCGGATCTCGCGCCGCAGATCGCCGGGGTCGTCGATACCGTCGATTTCAAATCCGGCGACTCGGTGCGCGCCGGCGCGACGCTGCTGCGCCTGCGGCTGAACGATGATCCGGCGAAGCTCGAGGTGCTGCGCGCCCAGGCCGCGCTTGCGGCGGTGACCTACCGCCGCGACCGTGCGCAGCTCGCGGCGCGAGCGATCAGCCAGGCGGTCGTCGACGCGGACCTGGCGAACCTCAAGGCCGCGCGGGCCCAGGTGGCCGCGCAACGCGCGCTGATCGCCGAGAAAATCGTGCGGGCGCCCTTCGCCGGACGCCTGGGCATCCGCGAGGTCGATCAGGGACAGTATCTCGCCGCCGGCACCACGGTCGTCACGCTGCAGGCCGTGGATCCGATATTGATCGATTTCTACGTGCCGCAACAGACACTCGCGATCCTGAAGAAAGGCCAGTCCGTCGATGCATCCGTCGATACCTATCGCGGCGCGCTGTTCCACGGGGTGATCGCCGCGATCAATTCCAAGGTCGACAATGCCAGCCGCAACGTGCTCGTGCGCGCCACGTTCCACAACCACGACGGGCGGCTGGTCCCGGGCATGTACGCCAACGTGACCATCAACGAGGGTGCAGCCCGGCCCCTGGTCACGGTGCCGCAGACGGCGATCACCTACAACCCATACGGCGACACGGTCTTCGTGATCCAGCGCCAGGGCAAGGACGTCAACGGCAAGCCGAAGCTGGTCGCGGACCAACGCTTCGTGAAGCTGGGGGCCACACGGGGCGACCAGGTCGCAGTGACCGAGGGCCTTGCCGCCGGCGAGACCGTCGTCAGCAGCGGCCAGATCAAGCTGCACAACGGCAGCATCGTGGTCGTCAACAACTCGGTGCAGCCGAGCGATTCGGCGAACCCCGCGCCGCCGAACGAATAACCGCGAGAGGCGTCCCTTGAATTTCACCGACATATTCGTCCGCCGCCCGGTTCTCGCGAGCGTAGTCAGCCTCGTGATCCTGGTCCTCGGCCTGCGCAGCTTCACGTCGCTGCAGGTTCTCGCGTACCCGAAGACCGAGGACGGTGTCGTCACGATCACCACGTCCTATCCCGGCGCCGATCCCGACTCGATAGCCGGCTTCATCACGACGCCGATCGAGGCGGCCGTGGCGCAGGCCGACGGCATCGACTACATGACCTCGACCAGCGAGAGCGGCGTCAGCTCGATCACCGTGGTGCTGCGACAGAATTACGACACCGCGAAGGCCGCCGCGGAGATCAACATCAAGGTCAACTCGGTGCTCAACCAGCTGCCCACGGGCTCGCA
>JAJXYR010000259.1 GCA_021780475.1 Pseudomonadota bacterium
GTTCGATGGCCCGGTTCATGAGCCAACGGCCGGCCCCCGCGCCCTGAACGGCGCGGGTGACTCCAAAAAAAGCCAGCTCGCATTGTGCGGTTTGTCGAAAATCGAGCTCCAACAATCCCTCGTCCCGGCCGCCGATCTCGACCGCATAGACCTCATTGTCGGGGTCCCGCAGGATGGACTCGAGTTCGCTGCGCGGCATCGCGAGCCGTGAGAACCATAGCCACTCCTGGCCGACGCGTCGAAAAATATCCCGGTACCACTCCGACTCCGGCTCGACCACGCGGCGCAGACTCCAGGGCGCCGCGGTTCGCTCCGGCCGCAGCTCGGGTCTGCCGCGCATTTCGAGGCAGGTGACCACGGCGGCCAATTTGGACGTCGGAACTTCGCTGTAACCGTCGGGGAGGATCATGAGTTCATCGCGCGCGCATTCATGCCCGTGGCCGGGTGTTGACGAAAGGGTTCTTCTGTCCCGGCACCGCACGCCTGCGCATGCTGCGCCAGAGGTCGAACAGGGTCAGCGCGCCGGTCAGCGACGCGAGGGATGCGAAATACGCCCGTGGACCGAACACGGCCATCAGCGCGCCGATCAAGGCCGGGCCGAATGCCGCGGCCGTGCCGTTGATACGCAGCAGCGCACTGCTGGCGGCGACCATTTCCGCGGACTCGAGCTTGTCATTGACGTGCGACACCGACAGCGAATAGAGGGTGAGCGCGAACCCGCTGAATGTCGCCGTGAGCACCAGGAAAACCGGGTGAGGCAGATGGCTGAAGATCGCGATGCCGCCGGCGACGCCGGTCGCGATCAGGGAAACCATCGCGATCATCGCGCGCCGGTCCATTTTATCCGAGAGCCGGCCCACCGGGTATTGCATGACGACGCCCGCGAGGATGCTCAAGGACATGAACGCGGCGACCTTCGTCATGCCGAGGCCGCTCAATCGCGCGTACACCGGACCCATCGAGAAGATGATCGAGGAAATCAAGCCGGCGATGGTCACACCGGCCACACCCAGCGGCGAGTCCCGGTATAGATCCCGCAGCCGCACCTTGCGCGGCAAGGCGACCTCCGGGGCCTGCTGCGCGGAGAGCACGATCGGCACCATTGCGAGCGAGATGAGCACCGCGACGACCATGAAAGGCGACGATGTGTGCGTGTCCCAGGGAATCAACAGGAACTGCCCGGTGCCGAGGCCGATGTAAAGGACGACCATGTAGATCGCAAACAGCCGGCCGCGCGTCGCGCGGCTTGCCCGATCATTGAGCCAGCTCTCGGCGACGACGTAGATGCCCGCGAAACACAGCCCGGACAACAGGCGCATCACACCCCAGGTCACCGGATCGACGAAGACGCCCTGCGTGAGAATCGCCGCCGACGAGACCGCCGCGAGCGCGGCGAATGCGCGAATGTGACCCACCGTGCGGACGATGCGCGGCGCCGTCATGGTGCCGAACAGGTAGCCGACGTAGTAACACGACATGATGACGCCGGTCACCGTGGTCGGGAATCCCTCCAGGGTCGCGCGCACGCCGAGCAGCGTGCTCTGCAGGCCGGCCCCCAGCATCAGCACGCCCATGCCGAGCAGCAGCGGCCAAGTCCCGACGATCGTGTCGAGCGGCGTGGAACGATCCGCGGCGGGCGTCGTCATGACTGCGGCGCAAGCCCGCACGAAGTGGCTCGGGCCTCGCTGGAGGTGATTCTGGTGTGGTGGCGCATACGGCGGGGCCGATAGAGTACGACATTTCCCCGTCATTTGGCGCATCGAATAATTCGGGGGGGCGATCGAATTTCGATTGGCGGACGGCTTACCGCGCCGGCGGGTTACTCACGACCGTTTCGCCCGCCCGGCCGCCGCGATCAGACCGCGCGACACGCCGATTCGGGGAGTTCCTCGCCCCGGGTCGATCCCGGCTGCGCGCGCAGCCGCCGCATGAATCCCGGAATGTCCCCGGCCGCCATCGGGCGCCCGAGAAGGTAGCCTTGGATGGTCGAGCAACCGGCCTGGCGCAGGAAGCGGCGCTGATCGTCGGTTTCTACACCCTCGGCAACGACGTGCTTGCCGAGCGCCGCGCACATCACGATGATCGACTCCGCCAGCCGGCACGCCGCCGGATCTTGAGGCAACTCGCGGACGAACGATTGGTCGATCTTCACCGTGTGAATCGGATAGGTCCGCAGGTAGCTCAACGACGAATAGCCGGTGCCGAAATCATCCAGCGCCAGGCGGACACCGCGTTCGGTGATTTCGGTGAGCGTCCGGCGCAATTCTTCCCCGTGCGCGAGCACACTCTCGGTGATTTCGATTTGGAGTTGATCGGCGCGCATACCGGAGAGAAGCAACGCGTCGTCCAAGCGGCCGAGAAATTCCCGTTCCCTGATTTGCCGCACCGATACGTTGACCGAGACATAATCCAGGCGCAGGCCCTGGGAGCGCCACAGGAAGAATTGTTGACAGGCGCTGCGCAATATCCAGTCGCCGAGCGGCACGATGAGGCCGTTCTCTTCGGCCATCGGCACGAAAATCGCCGGGGACACCCAGGGCGTTCCGGACTCCGGCCATCGAATCAGCGCCTCGACCCCGATCGTGCCCGGCGAAGTCTCGGATACGATCGGTTGGAAGTGGAGCACGAACTCATTTTGTAGGAGAGCGCGGCGCATGCCGGCCTCCAGCTTCATGCGCTCCTCCAGATGTAGCTGCATCTCGGCTTGGAAGAACATTGCACGGCCGCGGCCGGCGTCCTTGGCCTGGTACATGGCGATGTCGCCTCCCTTCAGAAGATCCTCGAGCGTCGTTCCGTCAGAGGGAAACACCGTCATACCGACACTCGCGGAAACCAGATGCTC
Source organism: Pseudomonadota bacterium (assembly GCA_021780475.1). Classification (GTDB taxonomy): domain Bacteria; phylum Pseudomonadota; class Gammaproteobacteria; order Steroidobacterales; family Steroidobacteraceae; genus Bog-1198. Next base: position 2,843 of record JAJXYR010000259.1, read on the forward strand.
GCGCCCGTCGATTTCGACCGGCATCTGCAGTTCGGCGATGATCCGCTCCGCGACCCGGCGCGCAGCGTCCGCATCGCCCATCGACGGCAGCAACACCGCGAATTCATCGCCGGCGAGCCGCGCAACTTGACGGTCGTCGCCGACGCATGCCGCGATGCGTTGGCCGACGACGCGCAGGAGTCCGTCTCCCGCCGAGTGTCCGGCGGTATCGTTGACGCGCTTGAAGTGATCGAGATCGAGATACAGCAAAGCACCGAGACCATTGCGTTCCTGGGCGGCGGCAATCGCGATACGCGCTCGGTCGGCGAAGGAATTGCGGTTCTGCAGGCCGGTGAGCGCATCGTAATTCGCCTGACGGTGCAGACTTTCCGACTGCTTCAGATTCGCGAGGATTACCGACAGCCGGTCGGCGAGATCGTGCACGCCGACGCCCGGGTCCTGTAGGCCGGCGTCATCATCGCGGTAGCCAACGCAGAGCAGCCCGGTGCAATGCTCGTCGTGCTCGAGCGGCTGGACGCGAAATCGATCAATGCCCGGCAGGGTGATCGGCGCGAAATAGGGTATCGACCTCGCAGCGGCTGCGTCGATCAGCGTGGCCGGGGCTTGTTCGCAGCCTGACTTCAGGGTCGCGACGTCGGTGGTGATTCTCCTGATGGGGCGTTGCGCCCCATCGGACGAAAAATGGTCGTAGGCCCGCGCATGCCCTTCGGAATCCGGGTCGAACAGCAGCACCGACACGCATTCGCAATGCAGCACGGCCGCCATCTGGGGAAGCAGCCGGTCGAGGATCCGTTCGAGTTCGGGCGCGTGCAGCAGTAACCGATCCACCTCCGAGAGCATCTCGAGCGCCGAGAATTGCCGCTTCAATTTGCCGCTCATCTCGCGGAACGCGTTCGCGAGATCGCCGAACTCGTCGTCCCAGGACAGGTCGCGAAACGCGTCGAAATCCCGCATCGCAACCCGCTGCGTGGCTTTCGTCAGCATCTCGAGCGGGTGAAGTTGTTTGCGGATCGTCGCGATCGACAGCCACGAGATCAGCAGGATCGTCAGGGCGGCGATGCCAACCAGAAAGAGATAGGAATCGTTGCTCGCGCTCAGCATGGACGCATGCGGCGCCATCGCGACGAGATACCAGGATGGCGAGGCGAAGCGGCTGCCCAGAAAGGCTTCCCAGCGGCGAAACATCCACGCGCTCGGCAACGCGCCGCCGACCACGACGGATCGCAGGCCGGCGCGATTGAGGTTCCGAGGGACGTCCCCGGCGGAAGCGAGAATCGCGCCGCGGGAGTCCAGGACCATCAAACCGGCCTCCGCGGCAAAATCGCCCGCATCGTTCCAAAGCCACGTCGAGGAGATTTCGACGTAGAGCCGCGCCCCGCCCGGCAGTGCGCGCACGATGAACACCCTGGGGTTGCCCCGTTCGCCGAGGTTGGTCAAGATCACCGGCCTGCCGGCTTGAAGCGCCGTCGATTGCCGAGGATTCGGCATCGGCAGGGTCCGGTCGGTGGGGTACCAGCGCGTCCCGGGCGCGGCCCGCGTGACGCTCCGGACCCAACGCAGCCTGGCGACCGCATCCTGGATCGCCGCGTCCGTGGTTCCGGGCGCCGAAACGATCGCCTTGAGGACGTCATCGGCGCTGCCGAGCCGCCCCAATATCGTCATGCCAAAACTGCGGACGAGGCCGTCGAGATGGTCTTCTTGCGTGGCCACCATCTGTCGATCGAATTGCCGCAGGAGAAAGGCCGTGCACAAGCACAGCGGCAGCAACGCACTGAGGACGAACAGCGCGACCACCCGCCGGCCGATGCGGCTGCGCAAGGCGGGCGCCGGTGTCGGGACCGCCGCCGCGGCCTCGCTAATATTTCGATGCGAGGCCAATGTAGTTGCCGTCGTTCGCGAGAATGACGTCGTCTTGGCTGACCGGCGCCGTCAGGGGGGCTCTGGTCTGTCCGTCGGCGCCGACGCTGTACAGGTCATATTCGGTGTTGATCGGGACGAGGTTCTTGTCCTTGCGCATCGGGCCCTTGCCGGTGAGGCCCGTGAAGGACAGGTAGACGTAAGGTCGACCCCAGGGATCGAGCATCCCATTCATGCCGATGGCCGAGAGGTTGGGCGGCGGCGTCAGGCCGTTGACGGTCTCGTATTGGCCGATCGCGGTGGAGATTTTCATGATGTCGGTGATGGCCGCGGTGACTTTCACCGATTGGGCGTACGACTCATAGGTGGGCACCGCGATGACCAGCAAAATCGCGGCCATTGCGACCGCGACGAGCAATTCGATCAGGGTGAAGCCGCCGGCTGCACCCCCGGCGGGCGCGACCGGTTCGGTACCCGCGAAGCCGCCCTGGTTACGCCGCATAGCCGTTGGTCTCGTTGAAATCCTCCACCCAGCTTTAGCGGCAGATATTAGAATTTTCTTGAGCGCTCGGCCCGGCGCGTTTCACAAGCTGGGGGGCGAAACCGTCCGTTTCGTCGCGGACGTGAAATCCGTCACGTTCTAGCGCCGCAGCCAGTCGAGCAGCGCGGCGGTCACGGCAGCGGGCCGTTCGAGCGTCGACGCATGGCCGCATTCCGGAATCGTGACCAGATGCGCGCCCCGAATGCCGTTTGCGATCTCGGCGGCAATCGGCGGCGGCGTCAGTTCGTCGCCGTCGCCGACCAGCACGAGAGTCGGGCAGCGAATTTGATCGAGCGTGGGCCTTGAATCCGGGCGGCCGATGATCGCCGTCTGCTGACGGACGTAGGCGGCCACGCCGACTTCGTCCGCCATCAGGCCGAAGACTTCCCGCAGGCGCTCGTCGCCGTGGCGCGACCGATGCACGAGACGCGGAAACATCGTGTCGGCTAGCGCCCGGGCCGTCATCGTGCCGGCGAGACGGATCTGGGCGCGCCGGCTCTCGGTCTGCTCGGCGGTGTCCGCGCGCGCGCTCGTGTCGAGGAGCGCGAGCTTGGCGACGCGAGCCGGCGCCTGCCGCAGGATCTCGAAACCGAGGTATCCGCCCATCGACAAACCGACCAAGGCAAATCTTTCCGGGGCGGAGGCCAGGATCGAATGCGCCATCTTGGGGATGCTGTCATGTTGGGTGTGCTGCGCGATCGTCACGGGGCCGATCGACCAGAGTGCTGGAAGCTGCTCCGCGAAGAGGCGCGGCGAGCAGGCGAGCCCGGGGATGCACAGTACTGGAAATGCGTTTTCCACGAATATTCTCCTCATCGGCGCTCCGATACTCACCGCCGACCCCATGATGACCGGAAATGCGTCCGCCCCGTATGTTATTACGTTCCGGCCGCCCGCCCTCAACGGGCGAATGCGGCCGCGGTGGCGAAGAATTCCAGATTGAACGCCGCATGCACGGCGATCGGCGCCCAGGTGCTGTCGCGCCGCTCACGCAACCAGCCGAGTGCGAGCGACGGCGGCAGCGTGGCGAGCGCCCACTGCGGCGTGTGATGCACGAAGTGTGCGGCAACGAATGCCGCGGATGCGCTCAGGTTGGCAGCCGAGATGCCGCCTACCAGGCGGCTGCCGAAGCGCGTGCGCAACAATTGACCTTGCAGCAGCCCGCGAAACAGCGTCTCCTCGACCAGCGGCTGCACGGCGACCGCTCCCAGCCACGCCGCGGCGCCGTGCAAGGCCGACGCCGACGCAGCGACGCCGGGGAGCCGCCACAGCACAAGACAAGCCGTCAGGCCGACCGCGACGAACAGCGCGGCCGCGCGATCGAGCAGGGGCGCCCATCGGCGATCCAATGCGAGATCGTGCGCAATCGCAAGCAGAAGATTGGGATTCGACATCGCGAAGCGACCCATGAAATAAATGAACACGCCCGGCTTTCGCCGGGCGTGCAAGCGGAGTTGATGGCTGGTGGTGCCAGTCTACCCGCGTCCCGCCCTGGCGGCGCGCAAACGGCGCGCCCCAAGGGCAAGGATCCCGAGGACGAGCGCTGTGGCGAGCGTCGGATCCCACGCACCGCCCGGGCGGTAGGTGCAGCCGCCGCTGCTCGGACTCGATACTTTGAACGCGAGCGTTGCCGTATTGTTGGCCGCGACCGTGTCCGTGAGATCGGAGCTGACCACGCCGGTCACCGTCATCGTGCCGGCCGTCGCGAGCTTCACGTAGAACAAGCTCGTCACCTGGGCGCCTGCCGCCAGCGTCGCGCTGACGCAGGTCACCGTGCCGCCGCTCGCAGTGCAGTTCGAACCCGGGTCGGAGCTTGCGAACGTCACGCCGGTCGGCAGGGTGATGACTGACTTCACGTTGGTGGTCGCCAGCCCGCCCGCATTGCTGACGGTCACGGTCACCGGCGCGGTGGTACCGGTCATCGGGTTGGCCGTGGACGTGCTCATCGCAAGTTGCAGGTCGCTCCACGGTGTGATCTGCAAGGCGACCGTCGACGTGTCGTTATCCGGCTGCTGATCGCGCTCGGTTGCATCGACTCCGAACAGCACCGTCGGCGCGCCTCCGACCGCGCTCGATACCGTCACGGTTCCCGTCACGCTCGCGCCGCTCGCCAGTTGGCCGATCGCACAGGACACCGAGCCGTCGGTGGTGGAGTATACGCAGGTGCCTTGGCTGATCGACGCCGACTGGTAGGTGATGTCCATCGGGAGGAAAGCCGCGACACGGGCGTCATTCGCAGTGTCAGGCCCGTTGTTCGTGACCGTGAACGACAGATCCGTGTTGCTGAGCGCGAGTACCGGTGTCGCGCTGCCGGTTGCCGTAACCGCCATGTCCGCGTTACCGGTGACCTGGACGTGCACGGTCGCCGTGTTGTTGGCGAGATTCGGGTCGATTGGCGCGGTCGAGGCGACGTTCGCGGTAATCGCTATCGCACCCGGCGCGCCGGCCGTGCCGACGATCGTCGCGGTCGCAGTATCACCCGGGGCGAGCGTACCGACGTCGCAGGTCACGACGCCGCCGGCGACCGCGCAGGCCGTCGTCGTCGATGCGGTCGCGACCTCGGCGCTGGTCACGGTGAACGAGGCCGGCAGCGGATCGGTCGTGACCGTCACGCCCGTCGCCGAAGTCGTCGCGCCCGGATCATTGTGCACGACGACGGTTACCGTGATCGGATCCGTCGCGTAGGCTTGGTCCGGCGCCGTCATGTCGTCGATATGTATGTCGGCGGTGTGGACGAACAGCTCGAACGCACCGATGTCGCAAACGAACGCCCCGCTGAGCTTGCCGTCGGCCGGTCGGATGCCGTCGCGTTGGTCATTGTTCGGGCACTGCGAGTTGTCCCCGGCGTCGACCGCCGGGCTCGCCTGCGTGATCGCGAATGTATCCGTCGGACCTCCGTTGTTGGCGAGCGGTTGCAGCTGCGGATCCGTGTTCTTCAGGTCGCCGGCCGCGGTCAAGTTGCAGCTGTCTCCATCCTCCAAATTGTGCCCGGAGGAGGTCAGGAAGTTCGTCGAAGCGCCGCTGCCGGTCGTGCCGCAGTTCGATAGAACCGGCGTCGATCCCGTGACCTTGTTGTTCGAGATGATGGTGTTCACGTAGGAAATATTGCCGGACCCGAACGAGCTCAACCCAGCACCGGCGGCAGTGGACTCACTCGACGTGGTCGGCGACACTTGGTTTCCCGATACCGTGACGTTCTTCAATGTCACCCGGCCGTTGGTCGTGATGCCGCCCGCCGTGTCCTGCGCCACGTTGTTCGCGATCGTGGAGTTCTCGATCACGTCGATCGTCGTCGAACGCCCGGAGAGCGCGCCGCCGCCGGTCGCCGTGTTGCCGACGATCGCGCTCTGCTTGATCGTGGTCGTGTGAAGGCCGGTATCGAAGATTCCGCCGCCGTTCTCGGCGTGGTTCGGCGTCGAGAAGGCGCCGACCGTGCCGATGGTCGATTTCGAGATGGTCATGCCGGCCGATGCGTAAATGCCGCCGCCGTTCGAAGCG